>NZ_CP109171.1:642500-963750 GCF_036246005.1 Streptomyces sp. NBC_01723
CTACGGCGAGCCGGTGGACCCCGAACAGCCGCCGGCCGGCGAGACGGTGGACCTGAAGGGGCTCGGCGCGCGGAGCTCCTGACGCCGCCCATGACCTTCTACGTGCCGCTCGCCGGCTCCTCTCCCGACCGGTCCGAGGCCGGCCACACATAGGGAAGGTCGTCCGGTACGCCGGGAAACAGCCCGCCGTAGGCTTCGGGGTCCTTGCGCAGCAGCGCGGACCTGTGGCTGCGGTGGAAGGCCTCGTCACCGAGCCACGGCGGCAGCTCCCCCGCGCGGCCCAGGGCGGTCTGGTCCCGTACGGGCTCGTGACGGCGGCGGGCGGCCAGGCCGGCGACGAGCGAGGCGGCGCAGCTGTCCTGGTGGCCCTGGTCGCGCCAGACCCGGCAGACCTCGAGGCCGTACCGCACCAGTGCCTCCTCGTAGCCGGCCCACATGCGCACCGCCGGGTGCCGGCGCCAGCCGTAGCCGGGCACGGTCAGGCCGCGCAGCACCTGGAGCGCCTCGACCCGCTGCTTGCCCAGCCGGCGGCGGTCCAGCGTGAGCGCCGACTCCCGGAACCCGGGGAGGGGGAGAAACGTCTGCATGCCGTCCTCTCAGCAGCGGAACCGGTGCCCGGGCCCGGTGGCCTACGCACCCGGCTCGGGCCCGTCCCGGTCGGCCAGTCCGCCCGCGCCGAGCGGGCCGGTGGCGCGCATCGATCCGTCGGCCTCCAGCCGCGGCAGCTCGTGGCGGGAGAGCCGCAGGACCACGGGCGGCAGCGTGATGCGTCCCAGTTGGGCCAGGCGCAGCCAGCCGGGGACGTAGACGGCGGTACGGCGGCGCTCCATGGCGCGGACCAGCCGGGCGGCGACGTCGTCCGCCGGGAAGGTGCGGCGGGCCGGCGGCGGCATGTGCCCGCGCAGCTCGCGCAGGACCGGGTACCGGTCGGCGTCGCGGATCATGTCGGTGTCGATCCAGTTGAGGTAGGCGATGCCCACGGCGACGCCGTGGTGGGCCACCTCGGCGCGCAGCGAGTGGTTGAAGGCCTCGACGCCCGCCTTGGAGGCGCAGTAGGCGCTCATCATGGGGGCGGCGCCGAGCGAGGCCAGCGAGGCGATCTGGAGGTGGTAGCCGGCGGTGCGCAGCAGGTCCGGCAGGAAGGCCCGGGCCGTGTGGGCGCTGCCGGTGAGGTTGACGTCGACGACGCGGCGCCACAGCGCCGGGTCCGACGTGACGAACGGCCCGCCCTCCGCGATGCCCGCGTTGGCCACCACGACCGAGGGCGGTCCCAGGCCCCGGCGTACCGCAGCGGCCGCCTCCGCCAGTGCGGCGGGGTCGGTGACGTCGGCCTCGACGGCGAGCGCCGGGGTGGGCAGGTCGGCCGCGAGGGCTTGCAGGCGGGACTTCTCCCGGCCGAGCAGGGCGAGCCGGGCGCCGCGCCGGGCGCAGGCGCGGGCCAGGGCGGCGCCGAGTCCTCGGGCGGCGCCCGTCACCACGACGGTGCGGTTCTGCAGGGGGCTGTCTGTCACCGGTCGGGCCTTTCCTCGGGGGCTGCGCGGACGGTCACCGTCTGTCGCCGGCCCGGTCGCGGCGGGCCAGGGCCCGTTGCGCCCGGGTGAGGCCCGCGAAACGGTGCCGGCGCAGTGCGGCGCGGGCGGCGTTGGCACCGGGTGCGCCGTGCACTCCGCCGCCGGGATGGGCGGCGGCGGAGGCGAGGTAGAGCCCGGCCACGGGGGTCTCCGGCCGCCCGGTGCCGGGCACGGGCCGGAAGACCAGTTGCTGGTGCATGGCGGCGGTGCCGCCGTTGATGGCGCCGCCCGTCAGGTTGGCGTCCAGGGCCTGGAGCGTCGGCGGGGCCAGCACGCGACGGGCCCGGATCAGGGCACGGAACCCGGGTGCGAAGCGTTCCACCTGGCGCTCGACCCGGTCGGCCATCAGCTCCCGCTCTCCGGCGTCCCAGCTCCCGGTGATACCCGCGTCGCCCGCGTCGCCCCGGACCTCGTGGGGGACGTGGGTGTAGGCCCAGGCGGACTCGGTGCCGCGGGGTGAGCGGGTCGGGTCGGACGTCGTCATCTGGCCGAACAGGGAGAAGGGGCGGTCGGGGACGCGGCCCATGGCGATCTGGGCGGCGAACCGGGTCAGTTCGTCGAGACCGTCGGCCAGGTGCACGGTCCCGGCCCCCGCCGCCTGCGCGCACCGCCAGGGCACCGGCCCGTCCAGCGCCCAGTCCACCTTGAAGGTGGCGAAGTCCCACTCGAAGCGCCGCAGGTCGGCGAGGACCTGTTCGGGGAGGTCCTCGGGGGCGACCAGACCGCCGTACAGGGCGGACACGGAGACGTCCGCCAGGACGGCGCGGCGCGCGGGGATCAGCTCCCCGCCAGCCGTGCGGACGCCGACCGCGCGCCGGTCGCGGACCACGACGTGCTCGACCCGGTGCCCGCAGCTCACCGTGGCGCCGCGGGAGCGCAGCCGGTGGACCAGGGCCGCGGTGAGCGCTCCGGCGCCGCCGACCGGCACGGGGAACCCGTAGGTCTGCCCGAGCATCGACATCAGCCAGCCGAAGCCGCCGCTGCCTGCGGCCTCGGGCGCGAGGTCGGCGTGCAGGGCGTTGCCGGCCAGGAGCAGTCTGCCGCCCTCGCCCCGGAACTCCTCCGCGCCCATGCGGCGCACCGGCAGCACCAGGATGCGGGCCAGCCTGAGCCCGCCCGCGCCCCGCAGCCGCAGGGCCAGCCGGGCGGCGGCGCGGACCGGCGGGAAGGGGGTGAACAGGGCGTCCAGGATGTCGGCCCGGTAGCGGTCCCACACGCCGTACAGACGCTCCCAGGCGGCACCGTCTCCGGCCGCGAAGGTGTCGAGGGAGCCGGCGGTGACGGCGACGTCACGGTCGAGGACGGCGCACGTGCCGTCGCTCAGCGGGTGGGCCAGTACGTGGGGGGCGTGGGCCCAGCGCAGTCCGTGGTCCTCCAGCCGCATCGCGGCGAGCACCGGGGAGGCTGCGGCGAGCGGGTAGAAGGAGCTGAACAGGTCGCTGACGAAGCCCGGGGCGACCCCGGAGTCGTGACGCACCGCGCCGCCCGGCTCTGGCTGCTCCTCCAGGACCCGTACGCTCCAGCCGGCGTCCGCCAGCAGGTTGGCCGCGACGAGTCCGTTGGGGCCGGCACCGATCACGACGGCGTCAGGCACGGCCGTCTCCCGGTCGGTACTCCACGGACCCGGCCGTGTCCGGCGGATCGGGGCGGCGCCGCTCCCCGGCCCGGGACTCGCACAGCCCGGCCAGCCGGGCCAGCATCGCGCGGTGCCGCACCTGGATCAGCGCCTCGACGGCCGCGTTGTGCAGCAGCCCTCCGGGACCGCGCAACGGGTGCTCGTCCACGATCACCAGGCACTCCTCACCCCAGGCCCGCAGCTCGACGGAGATCCGGGCGGTGCCGAGCCGGCCGGCCTTGGCCTCGATCTCCAGCAGGGACCCGTCGACCTTGTGCCGGACGACGGACTCGTTGTTCAGCCGCAGCGGTCCCAACCGCACCTCGTAGGCGATGGTCGCCCCGACCTGCGGCCAGTGTCCCGCCTCGGGGGTGGAGTCGGAGGGCCCGACCACCCATTGCACGTACAGGTCGCCGTCGGCCAGGACGTCCCACACCACCTGCGGGGTCGCCTGGACCAACCGATGCCGAACCGCCACGCGTGCCTCCTGGTTCCGGTCGCCGTCACCGCACGACGCAGCACTGAGTGCCCCGTCCGCGCGCGGCCAACCAGGGCGGAAGGATCCCCACCGCCCTGACATCTCTCAGGTACCGGGCACCGCGAGGCCCGCCTAACGTCGCTGACGGGGGTGGTCGCCGGTCCGGCTCACCGCCGACACAGTCATCGCCGACACAGGAAACGAGGGCTCATGAGCCGCCGATCATCGCTCACCACTCTGCTGGCCGCGGGGGGCGCCGCCGTCGCGCTGGCGCTGTCCGCCGTACCGGCCCAGGCCGCACCGTACTCGGGCGGGAACTACGGCGCCTACGGCATGGAGGGGCAGTATCCGACCGTGTCCAGCTGCGCGGGGACGTTCCGGCAGGTCGGCGCCACCCGGTACGCGGAGGGCATGGCGCTGAAGTACTTCTACTCCTCCCGCTGCGGTTCGTTCGCCCGGATCGAGAACTCCCGGGCCAACTGCGCCGCCGTGCTGGAACGCTCCAACTCGGGCGCCGGGCGTGCCGACGGCTGGGTCTCGGAGACCGTCGATCCGGGCATCGACTACGCCTACTCGAAGATCGGCAACAACCTGAACGGCCGCGTCTCCCGCGCCCTGCTGACCTGCGACGGCCACGTCTGGGCGCAGACCGCCTGGTACTGACCGACACGCCGCCCGCACCGTGCCGGCCACCCCGCCCGGGGTGGCCGGCGCGGCGCCGTCCGGCGCCGGTCCCACGGAAAGGCCCTGCATTGGCATGGACCTGATAAGGCTGGCTGGCTAAGCTCGGAGCAACCCGATGAGAGCGCTCTCAGTACGTGGTTGTTCCACCCCCACCTTGCTGGAACGACGAAGGGCAACTCCCGTGAGACGCAGCAGACTCAGGCACCTCGGCCTGGCCGGCCTCCTCGTACTCGGCAGCCTCACCGCGGTCGGCACCCTGCCGGCCTCGGCGGCCGACGCCCCCTCCCCCTCCACCGAGCAGCCGGCCTCCGCCGGTCTCCTGGACGCCATGCAGCGGGACTTCGGTCTCACCCGGGCCGAGGCCGAGGACCGGCTCGCGGCCGAACGCCGGGCCGGCGACCTCGCGCCCGAGGCACGCCGGGCCGCCGGAAAGGCCTTCGGCGGCTCGTGGTTCGACGCCGCCTCCGGACGGCTGACCGTCGCCGTCACCTCGGACGCGGCGCCGTCCACGGCGGCGGCGGTCCGCGCCACCGGCGCGCAGGTGCGCACCGTCGAGCACAGTGCCAAGGCGCTCGACGCGACCAAGGCACGTGTCGACCGCCTCGACGCGCCCGCCGGAGTGAGCAGTTGGCGTGTCGACACGGCGGCGAACACCGTGGTCGTCGACGTGGTCCGGACCGAGCAGGCCGACAACGATGTCCAGCGCTTCGTGAAGCAGGCCCGCGAGGCCGGCCCGGTCACGGTGCGGACGGTGGCCTCGGCCCCGCAGACCTTCGCGGCGGGCACCGTCGGCGGCGACCCGTACTACACGGGCAACGTCCGCTGCTCCATCGGCTTCTCCGTGCACGGCGGGTTCGTCACCGCCGGGCACTGCGGCGGGACGGGCGCGGGGGTGAGCGGCTGGGACCGGTCGTACATCGGCACGTTCCAGGGCTCGTCGTTCCCCGGCAACGACTACGCCTGGGTCAGCGTGGGCAGCGGCTGGTGGACCGTGCCGGTCGTGCTCGGCTGGGGCACCGTCTCCGACCAGCTGGTGCGCGGCTCCAACGAGGCACCCGTGGGCGCCTCGATCTGCCGCTCCGGCTCCACCACCCACTGGCACTGCGGCACCGTGCTCGCCAAGAACGAGACGGTCAACTACAGCCAGGGCGCGGTGCACCAGATGACCAAGACCAGCGTGTGCGCCGAGGGCGGCGACTCCGGCGGTTCCTTCATCAGCGGCGACCAGGCGCAGGGCGTCACCTCGGGCGGCTGGGGCAACTGCTCCAGCGGCGGCGAGACCTGGTTCCAGCCCGTCAACGAGATCCTGAACCGCTACGGGCTGACGCTGCACACGGCCTGACCCCGTAACAGGTGGGGAGGGCCGCGCCGGGTGTCCGGCGCGGTCCTTCCCGGACCACCGTCCCGGCGCGGGGCGGCGGTCGGAAGGGTCAGAAGCCGCCGGGGCCCGGCTCCGGCGACTCGGGCCCCGTCGCCGCGCCGAGCCGTCGGTAGGCGGCCCGCGCGTGCGCCACGCGGGCCAGCGCCGTGCCGACGAGGGCGGCGCCGAGCAGGCAGGCGAGCCACAGCGCGTCCCGCCGGCCGGTCCACGTCAGGACGCCGGCCGGCGGGATCGCGAAACCGTTGAGGGAGAGCCAGCACAGCACGGCCGTCCCGGGAGCGGCGGTGAAGCGGGCGCAGAGCCCGAGCAGCGCCGCCAGCAGGGAGAGCACGAGGAGGGCGAGTCCGGGACGGCCCGAACCCACCGTGCCGTTGAGGAGTGCCACCAGGGTGAGGGCGCCGCCGAAGGCTCCCGCCCACACCAGGGGAGCGGCGACCGGCCGGGGAACGGGTCTCGCACCGCTGGCCAGGGGCACCCACTCGATCATGCTGACGGCTCCTTCCGGTCCCGGACGGCTCCGACCACGGCGTCGGACACCGGCCCTGTGGGCAGATTGTCCCACCGCAGCGAAGGGTGCCGGGCGGGTGGGCAACCGGTGTGCGCGGCGGCGGCCGGATCGCCCTGCATCTCCCGCCCCGTGGGCCGGATCCCGCGTGTCTCCTCTCGGCCCCGGGCCCGGCCTAGCGTTCGGCCTCCGCGCGCTCCGAGGCGGACGAGGACGACGACGAGGCCCCCGCGGACAGCGCCACGGACTCCGACGGCCCGTCCCCGCCCTTCCCCTCGCCCGGCACCACGGCCGGTGACCTGGTCCCGGGCAGCAGCCCGGCGGCCGTCCGCAGGGCACCGGCGAGCAGGTGCGCCCGCGCCGCCACGATGGGACCGAGGACGGCGAGCACGAGGACGTACCCGGCGATGAAGGGGGCGAGCCGCTCGTCGAGTCCGGCGCCCGCGGCCATCGCGGCGAGGATCAGCGCGAACTCCCCGCGGGCGACCAGGGTGGTGGCGATCTCCGCGGCGGGCTGCGCGCCGTAGTCGTACAGCCGGGCGACGCAGAGTCCGGCGGCGATGTTCATGACGACGGTCAGGACGGCGGCCGCGGCGACCGGACCGGCGACGGAGGCGATGTCACCGGGGTCGATGGCGAGACCGAACGCGAAGAAGAAGATGGCCGCGAAGGCGTCACGGAGCGGGTGCACCAACTCGCGTATCCGGGGGCCGGAAGGGGTGCCCGCCAGGATCAGGCCGACCATGAAGGCGCCGATGGCGTCGGCCACGCCGAGGACCTCGGAGACGCCGGCGACCAGCACGGCCGCGCCGAGGAAGCTGATGACGAGGAGTTCGTTGTCCCGCGTCTCGATCAGGCGGCCCACGAGCCGGGTGCCGTACCGTGCCGCGGCGGCCAGCACCAGCAGGAAGCCGAAGGCCTTGCCGGCCTGAAGGGCGATCTCCGCGAAGCCCTGGGCTCCCGAGATGATCGGTTGCAGGGCGGCCAGGTACAGCGCGAGGAAGATGTCCTCCACCACGATGACGCCCAGGATCAGACGCGTCTCGGGGCGGCCGATCCGGCCGAGGTCGATGAGGATCTTGGTGACGATCGCGGAGGAGGAGATGCCGAGCACCCCGGCGAGCACCAGTGCCTCACGCAGCCCCCAGCCGAGGACGAACCCGAAGCCGAGCCCGGCACCGACGTTGAGGAGCAGGTAGATGCCGCCCGCGGCGAGCAGCCGCCTGCCGCCCGTCCTGAGGTCGTCGAGGTGGAACTCCAGGCCCAGGTAGAACAGCAGCAGCACCAGTCCGAGCGCCGAGAGCATCTCGAAGTCGTGCGCGTCCTCGACCAGGACGAAGCCGGGGGTGTGCGGGCCGAGCAGGATGCCGGCGAGCATGAAGAGGGGAATCGTCGGAAGTCCGATCCTGCCGCCGAGGCGGGCGAGGAACGCGGCGGCGAGGAAGGCGCCGCCCATGGCGAGCAGGGTGTCAGCGTGTCCCACGGGTCACCGCCTTCCGCCGTGCGGAGAGTGGGGAGGGCTTCACTTGACGGGGATGGATGCGGGTTCTCCTTCATCTGTGGTGCGTCGTCTGTGGTACGTCGCCGGGCGGACGGACGGACGCCGTCGACCGGCGCCGGTGCCGTGACACCGCTCCCGGAACCGAACGGGGCACCGGCCGCCCCGGCTACTCGGGGTGCGAACGCACACCCGGAACGGACCACGCGGCAACGCCCGCGCACGGGCTGAATGAGGCTTCCCTGCAACGTCCCCCGGCCCCCGAAAAGGCCCCCGGGGCGCGGCGTCGGTCCACGGTCACACGCCGGGGGGTGGCGCCGCCATCGGGGACGACACCCAAATGTTCCGGTGGCCGACACCCATCCGCGGCCGATGCGGCGGGCGCCCGCGCGCGGTGGGAGGAGGGTGCGCCGCGGCCGACTCGGGGATCCCGGCCGCGGCGCGTCCCACCGCCCCGGACGCGGGAGGACGTCGCACCCCGGGGCATGCTCGGCGAATTCCCCCGGACCCCGTCGACACACTGGCCCGACCGGGTGATCGTCGCCCTCCGGCTCCGGGCACGGGAAAGCCGTCCGCCCCGCCGCGTGGAGCGACGGGGCGGACGGCTCGCGGACGGTCCGTCAGCACGGTGTGGTTGCCATCAACTTCTCGAAGGAAGCCATGCAGTCCGGGCAGTGACGTGCCCGTTCACCGTCGGATGCCTCAATACGTTCGCGGAGCTGCTGTCCGCACAGCGTGGCCGCGGCCTGTTTGGCCAACACGTGCCACACCAACGCTCCGCCCGCCTTCTCCGGGCCCACGCACATTTCGTACATGTTCGGCCTCCCAGCCTGGACGCCGCTGACACCCTCAAGGAGACACCGGTTCGGCCGTGACCAGTAGCGTGCGGGGGCCATTCGGGTGACGGCCGCTTCGGCCGCCCGGGGCGCCTGCCCACCCGGACGGCTACAAACGATCAGCCAACCGGCCGTACCTCGGTGGTTGCGTGACGTGGCATCGACGCGGGCGGCCGGGGCTCGGTTGCCCTGGTCGGATGGTGACAGAGACCGAACCCGCCGAACCGACCCGACCGACCGCCGCGGTCCCTGCGGCGGAACGCCACGGCAGGGGGCGGGTGCTCGTCTCCTGGATCACCACGACCGACCACAAGCGGATCGGTCATCTGTACCTCGTCACGTCGTTCGCGTTCTTCCTGATCGCCGGGGCGCTGGCGATGCTGCTGCGGGCCGAGTTGGCCCGGCCGGGCATGCAGGTGCTCTCCCACGAGCAGTACAACCAGGCCTTCACGATGCACGGCACCATCATGCTGCTGCTGTTCGCCACCCCGACCTTCGCGGGGTTCACGAACGCCGTCATGCCGTTGCAGATCGGCGCGCCGGACGTGGCGTTCCCGCGGCTGAACATGCTGGCGTACTGGCTGTTCCTCTTCGGCGGTCTGATCGTGCTGGGCGGTTTCCTCACGCCGCAGGGCGCGGCGGACTTCGGCTGGACCGCCTACACGCCGCTCAGCGGCCCGCTGCGCGCCCCCTACCTCGGCGGCGACCTGTGGATCATGGGGCTGGCCCTGTCCGGGTTCGGCACCATTCTGGGCGCGGTCAACTTCATCACCACGATCATCTGCATGCGCGCTCCCGGCCTGACCATCTTCCGCATGCCGATCTTCGTCTGGAACGTGCTGCTGACCTCGGTCCTGGTGCTGCTGGCCTTCCCCGTGCTGGCGGCCGCGCTGCTGGTGCTGGAGGCCGACCGGCACTTCGGCGCCCATGTGTTCGACGCCGAGAACGGCGGGGCGCTCCTGTGGCAGCACCTGTTCTGGTTCTTCGGCCACCCCGAGGTGTACATCCTCGCGCTGCCGTTCTTCGGAGTGGTCACCGAGATCATCCCGGTCTTCGCCCGTAAGCCGATCTTCGGCTACACGGGGCTGGTGGGCGCCACCATCACCATCGCGGGGCTCTCGGCCACCGTGTGGGCGCATCACATGTTCGCCACCGGTGCCGTTCTGCTGCCGTTCTTCTCGTTCCTCACGTATCTCATCGCCGTCCCCACCGGGGTGAAGTTCTTCAACTGGATCGGCACGATGTGGCGGGGTTCGCTGTCCTTCGAGCCGCCGATGCTGTGGGCGGCCGGCTTCCTGGTGACGTTCCTCTTCGGCGGGCTGACCGGGGTGATCCTCGGCTCGCCGCCGCTGGACTGGCACGTCACCGACTCGTACTTCGTCGTCGCGCACTTCCACTACGTGCTGTTCGGCACGATCGTGTTCGCGATGTTCGGCGGATTCAGCTTCTGGTGGCCGAAGATGACCGGCCGCATGCTCGACCACCGCCTGGAGAAGGTGCACTTCTGGACGCTGTTCGCCGGTTTCCACACCACGTTCCTGGTGCAGCACTGGCTCGGCGTGGAGGGCATGCCCCGCCGGTACGCGGACTACCTGGCCGCGGACGGCTTCACGGCGCTCAACACGGTCTCCTCCGTCGGCGCCTTCCTGCTCGGGCTGTCGACGCTGCCGTTCCTGTACAACGTGTGGAAGACCGCGAAGTACGGACGTCCGGTCGAGGTCGACGACCCGTGGGGCTACGGGCGTTCCCTGGAGTGGGCCACGTCCTGTCCCCCGCCCCGCCACAACTTTCACGCGCTGCCGCGCGTACGCTCCGAGTCGCCGGCCTTCGACCTCCACCACCCCGAACTCGTCGCGCTCGAGGAGGCGGAGCACACCGGGCCCTGACACTTGTCAGGGACCCCCGGGCCCCGATCGTCCCTAGAGTGCCGCGTGCGGGCCGGGTGCCGCCCGGCCGCAGATCGGCACAGGGGGACATCACACATGCAGCGACTGATGCGTCACTCCGTCACGGCGCTGGCGGCGGCCGCGTTCGCCGTGGGCGGGCTCGCCGGCACGGCCCAGGCCGCCCCGGCGGCGCCGAGCGGCGGTGACCCGAGCCTCACCGACGTCTACATCTGGGCGACAGGCGTCAACCTGCGCCAGCACCCCACCAGGAACTCCAACGTGCTCGCGGTCCGCTCGGCCTACTGGCTGGACGCGGTCTGCCAGAAGCGGGGCGAGTACGTGAACGACCCGGCGGTGGGCGGCAACAGCTGGTGGACCGCCGTGCAGGAGTTCTCGGGCAGCGACATCGCCTGGGTCAACAACCTGTATCTGAGGGGCGGCGAGAAGATCGCGGGCGTTCCGGACTGCTGACCGGCGCCGGGGCACACCACGGGGGGGCGGGCCGGAGCACCGGCCCGCAACCTCGTGCGTTCAGTTCAGCTTGTCGACGGCCGTGACGGTGGTGGCCCTGAAGTCGGCCACCTGCGCGTGCGCGAAGGTACCCATCTGGCCCCACTGCACGACGGTCACGGTCCTGCCGTCCCGGCCGACCGAGAACAGGCCGATGTCGGAGGCGCCCCACTCGGCGACCGTGTGGACGCCGTAGACGTGGGCGCCCTCCTCCACGTCGAGGCGGCCGTAGTACTTCTGCGTGGCGGTGATGTCGGGATACCGCTCCATCACCTCGCGCGCACAGTCGGCCAGGTCCTCGCGCAGCAGCGCGGCGAGCTTCACGGCGTGCCGCGCGCTGCGCTCGACGACCGTGACCTGGAGGGCACCGGTGTCGTACTCCGTCCAGTACCGGCGGTGGGAGGCGGTGGACGGCAGCGCGTCGCCGACGCACATGGGCAGCGGGTCGGGCTGCCCGGCGGTGACGGGTCCGGCGTACCAGTCGGAGGAGGGGTGCGGCGGCAGTTCGGCCGGCTCCAGGAAGGCGGGCGAGGCGGATCGCGGTGGTGCGGCGTTCGCCGGGACGGCGGTCACGGCGAATGCGGCGCCGGCCGCCAGCGCGGTCGCCACGGCGCGGGTCCCTCGGGCACGGACGTGCATGTTTCCCCCATGTCGGATCATCTGCGTGTGTGTCGGTCTCGGTACCGCTTGTCCAGTACGACTCGGCGCGGCCCCGATGGGTTGCACGAGTGGGCCGTCCGTGTCGGCCCGTTCCCCCGTCCGCCCGACGGGCGGGGCCGGGCACGCGGTGCCAGACTGCTGCGCAACGTCCCCGCCGCCGCGGGACCGCCGACGAGAGGAGCAGAGGTGTCCACGCCGGAGCCGGGCGACGCCACGCTCCAGGGGTTCCTCGCCGATCCGGCCCACCTCACCCTGGACCTGCCCACCGCGGTGGCCCGCTGCTCCCACGCCCTCGGACTGCGGCACACCGTGGTCTACCTCGTCGACCTCCAGCAGCGGCACCTCGTCCCGCAGACCGGCATGGCCTCGGCCCTCCCCGTCGACGGGTCGCTGGCCGGATGGTCGTACCGCACACAGGCGCTGCGCGTGGAGGAGTCGGGGGCGGACGGCGTCACCGCCTGGTTCCCGCTGCTGGACGGCGCGGAGCGGCTCGGCGTGCTGGCCGTGAACGACACCGCGCTCACCTCGTCGACGCTCACGCGGGGCCGGGCGCTCGCCTCGCTGACCGCCATGATGATCACCTCGAAGCGGGCCTACGAGGACTCCTACGTCCGCAGCACCCGCACCGAGCGGATGCAGTTGCCCGCCGAGATGCTCCGCGCCTTCCTGCCGCCGCGCACCATCGGCAACGCGCAGGTCGTCTCGACGGCCGTCCTGGAGCCCGCGTACGAGATCGGCGGCGACGCCTTCGACCACTCGCTCACCGAGACGACCCTGCACGTGGCCGTCATGGACGCCATGGGGCACGACCTGGCCTCCGGGCTCACCAGCGCGGTCGCCCTGGCCGCCTGCCGCAACGCCCGGCGCACGGGCGCCGAGCTGCCCGAGCTGGTGACGGCCGTGGACGAGGCGCTGTCCGCCTGGCTGCCGGACCAGTTCTGCACGGCGGTCGTCTGCCAGCTCGACCTGGACACCGGGGTGCTGCGCTGGGCCAATTGCGGCCACCCCGCGCCCATCCTCATCCGCGACCAGCGGTTGGTCATCGACGCCATGGAGCGCGAGGCCGATCCGCCGATGGGCCTCCCGGCGCAGCTCACCGCACGGCCGCGCCGGACCCACGAGATCTCGCTGGAGCCCGGGGACCGGGTGCTGATGTACACCGACGGTGTCGTGGAGGCGCGGACCCCGGAGGCGACACTCCTCGGCCTGGAGCGGTTCGCCGACTACGTCATCCGGGCCACGGCCGGCGGCGAACTGGCGCCGGAGTCGCTGCGCCGGCTGATCCACTCGATCCTGGCCATGCAGGAGGACCGGCTGCGGGACGACGCGACGCTGCTCATGTTCGAGTGGCGGCCCCCGTCCGGCTGACGACGCGCGGACGGGCCGGTCGTCGCGTCACACGCGGTGTCCCCGTGCGCGCAGCCAGGCGTGCACGGTGTCCTTGTCCGACGGCGTGATCCGGACGGGACCCGCGACGTAGGGGCCCTCGTCCTCGGTGAATCCGGTGTCGGTGATCCGGGCGGTCACCCAGGTGGCCAGGTCCTGGGCGGCCGCTTCGGAGAGGACGCCCCTTTCCCATCCGGTGCGGGCCTCGTCGGCCGCGCCGGCGTCGTGCCGTTCGGTCTCCGCCAGCCACGCCGCCACCAGCCGTTCCACGGTCCGGCGGTCCTCGGAGGCGGTCCGCTGTCGCATCCGCTTGTCGTTCATGCCGTCCGAGTGCCCGCGATCCCCCGACCCCACCTCGGGGAGCGCCGCAGTGTCGCAGGGGGCGCGCCGGGTACCCGCGTTTGCAGGGGAGGGCCGGTCCGTTCCGGTCCGACGACGGTGACCGCCCGGAAGGGGACAACTGATGAGGCAGCCCGCCGACGAGAACGCTTTCGAACAGCGCGCCGGCGTTTCCGAGCTCCGTCCGGCAACGGGGGACCCCGGGCTGGTCCCTCCGAGCGAGCCGGGCCACGAGGATCTGCCGGTCGACCGCAACCAGGCGATCCTCCAGGCGGCCAAGCAGGTGGGTTCGACCCTGAAGAAGGCGGAGCACCCGTTCGCGCTGGCCGGCAGTGTCGCCGTGTACGCGCACGGCGGCACCCAGAACCTCCAGCACGACGTGGACTTCTGCATCCGGCCCGACGACGCGGACGCCGTCGCCGCGACGCTGCGGGCGGCCGGCCTGGTGGTGTACACGCCGCCCGAGGACTGGCTGCTGAAGGCGAGCTGTCTGGGCCAGCAGGTCGACCTGATCTTCGAGCTGGCGCACGAGCCGGTCACGACGGAGCTGCTGGACCGGGCGCAGGACCTCTCCGTGGACTCGGTGCTGATGCCGGTCCTGTCCCCCACCGACCTGCTGCGCGGCCTGCTGGCGGCCTTCTCGGAGCACCACTGCGACTTCGGTGCGGTGCTGCCGATCGCCCGCACACTGCGCGAGAAGATCGACTGGGCGGGGCTGCGCCGCGACTGCGCGGACGCCCCGATGCCGGCCGCGTTCTTCTTCATCCTGGAACGGCTGGAGATCATCCCCCCGGCCGGCCACCCGGTCGGCGCACCGCCCGCCCCCGCGCAGGAGGAGCAGTCATGAGCGAGCCCACGTCCCACGGGCGGCCGGCGTCGCCCACCGGATCCCCGGCGGGCGAGAACATCGAGTACCGCATCGCCCACCTGCACGACCGGCTCGCCGCGGAGGAACTGGGCGAGCTGGGCGTACGCGCCGAGATCCGGGCCGGCGCCGTCGCGATCACCGGCACGGTGCCGTCCGAGCGGTGCCGCGAGACGCTGCTGCGGATCGCCCACCAGGAACTGGCCGGGCTCACCGTGCACGCGGACGTCGTGGTGGTGGAGACCGCCGGCCCCGACCACGCCGAGGAGCTGCGATGATCCGCGTCGCCGCCGTCGGGGACATCCACATGGGGCCCGACAGCCAGGGACTGCTGCGGCCCGCCTTCGAGACCCTGCCCGACTGCGCCGACCTGCTGCTGCTCGCCGGTGACCTCACCCGGCACGGCACGCCGGAGGAGGCGCGGGTGGTCGCCGAGGAGGTGCGCGACCTGCCGGTGCCGGTGGTGGCCGTCCTCGGCAACCACGACCACCACGACGAGCGGCCCGACAAGGTCGCCGCGCTCCTGCGGGACGCCGGCGTGACCGTGCTGGAGGGTGAGGGCGTGGTCGTGGAGTGCGCCGGGAGCCGGGTCGGCATCGCCGGGGCCAAGGGGTTCTGCGGGGGCTTCGTGGGCCGCAGCGCCGGTGAGTTCGGCGAGCCGCTGATGAAGGAGTTCGTCCGCACCACCCGGCGCTCGGCGGACAGTCTGCGCTCCGCCCTGGAGGAACTGGCCGGCCGGGACTGCGCCGTGCGGATCGCGCTCACCCACTTCTCCCCCGTCGCCGACACGCTCGCCGGTGAACCGCTGGAGATCTACCCGTTCCTCGGCAGCTACCTGCTCGCCGAGGCGATCGACACGGCCGGCGCGGACCTCGCCGTCCACGGCCACGCCCATCTGGGCACGGAGCACGGCATGACGGCGGGCGGGGTACGGGTGCGCAACGTCGCCCAGCCGGTGATCCGCCGCGCCTTCAACGTCTACCAGCTGAACGCGGCCTGACGCGCCGACCGGATCGGGCGTCGGTCAGGCGTCGTCCTCCGTCGTCCGTCCCAGGCAGGTGACGTCCGCGGGATCCATGCCCGCCACCTCGATCTCCTGGAAGCCCATCCGGTCGTAGAAGGCCCTGGCCTGGGTGTTGGCGGCGGCCATGACCAGGTGGACGGCCGGTACGCCGCGCTCCCGCAGCGCCCGCCAGAACTCCCGCATCAGCGCCCGGCCGTACCCGCGCCCCTGCCATTCGGGCAGCAGGTCGATGTGGAGATGGGCCGGGTAGGCGGCCAGTTCGGGGACGATCATCCGCTCGGGATCGTGCAGCAGCCCGGCCATGACCGCGTCCGGGCCCTCGGGCGGCCCCTGCGGCGCCGGATAGCGGTCCGCGACCCGCGGCAGCCACGTGGAGCGGAACTCCTCGGCGAAGCGCGGTGTGTCCGCCGTACCGAGGATGTAACCGACCGCCCGTCCCTCCCCGTCGTCCAGCACGAAGGCCAGGCCGGGGTCCAGATGGACGTACGGGGCGGCGAAGACGGCGGGCAGTACGGAGGGGTCGGCGTACTCGGGCCGGCTGTCGCGGCCGTTGTGCGCGGTGCGGACGCAGATGTCGTCGAGCGCGGCGGCGTCGGCGGGACGGTAGGGACGTACGGCGGCAGTCCGGATCACCACGCCATCCTCCCTCCTTGGGAGCGCTCCCACAAGTAGCGGCCGAATGGCGCCGACCGAACCGGGCATTCGA
This sequence comes from Streptomyces sp. NBC_01723, assembly GCF_036246005.1. NCBI lineage: Bacteria > Bacillati > Actinomycetota > Actinomycetes > Kitasatosporales > Streptomycetaceae > Streptomyces > Streptomyces sp. NBC_01723. Next base: position 658,445 of record NZ_CP109171.1, read on the forward strand.
TGATCTGAGTGAGCGACACCTTGCGACACCCTCGAAGAGAGCGAGAACGCGTCATGAGTCTTCTGCGTACGGCCGGCCGCCCGATGCTCGCCTCGATGTTCGTCGCGGGCGGCCTGCACTCCCTGCGCAGGCCCCAGGACGTCGCGTCGGCGGCCGAGCCGGTCGTGCGGCCGGTGACCGAGCGGGTCTCGGTGCTGCCGGACCGCACCGAACAACTCGTACGGCTCAACGGGGCCGTGCACGTGGTGGGCGGCATCATGCTGGGGCTGGGCCGCTGTCCCCGGGTGGCCGCGCTGGCCCTGGCCGCGACGCTGGTGCCCACCACGCTGGCGGGGCACCGCTTCTGGGAGGCCGAGGAACCGGCGGACCGTGCGCAGCAGCGCATCCACTTCCTCAAGAACCTGGCCATGATGGGCGGCCTGCTGATCGCGGCCGACGACACCGCGGGCAAGCCGTCCCTCCTGTGGCGGGGTCGGCATGCCGCGACGGGGGTGCGGCACGACGCCCACCTGGTCCAGCGTTCGGTGCGGGCCACGGCCCGCCCGGCCGCGACCGTGGGCGGCGTCCGGGCGAAGCTGGGCCACTGACAGAATCGGCAGCTCCAGCCAGGCCGCACGGGCCGCACGGGCCGTCGCGGGCATCCGAGGAGAGAAGTCCTGAGTACCACCGTCCTCTCCGAGGCCGTCCCCCTCGTCCTGCTGCTGGGTGTCCTGGCCTTCGCCGTGCTGCGCCCGCGTGGGCTGCCGGAGGCGGTGGCCGCCGTACCCGCCGCCGTGCTCGCCGTGGCGCTCGGCACGGTGACCCCGCAGCAGGCGTGGGAGGAGACGCGCACGCTGCTGCCGGTGGTCGTCTTCCTCGCGCTGGTACTGATGCTGGCGTACCTGTGCGCGAAGGAAGGCCTGTTCGAGGCCGTCGGCGCGGCCGTGGCCCGCCGCTGCGGGGGCAGCCCGCGGCGCCTGCTGACCGGCGTGTTCGGCGTGGCCTGCGCGGTCACGGCCGTGCTCAGCCTGGACGCCACCGCGGTCCTGCTCACCCCCGTGGTCCTCGCCACCGCGTCCCGTGCGGGTGCCCGCGCCCGCCCGCACGTGTACGCCACGGCGCACCTGTCGAACTCCGCCTCGCTGCTGCTGCCGGTCTCGAACCTGACCAACCTGCTGGCGTTCACGGCCAGCGGCCTGAGCTTCACCCGGTTCGCCGCGCTGATGGCGCTGCCCTGGCTGGCCGCGATCGCCGTGGAGTACGCCGTCTTCCGGCGCTTCTTCCGCGCGGACCTGAACGAGCCGGCCGCCCCGCCCGCGCCGGGAGCGGCCGCCCGTGCCACTCCGACCGTCCCCCGGTTCACCGTCGTCGTCGTGGCCCTGACCCTGGCCGGGTTCGCCCTCTCCTCCCCCCTCGGGCTCGACCCCGCGTGGGCGGCACTGGCCGGCGTTCTGGTGCTCGGTCTGCGGGCGCTGGCCCGGCGGCATGTCACGCCGCGGGAGATGGCGGGCGCCGCGTCGCCGCTGTTCTGCGTGTTCGTCCTGGCCCTCGGTGTCGTGGTGGAGGCGGTGGTGACGGGCGGCCCGGCGTCCGGGCTGGGGCGGCTGCTGCCGGACGGGGACTCGCTGCCGGCGCTGCTCGGGGTGGCGGCGGTGGCCGCGGTGCTGGCCAACGTCGTCAACAACCTGCCGGCCGTCCTCGCCCTGCTCCCGCTGGCCGCGCCCGCCGGTCCGGCGCACGTGCTCGCGGTGCTGATCGGCGTGAACCTGGGCCCGAACCTCACCTACGTGGGCTCGCTCGCGACCCTGCTCTGGCGGCGGATCCTGCACCGGCACGGCATCGACGTGAGCCTCGCCCGGTTCACGCTGCTGGGGCTGCTCACCGTGCCGGCCACGGTCGCGGCGTCGACCGTGGCGCTGTGGGGGGCGCTGCGCCTCATCGGCACCTGACGCCGGCCCCGGGGCTCACTGGGTCGCCACGACGATGCAGCGCCGCAGTTCCCCGACGGCCTCGGGAGCGCCCTCGACGCGCACGCCGTCGTCGTCCTCGGTGCCCGTCCGGTTCCAGAGCCGTCGCAGTACCGCCTCCGGGGCGCCGCTCAGCGTCACGTCGGCCGTGCCGTCACCGGCGCCGTCCGTCACGGCGAACTCCCCCGGTCCGGTGCGCACCCGCCAGACCGCGTCACCGGCCCGCACGAGGAACGTGCGTCCCGGGGAGCCGTCCAGGATCTCGGTGAAGTACTCGCCCCACTCGGCGACGGCGAACGAGACGAAGACCTTGAGCAGTTCGTCGATCCCGTCGACGGCGAGGTCGTCCGGTACGGGGGTGACGGGCCGGCCGGTGGCGAGTTCGGCGTCGATGCGGTGCACGACGGTCTCCTGGGCCATCCGCCGGATCCAGAAGCCGACGCTCTGGTCGGGGCCGTACCAGCCGGCGGCCGCGTCCCCGGGGGCGCGGGTGGCGAACTCGGCGCGCAGCGCCGTGTATCCCCGGTCGAGCAGCGCGGCCGGCTCCTCCTCGGCGAACTCCTTCGGCGGCCAGGGCTCGGGCTCGACGCCCTCGCGCATGGCGGCGGTCTTGTGCAGGTAGACCTCGCCGACGTGGCGGGTCAGATCGGCGACCGTCCAGCCGGGGCAGGTCGGCACCGCGGCGTCGGCGTCGGTCCCGACGACGGTCCGCATACGGTCGTAGTCGGCCGCGAGGCAGTCGAGGAAGCGGGTGAACTCCATGCCGCAGAGCCAAACACACGTTCAGTAGCGCGGCACGGTCTTTTCGTTGTCCGGGTGCGCTCCGCGTTCACCAGGCCCCGGTGGGGAGCGCGGGGCGGCGGACGGCCTCGGCCGCGTCCCGCAGGTGCAGCGCGACGGTGATCAGGGCACGCAGCGCGGAGGGGCGCAGGCTCTGGGCGCTCTCGGCGGCCAGCACCAGCAGACAGCCCGCGGCCTGCTCGACGACCGGCACCGAGAACGCGAAGTCGTCGCCGTCGGCGGTGCGGAAGGCACGCCAGGGCGTCGCGGCACCGTCGATGGCCTTCTGCACCGCGTGTTCGAGGTGCTGTGCGGCCTGTTGGCACACCGGGGCGGGCAGGATGATGGTGCGTTGGAACGCTGAACTGGTCATAGTCCCACTGCTCCCCCGCCCCGCCCGTCTTCGATCGGCGTACCGCGCGTTTTTCACCGGGTCGGCGGCAGTCGGGGGCGGATGCGCCCGCGCGGTCCTAGGCTGGCGGCCGTGTGCTCCGACTCCTCGTACTCGGACGTCGCGGCGCGGTTCACCGGCCGGCCGGCGACCGCGGAGCGCCGGCTGTCCGGTTCGCTCGGTGAGGTCGTCCTGGACGACGGCCGCACGGTCGTGGTCAAAGTGGTGGACGGCCCGGGTGCCGTGCGGGCCGAGGCCGCCGGGCTGCGCTGGCTGGCCGCGGCCGGTGCGGTGCGGGTCCCGGTGGTGCACGGGCACGACGATCGACGGCTGGTCATCGACCGGGTGCCGCAGGGCCGGCCGGGCGTGGAGGCGGCGGCCCGGTTCGGCCGGGAGCTGGCCGCCCTGCACGCCGCCGGTGCGCCCGCGTTCGGGGCCGCGCCGCCCGGTGGGCCCGAGGAGGCGTACATCGGGCTCGCCCCGATGCGCAACGCCGTCGGGAGCGACTGGCCGTCCTGGTACGCCGAGCACCGCGTCCTGCCGTATCTGCGCCGTGCGGTGGACGACGCCACCCTCACCGGGGGCGAAGCGGCCGACGTCGAGCGGGTCTGCGAGCGGCTGCCCGGCCTCGCGGGTCCCGCGGAGCCGCCGGCCCGGCTGCACGGCGACCTGTGGAACGGCAACGTGCTCTGGGGCGAGGACGGGCACGTCCACCTGATCGACCCGGCGGCGCACGGCGGGCACCGGGAGACCGACCTGGCGATGCTGCGCCTCTTCGGCTGCCCGCACCTGGAGCGAATCACGGCGGCGTACGAGGAGAGCGCGCCGCTCGCCGACGGCTGGGCCGGCCGCGTCGGCCTGCACCAGTTGTTCCCGCTGCTGGTGCACGCCGTCCTGTTCGGACGCGGGTACGCCGAACAGGCCCTCGCGGCGGCACGCGCGGCGGGGTGAGGGCCGGGCGGCGAGTCCGGCACGCCTGGACCCGCCATGTCCCGCCGGGTCATGTGTCCCGTTGAGCCATATGTCCCAATGGGACATCACTGGGTGTACGCTCGAACGCATGACGGCAACGAAGCCCTCCCCCGCCACCGAGGACCGACGGCAGCGCAAGGCCCGGCAGACCCGCGACGCGCTGGCCACCGCCGCCTGCGACCTGCTCCTGGAGCGCGGTTCGGCCGCGACCACGGTGGAGGCCATCGCCGAGCGCGCGGACGTCACGCGCCGCACGTTCAGCCGGCACTTCGCCGGCAAGGAGGACGCGGCCCTCGACTTCGTCCGCCGGGACGGCGCCCGCATCAACGAGCTGCTGCGCGCCCGCCCCGCCGACGAGCCGCCGCTGCTCGCCTACCGCCGGGCGGTGCGCGACTGGCTGGCCGACGGGGAGGACCCGGCCTGGCACGTCCGCCCGCGGATGCGCCGGCTGGTGGCCCTGGCCGACACGGAGCCCGACCTGTTCGCCGCCTACCAGCGCATCCGGGTCGACGCCCAGGAGGAGTCGATCCGGATCGTCGCCGAAAGGCTCGGCACCGACGACGCCCGGGACGTGCGCCCGGCCGCCCTCGTCGACGCCGCCGCCGGAGTCCTGATCGCCGCCCTGCGCCTGTGGGCGCGCGGTGACGCGCCGGACTCGGGAGCCGCAGACCTCGCCGCCCTCGCGGAGCGGGCCTACGACGCCCTGATCTCGGAGGCCGCGGCCGCGACCCCCGCCAGCACAGAGGAAGACAGAGAGCAAGCACCATGAGCACCACCGGCACCACCCCCGCGACGACGCCCACCGGCTCCATCCCCGAGTTCACCGGCCGCACCGCCCTCGTCACCGGCGCCGCCTCCGGCATCGGCCTGGCCACCGCCCGCCGCCTCGGCGCGGCCGGCGCCCGCGTCGTCGTCGCCGATCACAACGCCGAGGGCGCCCACAAGGCCGTCGCCGAACTGACCGCGGAGGGCATCGAGGCCGCCGCCGTCGAGCTGGACGTGACCAGCCCTGAGTCCGTCGAGGCCGCCGTGCGGTTCACCGTCGACACCTTCGGCGGCCTGGACCTGGCCGTGAACAACGCGGGCATCGGCGGCCCGAGCGCCCCGACGGGCGCGTACGACGTCGACGCCTACCAGCGGGTCGTCCGCACCAACCTGGACGGCGTCTTCTACTCGATGCGCTACGAGCTGCCCGTCATGGAGGCCGCGGGCAAGGGCGGCGCCATCGTCAACGTCGCCTCCATCCTCGGTTCCGTCGGCTTCGCGGGCTCTCCCGCCTACGTCGCCGCCAAGCACGGCGTCGTCGGGCTGACCAGGACCGCCGGCGCCGAATACGCCGCCAAGGGCATCCGGGTCAACGCGGTCGGCCCCGGCTTCATCGACACGCCGCTGCTGAAGTCCATGGACGAGGCCGCGTACGAGGGCCTGGTCGCCCTGCACCCGGCCGGGCGGCTCGGGCGCTCCGAGGAGGTCGCCGAGCTGATCGCCTTCCTGCTGTCGGACCGGGCGTCCTTCGTGGCGGGCGGCTACCACCTGGTCGACGGCGCCTACACGGCCGTCTGAGCGTCCGTCACACAACCCGGGGGGGGGAGAAGGAGTTCGACCATGAAGGCACTGCAGTACCGCACCATCGGGGCACCGCCCGAGGTCGTCACGGTCCCCGACCCGGAAGCCGGCCCCGGCCAGGTGCTGCTGAAGGTGACCGCGGCCGGCGTCTGCCACTCCGACATCGCGGTGATGAGCTGGCCCGCCGAGGCCTTCCCCTACGAGCTTCCCCTCACCCTCGGCCACGAGGGCGTCGGCACGGTGGCCGCGCTCGGCGCCGGGGTGACCGGGCTGAGCGAGGGCGACGCGGTGGCCGTGTACGGGCCCTGGGGCTGCGGCATCTGCGCCAAGTGCGCCGAGGGCAAGGAGAACTACTGCCTGCGCGCCGACGCACTGGGCATCCGCCCGCCGGGGCTGGGACGGCCGGGGTCGATGGCCGAGTACCTGCTGGTCGACGATCCCCGGCACCTGGTGCCCCTGGACGGGCTCGACCCCGTCGCGGCCGTTCCGCTGACCGACGCGGGGCTGACGCCGTACCACGCGATCAAGCGGTCGCTGCCCAAGCTGGTGCCCGGCTCGACCGCGGTGGTCATCGGGGCCGGCGGCCTCGGTCACGTCGCCATCCAGCTGCTGCGCGCGCTGACGTCCGCCCGGGTCGTCGCCCTCGACGTCAGCGAGGACAAGCTGCGCCTCGCCCGTGAGGTGGGCGCCCACGAGGTGGTGCTGTCGGACGCGAAGGCGGCGGACGCGGTGCGCGAACTGACCGGAGGCCTGGGCGCCGAGGCCGTGTTCGACTTCGTCGGTGTGGCGCCGACCGTGCGGACCGCGGGCGCCGTCGCCGCCGTCGAGGGCGATGTCACGCTGGTCGGCATCGGTGGCGGCTCGCTCCCCGTCGGGTTCGGCGTGCTGCCGTTCGAGGTGTCGGTCACCGCGCCCTACTGGGGCAGCCGCGGCGAACTGATCGAGGTGCTGGACCTGGCCCGCTCGGGCGCCGTGTCGGTGCACACCGAGACGTACGCGCTGGACGACGCGCCCCTGGCGTACGAGCGGCTGCACGCGGGCGAGGTCAACGGCCGCGCGGTGATCCTGCCGCACGGCTGACCGGCCCCCGGATCGCGGCCGTCCGCGCGCCGGAGTCGGGGGCGCGACCGGTCCCCCGTTCCGGTCGTGCCCCCGGTGCGGTCGAACCTACGTGGACGGCTGGGCCGTTGTGAATCGCGCCGGTGCCCGCTGCCGGGCCGGAAGGACTCACCCGTGCACAGGTGAGTCCGGATGGCCCGGTTTCGTCCCGGGCAGCGATGGCCCGCCGAGGTATCCCTCGGCGAGGTGGGCCAGTACGACCTCGTACAGGTCGCTGCCGGCGGCGAGCAGCTGGCGTTCGAGGACCGGCTCCGCGCTGCGGACGTGCTCACGGACGGTCTGGGGGTGCATCCCGAGCCGCTGGGCGGCCCGCTCGGCGTTGCCGCCGACGGCGATCCAGGTGCGCAGGGTGCGCCGCAGGTCCCGGCCGTCCGGGGCCAGGCGGCCGAGCAGGTCCGCGGCCCAGGTACGCAGCGCGGGCCCGGACAGCAGGTCGGTGAGGCCGGCCGCCCCGGCCCGTTCGGGGGCGGCCCCACCCGGCGGCTCGGCGAGGCCGACCTGCGAGTTCAGGGCGAGGTGGACGGCGGCGCGGACGGTCAGGTCGGTGAAGTCGGTGCGCAGCAGACCCTCGACGCGGTCCATGCGGGCCCGGACCGTGTTGCGGCTGACCCCGAGGATCTTCGCCGTGTTGACGGCGGTGAACTCCAGACCGAGCCGGGTGGTGGCCAGCAGTTCGGCTCGGGTGTGGTGCGGCAGGTCGTCGAGCGGGCTCAGTGTCCGGGCCGTCCAGCCGTACAGGGCGGCGGGCTCCATCAGCAGCTCGGGGCGGGTCCGCTCGGCGTACACGGCCGACTGCTCCGGCCGGAACCGGGCGACGGCCAGGGCGCTCATCGCCTGTCCGTACGCGGCGGCGGTCCGGGCGAGGCCCTGCCGGGCACTGCCCCCGAGGAACACGCCGGGCAGGCCGCCGACGAGCGTGCGCAGCTCCCGGCCGGCCGCGTCCCGGGGGGCGAGGACGATGACGTGTCCGTCCATCGCCGGGCAGCGCACGACCAGCGCCCCCTCGGCCGTCGCCGACACGCACTCCTCGGCCAGGCGGTCCCGTTCCCCGGGGCTGCTCTCCACGACGTACACGCAGGCCGTGTCGGTGTCGAGGAGCCCCGGCCAGAGCCCGGCGGCCACCCGGCGGGCGGAGACGGTGTCCTCCACCATCAGCAGTTGCAGGATGGCCAGGCGCAGGTCGGAGGTGGCCCGCCGCAGCCGGTGTCCGGCCGCGGCCGACTCGTGGCCGGCCAGCAGCAGCTCCAGTACCTGGGCGGTGTGCGTGACGATGTCGGAGGTCCGCCGGTCGAAGGGGGCCTCGCGGGCCACGGCGAGGACGGCGTCGGGCGCCGGATGGGAGCGGGCGACGCGGACGAGCCGCATCTGGCGGCCCGCGTCCTCCAAGGCGGCGGAGGCGATCCGGCCGCCGGTGATGTCCGCGACCAGGCCCTCGTCGAGCGGGAGGCGGGCTCCGGCCAGCAGGCGGCCGGTGCCGTCCTGGAGCGAGACGGCGGCGTCCGCGGCGCCGGCCAGCCAGGTCATGACCCGGTTCGGGTCGCGGCCGGCCGGCCGCAGGTGATCGAGGAGTTCCTCGGCCCATCCCGCGTGCTCGGCGGCTCCGGCCGCCTGCTGTCCCGTCCCGTCCGCTCGGCCCGCCACGTCGGCCTTCTCCTCGTCCTCGCCTCGTCCCCGGCCCAAGCCGGGGACGTTACCTCATGGCCCCGGACGCGGGCCCGGTGCGCGCCCTCGCGGAAGGTTCGGGCGGGGCGGCCGACCGGGCCTGTCGGCCGTCGCGCGCGGACGGGCATAAGCTCGGTGAATGGCGAAGTACTTCGACGTGCACCCCGAGAACCCCCAGCCGCGCAGCATCGCGCAGGTCGCCGACAGCGTCCGCTCCGACGCGCTGATCGCGTATCCGACGGACTCCTGCTACGCGCTGGGCTGCCGACTGGGCAGCCGCGACGGCATCGACCGCATCCGGTCGATCCGGCAACTGGACAACCGGCACCACTTCACCCTGGTGTGCCAGGACTTCGCGCAGCTCGGCCAGTTCGTGCAGATCGACAACGACGTGTTCCGGGCGATCAAGGCGTCCACCCCGGGCAGCTACACCTTCATCCTGCCGGCGACGCGGGAGGTGCCGCGCATGCTCCAGCATCCGAAGAAGAAGACCGTGGGCGTGCGCATCCCCGACCACGTCGTCACCCAGGCCCTGCTCACCGAACTGGGCGAGCCCCTGCTGTCCAGCACGCTGCTGCTGCCCGGCGAGGAGGAGCCGATGACGCAGGGCTGGGAGATCAAGGACCGGCTCGACCACGTGGTCGACGCGGTGATCGACTCCGGTGACTGCGGTACCGAACCGACGACGGTCGTCGACTTCTCCGGGGGCGAGGCGGAGATCGTGCGGTACGGCGCCGGAGACACCACCCGCTTCGAGTAGGAGCGGGCCGGCCGCCGAAGCGTCCCGTCCGGCAACGGAGTTGGGCGGGGCTCCCCTCGTCGCGCCGCCGGTCGGGGCGTTGTTACCGTGCCCGGGTGTCTGACTCCTCACGTGATACCGCCGAAGGCGCCGGCTGGGGCTCCGCCGAGCCCGGCGCCTACCGAGACCTCATGCCGCAGCACACCGAGAAGCTGTCCTGGCTCAATCCGAGAACCCTGTGGGCCGCCCGCAACGGCGTGCTGGCCTCCTGGTTCAGCGACCCCACCGGCCGCACCCGGGATCGCTGGGTGGCGCAGCGGACCGCGGCCGGGGCGCCCGCCGACAAGGTGATCCGGCGGACGGACCCGGACCGGTTCTCGTTCCTCGTCATCGGCGACACCGGAGAGGGCGACGACCCCCAGTACGCCGTCGTGCCCGGCCTGCTGAAGGCCGGGCAGGACACCCGCTTCGCCGTCCTCGCCAGCGACGTGATCTACCCGGTGGGCAGCGCCGACGACTACGGGACGAAGTTCTTCCGCCCGTACCGCGACTACCCGGCGCCGATCTACGCGATACCGGGCAACCACGACTGGTACGAGGACCTGGGCGGCTTCATGCGCGTCTTCTGCGACGACGCGTCGCCCCCGCCGCCCGCTCCGGGGCCCCGTCCGCTCACCCCGGCGTGGCTGCGGTCGCTGCTGTGGCACCGTGCCGGCCCGGACGACGGACGGCACCTGGACGAGGCGCGCAAGCTGCGGTCCGCGCCGGAACAGCGGGCCGACCAGCCAGGACCGTACTGGGCGATCGACGCCGGACCGGTGCGGATCATCGGCATCGACACCGGGCTGCTCGGCACGGTCGACGCCGCGCAGGGCGCCTGGCTGCGCGAGGTGTCCGCGGGGCCCCGGCCGAAGATCCTGGTGACCGGCTCACCGCTCTACGTCGACGGCGAGCGGCAGCCCTGTGCCATCGAGGGCGGCGGCACGGTCGACGACATCGTCCGCGACCCGGCCCACCGCTACGTCGCGGCGATCGGCGGCGACATCCACAACTACCAGCGCTACCCCGTCGACGTGGACGGCCGCACCATCCAGTACGTCGTCGCGGGCGGCGGCGGCGCGTTCATGCACGCCACCCACACCATCCCGCGTGTCTCGGTGGGCGGCGTCACCGAGGACGACTTCCGCTCCTACCCGCTGCGCGGCGACTCGCTGGCCTTCTACAGCGCGCTCTACGGGCGCCGGCTGCGGATGCGCCGCTTCTTCACGCTCACGGAGGCCGAGGCGACGGCCGTGATCGCCGAGCGCCTCGGCATCCGGACGGGCCGCGCCCCGGGCGACGGAGCGCGGGTCACCCGGCGCACCCGGCTGGTCGCCGGGCTGCTCGGCACGGCACGGCGGCCGGAGCACAAGAAGCGGTTCCGGCTGCCGGTGCGCAAGGTCTACACGCAGGTGTTCTCACCGGGTTCGGCGACCTACAGCCCGCCGTTCTTCAAGTGCTTCCTGCGCCTGGACGTCTCCCCGGAGGCGGTGCGGCTGCGCTGCCACGCCGCCACCGGCAACCGGGCGCAGGAGCTGGACCCGCCGGTGGAGGACGAGGTGACGATCCCGCTGGTCTGACGCGAGGGTCACCAGCGGCCCGGTTCGCTGCCCGTGAGCGGCTCGGACGGGGTGCCGTCGACCCCGGCGGGGACGTCTCCGGCGAGCATCACGCGGTGCATGGTCCTGGGGTGGTCGAGGTGGGCGTTGTCGCTCGGGGCCAGGTGGATGGTGGCCCGGTTGTCCCAGAAGGCGACGCTGCCGGGCTCCCAGCGGAAGCGGACCGTGTACTCGGGGCGGGTGGCCTGTTCGAGGAGCAGTTCCAGGACGGCGGCGCTCTCGGGCCGGGAGAGTCCGTTGATCTGCTCGACGTAGTAGCCGTTGACGAACAGCACCCGCTCGCCCGTCTCCGGGTGGACGCGGACCAGCGGGTGCACGGTCGCCGTCTGGTGGTCAAGGAGGTGCCGGACGTAGGCGTCGTCGCCGGGCCGGGGCTGGTAGCCGACGCCGAGGCGGTGTTCGGCGCGCAGGGTGTCGGCGAAGCCGCGCATCGGGGCGGACAGTCCGGCGTAGGCGGCGGCGAGGTTCGCCCAGGTGGTGTCGCCGCCGTACGGCGGTACCGTCTCGGCCCGCAGGATCGTCGCGGCCGGCGGGTCGACACGGGCGCCGTGGTCGCAGTGCCAGCCGCGCAGCAGGGTGTGGCGCCGGCGGCGCAGCCACTCGTCGTGCTCCATGCCGAACCGCCCGCCCAGCTCCAGCCGGTCGGCGGTCGTCTCGATCTCCGGGAACCCGGCCGGTGACGCCTTGCCGCGCCGGGGCAGGACGACCGGCTCGCCGAAGAGGCGCGCGAAGGCGACGTGGCCGGCGTGGTCGAGGCGCTGGTCCCGGAAGAACACCACCTTCCAGCGCAGCACCGCCGCCCGGACCGCGGCGACCTGCGCCGCGTCGAGGCCGGCCGCCAGGTCGACGCCGCGGATCTCGGCGCCGATGTGCCCCGCGACGGGTTTCACCTCGACTTCCCCCGCCGCTGCCGCCGTGCGGTCCGCCGTCGTCCTGTGCGTCGTCATGCGTGCTCCGTTGGTCGGTGTGGTCCGTCCGTTCCGGCTCCGGCACCGATCGTGGCAGACCCGCCCGCGCGCCGTCCGGTTGATCACCGGTCCCCCGGTGGGCGAGGCTGGACGTGCGGCACACCGCCGCGCACAGTCGAGGGAAGGTCCCATGGTGATCAGCATCCCGGCGCACACGCTCAACGACGGCACCACGCTCCCCGCACTGGGCCTCGGCACCTGGCCGATGAAGGACGACGAGGCCGAGCGGGCGGTCCGTACGGCCCTGGAGACGGGGTACCGGCTGATCGACACGGCGACGAACTACCGCAACGAGACCGGCGTCGGCCGCGGGGTGGCCGCCGGCGGCGTCCCCCGCGAGGAGATCGTCGTGACGACCAAGCTGCCCGGCCGGCACCACGGCTACGAGGAGACGCTCGCCTCGTTCGAGGAGTCCCGGGCGCGGCTGGGGCTCGAGTACGTCGACCTGTACCTGATCCACTGGCCGCTGCCGCGGGTGGACAAGTACGTCGACTCCTGGAAGGCCATGATCAAGCTGCGCGAGGACGGCCTGGTGCGCTCGGTGGGCGTCTCCAACTTCACCGCGGAGCACATCGAACGGCTGGAGAAGGAGACGGGCGTCCTGCCGTCCGTCAACCAGATCGAGCTGCACCCGCTGTTCCCGCAGGACGACCTGCGCGCCTTCCACGAGCGCAAGGGCATCCGCACCGAGAGCTGGAGCCCGCTGGGCCGCGGCAGCGACCTGCTGGACGACCCCGCCGTGGCCGCCGTCGCCGACGCGCACGGGGTGACGCCGGCCCAGGCGGTCCTGCGGTGGCACACCCAGCTGGGCGCGGTGCCCATCCCGAAGTCGGGCGACCCGGCGCGGCAGCGGGCCAACCTGGACGTCTTCGGCTTCGAACTGGACGCGGAGCAGATGCGCGCCGTGGCCGACCGGGCGCACCGGCGGATCGGCGGCGACCCGGAGGTGCACGAGGAGTTCTGACCGGGGTACCCGGTCCCGGTCGGCGACGGTCTCCCGGGAAGGAGCGGCAGGTGGGCGACGCGAACGGGCTGCGGGACTACCGCGGCAGACGGGACTTCGGCCGGACCGGTGAGCCCGCGGGGCGCGGAGCGGCCGCCGGGGACGGGCGGCCGCGCTTCGTCGTGCAGATCCACGACGCGAGCACGCTGCACTTCGACTTCCGGCTGCAGGTGGGCGACGTACTCAAGTCCTGGTCGGTACCGAAGGGCCCGCCGGCGGATCCGAGCGACAAACGGCTCGCGGTGCCGACCGAGGACCACCCGCTGGAGTACGAGGAGTTCGAGGGCGTGATCCCGGCGGGCGAGTACGGGGGCGGCACGGTCATCGTGTGGGACCGCGGCGACTACGAGCCGCTCAGCCACGACCGCCGGGGCCGGCCGGTCGACTTCGCCGAGTCACTGGAGCGGGGGCACGCCAGGTTCCGGCTGCACGGCACGAAGCTGCGCGGGGAGTACGCGCTGACCCGGTTCCGCGGCGGGCCGGACGGTGGCGCGGGCGACGGGGAGGTGGCGTGGCTCCTGGTGCGCACGGCCGGCGGCGGGCGCGGGCGCGGCGCCCCGGATCCCCGGCGGGCCCGGTCCGCGCGCACCGGCCGCACGCTGGCCCGGGTCGCGGCCGAGGCCGGGTAGGCGGTGGCGGGTTCCGGCCGCCGGGGCGGCTGCCGGGCGGGTCACCGCGCGGGCAGGGGCTGTTCGGCCCAGATGGTCTTGCCGGTGTCCGTCTGCCGGCTGCCCCAGCGCTGGGTGAGCTGGGCGACCAGCAGCAGGCCCCGGCCGCCCTCGTCGTAGGCGTGGGCCCGGCGCAGGTGGGGCGAGGTGGAACTGGCGTCGGAGACCTCGCAGATGAGCGCGGTGTGGCGGATGAGGCGCAGCTGGATGGGCGGTTCGCCGTAGCGGATGGCGTTGGTGACCAGTTCGCTGACGACGAGTTCGGTGACGAAGGCCGTCTCGTCCAGCCCCCACTCCGTCAACTGCTCGATGACGGACCGCCGGGTCGCCGCGACGTGGGCGGGGTCGGGGTGGACGTCCCAGGTGCGGATCCGGTCCTCGCCCAGGGCCCGGGTGCGCGCCAGCAGCAGCGCGACGTCGTCGGCGGGCTCCTCGGGCAGCACGGCCTTGAGCACGCCGTCGCACAGGGCGTCGAGGGAGTGCGCGGGCGCGGCCAGGGCTCGGCACAGTTCTTCCGTGGCGTGGTCGACGTCGCGGTCGCGTTCCCGGTCCTCGACCAGGCCGTCGGTGTAGAGGGCGACCACGGAGCCCTCGGGCAGTTCCAGCTCGGTCGCCTCGAAGGGCAGCCCGCCGACGCCGAGCGGCGGTCCGGCGCTCACGGGGACGAGCCGCACGGTGCCGTCGGGCAGCAGGATCGCGGGCGCGGGGTGGCCGGCGGCCGCGAGGGCCAGGCGGCGGGAGACGGGGTCGTAGACGGCGTAGAGGCAGGTGGCGCCCAGTTCGGCGACCTCGCCGCCGTCGTCCGTCTCGCGGACGGCCGCGAGGTGGGTCACGAGGTCGTCGAGGTGGGTGAGGAGTTCGTCGGGCGGCAGGTCGACGTCGGCGAGGGTGCGGACGGCCGTGCACAGGCGGCCCATGGTCGCCGTGGACGGGATGCCGTGGCCCACGACGTCGCCGACGACGAGGCCGACACGGGTGCCGGACAGCGGGATCACGTCGAACCAGTCGCCGCCGATGCCGGCTGCCGACGCGGTGGGGAGATAGCGGTGGGCCACCTCGACCGCCGCCTGGCCGGGCAGGCCCCGGGGCAGCAGGCTGCGCTGGATCGCCAGGGCGGTGGCGCGTTCGCGGGCGAAGCGGCGGGCGTTGTCCACGGAGACGGCGGCCCGGCCGACCAGTTCCTCGGCCAGTACGGCGTCCTCGCCGGCGTACGGCTCCCTGGGCACGGTCCGGGCGGCGACGGCCACGCCCAGTGTGGTGCCGCGGGCCCGCAGCGGGACGGACAGGAGCGAGCAGACGGCTTCGCGGAACGGCCGGTTGTGCGGGGTCTCGGCCGCACGCATCCGCATCCAGCGGTCGAAGTCGGGGTCGCCGGGCCCGCTGAGGACGACGCGGCCCTCCCGCATCGCGCGGGCGGGCGGGGCGTAGGGCGGGTAGACCTCGTTTCCGCCCAGGTGCACGCCGGGGGTGGGGAAGCCCTCGGTCGCGGAGGCGTGGGCCACCCGGCGCAGTTCACCGTCCTCGGTGGCCACCGCGACGGGCTCGTCGGTGCCGAGGGTCCAGTCGAGCAGGGCGACGGTGGCGAATCCGGCGAACCGCGGCACGAGCAGGCCGACGAGTTCCTCGGCGGTACGCACGACGTCGAGGGTGCTGCCGACCGCGCCGGCGGCGTTCAGCAGCGCCAGCCGCTCCCGCGCCCGATGCTGCTCGGTGCTCTCCAGCGCGGCCACGGCGACGGCGGCGAGCGCGCCGGACGCGTCGTGGACCGGCCAGATCTCGACGGTCCAGGCGTGCGGGCGGGAGCCGGCGGGGGCCTGCGAGTAGCTCTCGTACTGGACGGGCCGGCCGCGCTCGGCGGCGAGCCGCAGTTGGTGCAGGAAGGCCCCCCGGCCGGTCCCGGTCCGGGCCAGCGTCTCGGGGAGGCTGCGGCCGATCAGCTCTTCGGCGGGCCGGCCCATCATGCGGCACGCGGTGTCGTTGGCGTGCAGGAAGCGCAGCTCGCGGTCGAGGACGGCCATCGACGGGGACGCCTGCTGGACGGCCTCCTCGATCAGGCCGTACCCCGGGCCCTCGGGGGCGGCGGTCACGGCGTGGCCGAGCGGTACGCCGTCGGCGCCCAGCAGCGGGCAGGAGCGCAGCCGCAGGAGCACCGTGCCGCCGTCCCGGTGCCGGATCTCGGCGGTGCCGGACAGGGTGCCGGGGAGTGCGCCCCGTGCGAGCAGCTCCCGCGCGGCACGTCCCACGACCTCGTCGGCCCGGTACCCCGTGAGCCGCCGCGCGCCGTCGCTCCACCCCGTCACCCTTCCGCGGGCGTCGACGGTCATCGCGGCGGAGACTTCCTCCATCCGTCCAGGATCATCCCTGGACGGAGTGGTATCAACCGGAACGGGATGTGCCCGGCCCCGTCAGGCCCCGTGCGCCCGGAGGGCGGCCAGGGCGCGGTCGGCGTGCGTGTTCATCCTGATCTCGCTGCGCACGACCTCCAGCAGGGTGCGGTCCCGGCCGATCACGAAGGTGACCCGCTTGGTCGGGGCCATGCTGAACCCCCGCTTCACCCCGAACTGCTCGCGGACCCGGCCGTCGGTGTCGGAGAGCAGCGGCATGCCGAGGGTGTGGCGTCCGGTGAATTCCTGCTGCTTCTCGACGGTGTCGCCGCTGACGCCGACGGGGCGGGCGCCGACGGCCGCGAACTCGGCGGCGAGATCGCGGAAGTGACAGGCTTCCGCGGTGCAGCCGGCGGTCAGGGCGGCCGGATAGAAGAACAGGACGACCGGGCCGTCGGCGAGCAGTTCGGACAGGCGGCACGGGGTGCCGGTCTCGTCGGGCAGGGTGAAGTCCTCGACGGTGTCGCCGACGGCGGGCGTACGGCTCATGACCGGCCCTCGCTGCCCTTGGCGACGCTGCGGGCCCACAGCACCAGCGGCACCTGCACGGGCAGCCGGCCGTAGGCGGCGGCCCTCAGGGGTGCGGGGCGGTGCCGCCAGTCCCAGGCCATCTTGGCGTTGGCGGGGAACACCCCGACGAAGAAGGCGGCCGCGGTCAGCGCGGCCGCCTTTCGGGTGCGCGGGAGGGCGACACCGGCGGCCAGCGCGAGTTCGGCGACGCCACTGGCGTACGTCCACGCCCGGGGCGAGCCGGGCAGGGAGCGCGGGACGATCGCGTCGAACGTGCGGGGCTGGGCGAAATGCGCGGCGCCCGCGGTGGCCAGCAGGCCGGCGAGCAGCAGGGGCGAGCGTTCGGACCGGGACACGGTTCCTCCTCTGGGGGCCTGCCGCGCGATATTACTCGACGGTAAGGACCGGCAACGAGGCCGCGCCCGTCATGCCCCGCCCCGGGGCGTGACGGGCGCCAGCCACATGCCGACGATCGCGTCGACCAGCCCGTCGGCGGCCTCCTGCCAGCCGGCCCGCGGCGTGGGGCGCCCCTCGGCGAGGGCGCGTTCCCGCTCGGCCGCCACGTGCACGATGAGATGGCGCGCCATGTCGCCCCGCTCGGCGCGGACCTCGTCCGGCAGGGCGGGCATGCAGCGGTTGCGTCCGGCGACGATCTCGCGCAGCGAGGGGGACGCTCGGGACTCCTCGACCATGATCTCCCGCAGCGCCGGGTCGGTCATGACCTGGGCGCAGAACCGCGCGTACCAGGTGGGGCCGTCCAGCGCCGCAAGATGGTCGAACTGCGGCCGGACCAGGCAGTCCACCCAGTCGCGCAGGTCCGTCGAGTCGCCGAGGACGGCGAGCTGGCGGGCCCGCAGCTCCTCGACGCGGACCGAGTGGCGCTTGGCCACCGCGCGGACGAGGTCGGACTTGGTGCCGAAGTGGTAGCCGACGGCGGCGTTGTTGCCCTGGCCCGCGGCCTCGCTGACCTGCCGGTTGGAGACGGCGTAGACGCCGTGCTCGGCGAACAGCCGCTCGGCGGTGGTCAGGATCAGCTGCCGGGTCGCGCTGACCTGTTCCGTCCGGACCGTCCTGCCCGCCATGCTCACCACCGCGCCGGGACTCTTCTTACGGCCGGCGGCGACCGGTCCCTCGAGTCGTCGCAGGTCCGCCGCCATGCGGCGCCTTCTCACGGAAGCCTACGGGGCGCCGGCGCCGGGCCGTCGCGCGACCCGGACGGGCGTGCCCTCTCCCCAACTCGTACGATACTTCAAGCGACTGACTTAAACCTTCGCACTCAGACTCTCGCGCTCATCACCCGAAAGGCTCGTCCATGCCCGCTTCCCCCGCCGCACCGCGGCCGAACGCCGTGGTGGCGGTGCTGGCGCTGGCCGGCATCGTCGTCTCGCTGATGCAGACGCTGGTCATCCCGATCGTCCCGGAGCTGCCCGGACTGCTGGACGCGCCCGCCTCGGACGCGGCCTGGGCGGTGACCGCCACGCTGCTCGCCGCCGCGGTGGCCACCCCGGTCGTCGGGCGGCTCGGCGACATGGCGGGCAAGCGGCGCATGCTGCTGCTCAGCCTGGTGCTGCTGATCGCCGGGTCGGCGATCTGCGGACTGAGCGACACCCTGGTCCCGATGGTCGTCGGGCGTGCCATGCAGGGGCTCTCCGCCGCCGTGATCCCGCTGGGCATCAGCATCATGCGCGACGAACTGCCCGCCGAGCGGCTGGCCGGCGCCACGGCCCTGATGAGCGCCTCGCTCGGGGTGGGCGGCGCGCTCGGCCTGCCCGCCGCCGCGCTGATCGCGGACAACCTCGACTGGCACATGCTGTTCTGGGTCTCCGGCGCGCTCGGCGCCGTCGCCCTGGTGCTGGTACTGGCCCTGGTGCCGGAGTCGGCGGTGCGCACCGGCGGCCGCTTCGACGTGCCCGGCGCCATCGGCATGGCGGCCGGTCTGGTCTGCCTGCTGCTGGCGATCTCCAAGGGCGCCGACTGGGGCTGGAGCAGCGGCACCACCCTCGGCCTGTTCGCGGCGGCCGTGGTGATCCTGCTGGTGTGGGGCCGGTGGGAACTGCGCACCCCGCGGCCGCTGGTCGACCTGCGCACCACCGCCCGACGCCAGGTGCTGTTCACCAACCTGGCGTCGATAGCAGTCGGCTTCTCCATGTTCGCGATGTCCCTGGTGCTTCCGCAGCTCCTCCAGTTGCCCGAGGCCACCGGTTACGGTCTGGGCCGGTCCCTGCTGACCGCGGGCCTCGTGATGGCGCCGTCCGGGCTGGTGATGATGGCGTTCGCCCCGGTCTCCGCGAAGGTCTCCAAGTCCCGGGGCCCCAAGGTGACCCTGATGATCGGCGCCCTGATCGTCGCGGGCGGCTACGGGCTCAACATCGTGCTGATGTCCGAGGTCTGGCACCTGGTGCTGGTCTCCTGCGTCATCGGCGCGGGCATCGGCTTCACCTACGGCGCCATGCCGGCGCTGATCATGGGTGCGGTGCCGGCCGGCGAGACGGCCGCCGCGAACAGCCTCAACACGCTCATGCGGTCCATCGGCACCTCGGTGGCCAGCGCCATCGCCGGCGTGATCCTGGCCCAGATGACGGTCACCGTCGGCGGCTTCGCCCTGCCCTCCGAGAACGCGTTCAAGGTGGTCATGGGCATCGGCGCGGGCGCCGCCGTGCTCGCCTTCGCGCTCGCCTCGTTCATCCCGCGCCACCGCCCCTCCGCCGGGGTGGCACACCCGGCAACGGCCGACGGTGCCGCGGCGCGGGCCGCGTCCGCCCACTGACGGCGACGGCGCCGGTCCCTCCCTGGGACCGGCGCCGTTCAGGCGAACCTGGCGGGCGGGGCGCGTGACGGCGGCCCGGCGCGTCGAGAACTGACCCGTGGAGCTGCCGCAGATCCCGCCCATGCTCGCCACCCCCGGCGTCCTGCCGCCCGCCGCGCTGGACGGGCGCTGGGCCTACGAGACGAAGCAGGACGGCCAGCGGGTGGTGGTCTACCTGCCCGGCGACGGCAGCCTGCTGCTGCGCGCCCGCTCCGGCCACGACATCACCGCCGCCTATCCCGAACTGGCACCGCTCGCCACCGCCCTCGGCGCCACCCCCGCGGTCCTGGACGGCGAGGTGCTGGCCCTGGACGAACAGGGCCGCGCCGACTTCCAGTTGCTCCAGTCCCGGATGGGCCTCGCGCACGCCCCCGCGCGGGCGGCGCGCCGGGCGGCCAAGGTCCCCGTCCACCTGGTGCTGTTCGACGCGCTGCACCTGGCGGGCGAGTCCCTGCTGCGCCTGCCCTACACCGGCCGCCGCGAGCGGCTGACGGACCTCGGCCTCGCCGGTCCCGCCTGGTCCACCCCCGCCGCGCTGGTCGGCCACGGCGCACAGGCCCTGCGCGCCACCCGCGAGCACGGCCTGGAGGGGCTGGTGTGCAAGCGGCTGGACTCGGTGTACGAACCGGGGGTCCGCTCCCGCGCCTGGATCAAGATCCGCAACATGCGCAGCGAGGACGTCGTGGTCGGCGGCTGGCTGCCCGGCAGGGGACGCCTCACGGGCCTGCCCGGCGCCCTCCTGGTCGGCCAGCGCGCCGGGGGCCGGCTGCGCTACGTCGGCGGCGTCGGCACCGGCTGGAGCGCGGCCGAGCGTGCCGAACTGGCGGCCCTGCTCGGGGCGGCGGCCACGGACGTCTGCCCCTTCGACCCGGTGCCGGTGGTGCCGGGAGCGCGCTGGGTCGTCCCCCGGCTGGTCGGCGAGGTCCGCTACAGCACCCGCACGCGGGACGGCATGCTGCGCCAGCCGTCCTGGCTCAGGCTCCGCCCGGACCTGGCGCCCGAGGAGTCGGCGGCCGACATTCCGGACGACCCGGGATGAAAGCGTGACGGAGCATCATCCATTGGGCAGCGCTTCACCGCGGTGACGCCCGGGCGCCCTTGGCGCGGGAGTGAAAAGACGGGACCCTGAACGCCCCTTCCCCCCACAGCCGTTGGGCTGCGCCCGCAGAGGAGAACGCGATGCCCTCGCGTACCGCCACCCCCCGTCGCCTGAGATGGCTCACCGCACCGCTCGGTGCCCTCGCCCTCGTCGTCGCCTTCCCCACGAGCGCGTTCGCCGCCCCGCCGCCCGGACTGCCCGCCAACGCGGACGGCCTGGAGCAGACGTACCAGCCGGCCTACGACTACGACACCGACGGCTGCTACCCCACGCCGGCCATCGGCGCCGACGGGACGGTCAACGGCGGGCTCAACCCGACCGGCGCGCTGGGCGGCAACTGCCGGGACGCCGCCGACCTGGACAACACCAACGGCTACTCGCGCGCCAAGTGCAACAACGGGTGGTGCGCCTACATGTACGGCCTGTACTTCGAGAAGGACCAGGCACTGCCCGGCAGCAGCCTCGGCGGCCACCGGCACGACTGGGAGCACGTGGTGGTGTGGGTGCGGGACGGCGCGGTGCAGTACGTCTCGACCTCCAACCACGGGTCGTTCAGCGTGCACGCGCGTTCGGCGGTCCGCTTCGACGGCACCCACCCGAAGATCGTCTACCACAAGGACGGCATCAGCACCCACTGCTTCCGCCTGGCGAACGCGGGCGACGAGCCGCCGGAGAACCACAAGGGCGGCTGGCAGTACCCGGCGCTGGTCGGCTGGAACGGCTATCCGGCGGGCGTGCGCGACAAGTTGGCCTCCCACGACTTCGGCAGCGCCAACTTCGGCCTGAAGGACGGCAGCTTCGCCTCCCACCTGGCGGCCGCCAAGCCCTCCGGCATCCCCTTCGACCCGAACGCCTGACGGCCGGACGCCCGGACGGGACCCCCGGGGAGACGGACGACACCCGGCCGGTCGGGCGAACCACGCGACCCGGGCACCCCGGTGAGCACTATCGTGTCCGCATGTCCGACCCCGAACTGATCCGTATCGTCTCGCGCGACTCCCCCATGGCCCTCGCTCAGGTCGAGCGCGTCCGGGCGGAGCTGGCGGCCCTCCACCCCGGCGTGCGCACCGAGGTCGTCCCGGTGAAGACCACCGGAGACAAGTGGCTCGGCGACCTGTCGCTGGTGGAGGGCAAGGGCGCGTTCACCAAGGAGGTGGACGCCGCCCTGCTGTCGGGCGAGGCCGATCTCGCCGTGCACTGCGTCAAGGACGTGCCCGCCGACCGGCCACTGCCCGCCGGCACGGTGTTCGCCGCCTTCCTGGAGCGCGACGACATCAGGGACGCCCTCGTCCACCCGGAGGGGCTCACCCTGGACGAGCTGCCGGCCGGTACCCGGGTCGGCACCTCCTCGGTGCGCCGCGTCGCGCAGCTGGCCGCCACCCACCCGCAGCTGCGGTGCGTGCCGTTCCGGGGCAACGCCAACCGGCGGCTGGCGAAGCTCGCCGCCGGTGAGGCGGACGCGCTGCTGCTCGCGGTCTCCGGCCTGGAGCGCATCGGCCGCCGGGACGTGGTCAGCGAGGTCCTCTCCCCCGAGACGATGATGCCGCCGATCGGCGCGGGCATCCTCGCCCTCCAGTGCCGCGAGGACGACACCGCGCTGATCGACGCGGTCAGCGGCCTCGGGCATCCGCGGACGCACCGGGAGGCGACGGCGGAGCGCATGTTCCTGCACGTTCTCCAGGGGCACTGCAACAGCCCGATCGCCGGGTACGCCCGCGTGGACCGGAGCGGGGAACTCTCGCTGCGGGCCTGCGTGTTCACGCCGGACGGCAAGACGCGGCTGAACGCCCACGAGTGGGCCGGCCGGCTCGACCCGGCCACCCTGGGCACCTCGGTCGCCGTGGCGCTGCTGCGTCAGGGCGCCCGCGAGATCATCGACGGCATCGCGCACTGAGGCGCCGCGGCCCGGCCGCGCCCGCCCGGCGGATCAGGCGGAGCCCTCCTCCGCCTGTCCCCGCAGGAAGGCGCTCACCTGGTGCGCCAGCTCCTCGCCCCGCACCGCGCCCGGGGCCGCCCCGGCGGCTCCGTCGGGCAGTCCGAGTCCGCCGCTCCACAGCCGGCGGTCGGCCCACTCCTCGTCCACCCGCAGTTGGACCTGGACGTCCACCTGCCCGAGACCCGCCTCCGGGCCGGCCGCGTAGAGCACGGCGGTGGCCCGGCGCAGCGGGTAGACGTCGAAGCCCTCGATGAACTGGGAGTTGCGCCAGTCGAGGAAGGCGCTCTCACCGTCGGGACCGATCCGCACGTCGATCTGGCCGTCCTCCAGGTGGATGCCGAGGTGCCGGGCGCCCCGGTTCTCGACGGTCACCCGGACACAGAAGTACGTCAGCCCCTCGGCGGCGTCGTCGCGCCCACGCGGCGGCTCGGCCGGCTCAAGACGGTGGACGCGGACCCGCAGGCCGGCGTGCTCGTCGTACTCCTGCCAGTCCCCGACCACGTTCGGCTCGTACACGGTGCCCCTCTCGACCTCTCGACGCTGCTTCCTATCTGTGCGCTCAGTGCACTGTCAAATGAGCGGAATGCGCTGTGGCCAGGGATTTCGTGCCTTTTGATCGATGATCAAGCGCTGCCCAGGAAGGATCCGCCGGGGCCCGCGCCGGACGATCACGGGGAGCGTGCCGCACATCACTTCCGGCCCGTCCGCCGTGCCGATCACCGGCCCGCGGCCGTTCGAGTGGCCGTTCGGCCCAATCGCGCTCAGTATCCATATGTACGAGGACTTGCCAGCACCCCTGCCGAGGGAGGTGCGCGTGATGCGTGTCGCCGGCCGTACCAAGCCCCACCCGCACGACGACGCCCCCGACACCGCCGCGGCGTTCGACCGGCTCGCCGGGCTGCCCGAGGGACCCGAGCGCCAGGCGCTGCGGGACGAACTGATCCGGAGCTGGCTCCCGATGGCGGAGCGGATCGCCGTGCGATTCCGGGGCCGCGGCGAGAATCTGGAGGACCTCTACCAGGTGGCGGCCCTCGGGCTGGTCAAGGCCGTCGACCACTACGACCCGGAACGCGGCCACGCCTTCGAGGCGTACGCCGTGCCGACCGTGACCGGCGAGATCAAGCGGCACTTCCGCGACCACATGTGGACCCTGCACGTGCCGCGGCGGATCCAGGACCTGCGCAACCGGGTGCGCCGCTCGGCCAAGGAGCTGGCGCAGACGACGCCGGGGCGGGCGCCGACGGTGGACGAGATCGCCGAGCACGCGCAGCTGACCGTGGTCGAGGTCCGCACCGGCATGGAGGCCCTGGAGTGCTTCACCGCCCTGTCGCTGGAGGCGGAGATGCCCGGCACCGACGGGTACGCCCTCGGGGACGCGCTCGGCGGTCCCGATCCGGCGTTCGACGCGGTGGTGGACCGGGTGGCCGTCCGGCCGTGCCTGGAGGCGCTGCCCGAGCGCGAGCGCACCATCCTCTACCTGCGCTTCTTCGGCGGGATGACGCAGAGCCGCATCGCGCAGCAGCTCGGCATCTCGCAGATGCACGTCTCCCGGCTGCTCACGGGCTGCTTCGACCGGATCCGCGAGGAGATCCTGACGGAGGCCCGCTGAGGGGTATCAGCGCTCCGGCGGGGCGCCGGGAACACGGGCTGGGCCTTGCCGGTCCAGGGTGTCCTCCAGCGCGGCCCGTATCCGTGGCGGCATCACTCCGGTGCGCCCCCAGACGAGGATCGTCTCCGCGACGTCGCGGAGTTTGACGTTCGTGTGCTGGGAGACCTCGCGCAGGATGATCCACCCCTGGTCGGGGGCCACCCGGCCCAGGACGACGATCATCCCGATGGCCTGGTCCACGACGGCGTGCGAGACGACCGCCTCCTTCAGCTGCCGGACCTGCTCCTGCAGCTGGAAGACCTGGTCCGAGCCCGTGTCCGTGGACATGGTCACCTCCGGATCCGGCGGGTCACCGCCGCCTGTGCCGCGCGGGACCGCTGCGCCGCCTCCATGGTCGCGACCCCCGGGGCGTCCCGCCACTGGGCCGTACGGGGCGCCCGCGCCACCGTTTCGGCGTCGCCGCCGGGGTACTCGGCAGGCGCCCGCCGCACTCCCGGCCGGACACTGGTGTGGAGCCGGTGGCTGCCGGTGGACGAGACCAGGACGCGACTGCCATGAACCATGACATGACCTGCCCCGCCGGCGCGGACAGCCTGATGTCCACGCACTCCGTGTACGGGGCGCCCTGCTGGGTGAGTCTCACCAGCCGTGACCTGAAGGCCACCGAGGAGTTCTACTCCGCCGTGCTGGGCTGGCAGTGGCGGCCCGGCAAGCTGGGCGAGCCCTTCCGCATCGCGCTGGCCGACGAGGTGCCGGTCGCCGGGATCGCCGCGGTGGCCGCGATGTGGCAGATGGCGGTGGCGTGGACGCCGTACTTCGCCGTGCGCAGCGCGGACGAGGCCGTGTCGCGGGCGCAGGAGCGCGGCGGGACCGCCGCGGTCGGGCCGATCTCCCTGCCGCCCGGGCGGGCGGCGCTGCTCGCCGACCGGGACGGCGCGACCTTCGGGATCTGGGAGGGCGAGCTGTTCACCGAGTGGGACGCCTGGCGCATGTCGCGCCCCGCGTTCATCCGGCTGCACACGCGTGACGCCTTCGACGCCGCCATCTTCTACGGCGAGATCTTCGACTGGGCGTCGGGCGAGGGCTGCTGCGAGGTCCGTTACGAGGGCGACGAGGTGGTCCTGCGCCATCAGGGCGACGTCGTGGCCCGGATCGAGTCCGGCGCCCTGGAGGCGGCCCCGGACCCGGCCGTGCGGCCGCACTGGCAGATCCACTTCGCGGTGGACGACGTCGGGGCGTGCGCCCGGGCGGCGGAGCTGCACGGCGGCAGCGTGCTCTCCCTGAGCGGCGACGAGGGCGTGCTCCGGGACGCCGACGGCGCGCAGTTCACGGTGACCGCGCGCCGCCTCGACAGCTGACCTCACCGGCTCACCGGCCGGTGCGGGACGGCCGGGAGAGCAGCACCAGACTGCGCTGCTCGACGGTCACCACCGTGGCCGCCTTGTGCTCCGCCTCGTCGGGGACACCCTCGGGGTCGGCGGTGTCGACCAGGGCCGTCCAGCGCTCTCCGTAGGCCGCGCCGGGCAGCCGGAAGTCGGCGGCCTCCCAGTGGCTGTTGAACAGCAGCAGGAACGAGTCGTCGACAACCGGCCGTCCGCACGGGTCGGGTTCGGCGATGGCGTCGCCGTTGAGGAAGACCCCGACGGCGTGCGCGTCGGAGCGCTGCCAGTCGGCGTCGGTCATCTCCGTGGCGTCCGGCAGCAGCCACACCAGGTCGGGCAGCGGCTGGTCCGCGCGGGTGACCGTGTCGCCGAGGAAGAACCGGCGCCGGCGCAGCACGGGGTGGTCGGCGCGCAGCGCGATGACCCGCCGGGAGAAGTCCAGGAGGGCGCGCTGCTCGTCGTCCAGCCGCCAGTCGATCCAGGAGATCTCGTTGTCCTGGCAGTAGGCGTTGTTGTTGCCGCGCTGGGTGCGGCCCATCTCGTCGCCGTGGCAGAGCATCGGAATGCCCTGGGAGAACAGCAGCGTGGCGAGGAAGTTGCGCTGCTGACGGCCGCGGAGTTCCCGGACGGCCGGGTCCTTGGTCGCGCCCTCGGCGCCGCAGTTCCAGGACCGGTTGTGGCTCTCGCCGTCCTGGTTGTCCTCGCCGTTGGCCTCGTTGTGCTTGTCGTTGTAGGAGACGAGGTCGCGCAGGGTGAACCCGTCGTGCGCGGTGACGAAGTTGACGCTGGCGCGAGGGCGGCGCCGGCTGTGCTGGTACAGGTCGGACGACCCGGTCAGCCGGGAGGCGAACTCGCCGAGGGTGTGTTCCTCGGAGCGCCAGAAGTCCCGTACGGCGTCCCGGTACTTGCCGTTCCACTCCGACCACAGCGACGGGAAGTTGCCGACCTGGTAGCCGCCCTCGCCGACGTCCCAGGGCTCGGCGATCAGTTTGACACGGCTGATCACCGGGTCCTGCTGGATGAGGTCGAAGAACGCCGACAGCCGGTCCACCTCGTGGAACTGCCGGGCCAGGGTGGCCGCGAGGTCGAAGCGAAAACCGTCGACGTGCATCTCGGTCACCCAGTAGCGCAGCGAGTCCATGATGAGCTGGAGGACGTAGGGGTGCCGCATCAGCAGGCTGTTGCCGGTGCCGGTGGTGTCGTAGTAGTGCTGCCAGTCGCCGTCCACCAGGCGGTAGTACGAGGCGTTGTCGATGCCCCGGAAGGAGAGGCTGGGGCCCTGCTCGTTGCCCTCGGCGGTGTGGTTGTAGACCACGTCGAGGATCACTTCGAGGCCGGCCTCGTGCAGCGTCTTGACCATCGACTTGAACTCGGTGACCTGCTGGCCGCGGGTGCCGTGGGCGGCGTAGCCGTTGTGGGGCGCGAAGAAGCCGATGGTGTTGTAGCCCCAGTAGTTGGACAGGCCCCGGTCCTGGAGCACCCCGTCGTGCACGAACTGGTGCACCGGCATCAGCTCCACGGCGGTCACACCGAGGGACGTCAGGTGCTCCACGACCGCCGGGTGCGCCAGCCCGGCGTAGGTGCCGCGCAGTTCCGGCGGGACGTCGGGGTGGGTGCGGCTGAGCCCGCGGACGTGCGCCTCGTAGATCACGGACTCCGCGTACCGGCGCCTGGGCGGGCGGTCGTCGCCCCAGTCGAAGAAGGGGTCGGTGACGACGCCGAGCATGGTGTGCCCTGCGCTGTCGCCCGGGTCGGCCCTGCCCTGCGCCCGCTCGAAGAGGGAGGCGTGGTTGTCCACCTGCCCGTCCACCGCGCGGGTGTAGGGGTCGAGGAGGAGCTTCGCGGAGTTGCAGCGGTGTCCGACCGCCGGGTCCCACGGACCGTGGACCCGGTAGCCGTACCGCTGCCCCGGGCCGACGCCGGGCAGGTAGCAGTGCCAGACGAAGCCGTCGACCTCGGGCAGTGCGATCGTGCTGTGGGTGCCGTCGTCGTCGACGAGCACCAGGTCGACCCGTTCGGCGACCTCGCTGAACAGCGCGAAGTTGGTGCCCTGTCCGTCGAAGACGGCGCCCAGCGGGTAGGGAAGCCCGCTCCACACGGGCGATCCCTTCCAGTTCGGCCTCTCGCGGGTCACCGGGCCTCCTCCAGTACGCCGGCCGCCGGGCGGGCCAGCCGGGCCACCGGCATGACCTCGCGCGGCACCTCCAGGCCCTCCTGGGTGATCGGCTCGGGTGACGTGGCCACCAGCGGGACGCGTTCGGCGGACCGGGCGCGCCGGGAGAACCAGATGACCTTCGCCCCGGTGTCGGTGGCGCAGCAGCCCCAGCCGTCGCTGTTCGCGGCGAGGTGCTGGAGGCAGGTGCGCAGGTCCTGGTCGGGACGGAGGGCGTGGTCGTTGCCCGCTACGGCCGTGATGAGGTGCTGGTGGTTCCACCACATCTCGATCGACGTGTTCTTGTCGCTCGCGTGCTCGTCGATCGCCCGAAGCAGCATCTCGGCACCCGAACAGACGGGGTCGACGAGGTTCTCCAGGTTCCAGAACCGGAGGTGAGCGGCCAGGATGCGCCTGACCTGTCCGACCCGTTCCGGGCTCACTTCCACGTCGAGGTGGTAGTAGCAGGGCACTGCGGTCTTCATCGTCGTGGCTCCTCACCGCGAAGGCTCCCGCTCCTCCCGTCCCTTGGGGGACGGGCTCCCCGATCACGAAGCGTGAGCGCTGATCGCTTCTGAGTCACTCCAGAGTGAGAGCGGTAGTCCATTCGTGCAACACGAGGGCCGAATCCCGGCAAACGGGGGGAAAGCGGGGCGCCGACGAGCGAAGGAAAAGTTGAAGATCCAACAAGACGGCGCGTCACCACCCGTGCACCATGTGTGAAGAACTCGATCGTCCGTACCACCGGACCGTCCGGAAGGTGACCGGCCATGCTGCTCCCCGCGAAGAGCGAAGTCGCCCGGCAGCTGCGGCATTACCGCGCCTGGGAACGCTCGATGCTGGTGTCCCCCACGGACGTCACGGTCCGCACCACCTTCGAGGACTCCGGCTACACCCTCTGCGTACTGATGGGAAAGCGGTGCGCGCGCGAGGCCGCCGACGCCGCCGAGAGGTATCTGCGGACGAACCTGATCACCCATGCACAGGAGCAGCCGGAACGTTTCGCCCCGTCGGGGCCGATGACCCCCTCCGGCGCGGCCTGACCCATCGGCCGGGCGCCCGCCCGGCCCCGAGCACGGCGGAGGTGAGAACGGATGACTACGACCGTGGGCATCGGACGTATCCCGGTACGGGACGTCCACCCGGTGGTGGAGCACGGCAGGCGGCCGGCGAAGGCGGTGACGGGGGAGACGTTCGAGGTCTCCGCCTCCGTGTTCCGGGAGGGACACGACGCGGTCGCCGCCAACGTCGTGCTGAAGGACCCGGAGGGCCGGCCGGGCCCGTGGACGCCGATGCGGGAGCTGGCGCCCGGCAGCGACCGCTGGGGCGCCGAGGTCACCCCGGGCGCGCCGGGCAACTGGACCTACCGGGTGGAGGCGTGGAGCGACCCCGTCTCCACCTGGCGGCACCACGCGCGCATCAAGATCCCGGCCGGCATCGACGCCGGCCTCGTTCTCGAGGAGGGGGCCGAGCTGTACCGGCGGGCCGCCGCGGGCGTGCCGGGGACCCCGGGGCGCTCGGTGCTGCTGGCCGCCTCGGAAACCCTGCTCGACGACACGCTGCCCGTGGCCACCCGGCTGGCGGCGGCGTTGACGCCGGAGGTGGACGCGGTGCTGGCCCGCCACCCGCTGCGGGAGCTGGTCACCTCCTCCGACCCGCTGCCCCTGCTGGTCGAACGCGAACGCGCCCTGTACGGCGCCTGGTACGAGTTCTTCCCCCGCTCCGAGGGCACCCCCGAACAGCCCCACGGCACCTTCCGCACCGCCGCCCGCCGCCTGCCCGCCATCGCCGCCATGGGCTTCGACGTCGTCTACCTCCCCCCCGTCCACCCCATCGGCACCACCCACCGCAAAGGCCGCAACAACACCCTCTCCGCCACCCCCGACGACGTCGGCGTCCCCTGGGCCATCGGCTCCCCCGAAGGCGGCCACGACACCCTCCACCCCGCCCTGGGCACCTTCGACGACTTCGACCACTTCGTACGCACCGCCACCCAGCACGGCCTCGAAGTCGCCCTCGACTTCGCCCTCCAGTGCTCCCCCGACCACCCCTGGGTCCACAAACACCCCGACTGGTTCCACCACCGCCCCGACGGCACCATCGCCTACGCCGAGAACCCGCCCAAGAAGTACCAGGACATCTACCCCGTCGCCTTCGACGCCGACCTCGACGGCCTCGTCACCGAGACCCTGCGCGTCCTGCGCCTGTGGATGAGCCACGGCGTGCGCATCTTCCGCGTCGACAACCCCCACACCAAACCCGTCGTGTTCTGGGAACGCGTCATCGGCGAGATCAACCGCGCCGACCCCGACGTCATCTTCCTGGCCGAGGCCTTCACCCGCCCCGCGATGATGCACACCCTCGCCCAGATCGGCTTCCAGCAGTCCTACACCTACTTCACCTGGCGCAACACCAAGCAGGAACTGACCGAGTACCTCACCGAACTGACGGGGGACGCCGCCTCCTACATGCGGCCCAACTTCTTCGCCAACACCCCCGACATCCTGCACGCCTACCTCCAGACCGGCGGCCGCCCCGCCTTCGAGGTCCGCGCCGTCCTCGCCGCCACCCTCTCCCCCACCTGGGGCATCTACAGCGGCTACGAACTGTGTGAACACACCCCCCTGCGCGAGGGCAGCGAGGAATACCTCGACTCCGAGAAGTACCAGCTCAAACCCCGCGACTGGGCCGCCGCCGCCCGCGAGGGCCGCACCATCGCCCCCCTCGTCACCAAGCTCAACACCATCCGGCGCGACCATCCCGCGCTGCACCGGCTGCGCAACCTCCGCTTCCACCGGACCGACAACGACGCGCTGATCGCGTACAGCAAGCGCCTCGGGTCCGACGCCGTCCTGGTGGTCGCCAACCTCGATCCGCATCGCACCCAGGAGGCCACGATCTCCCTCGACATGCCGCAGCTCGGCCTGGACTGGCACGAGACCGTGCCCGTCCACGACGAACTCACGGGTCAGACCTACCACTGGGGCCGGACGAACTACGTGCGCCTGGAGCCCGGCGGGGCTCCCGCCCACGTCTTCCACGTCCGCCGGCCGTCCGCCGCGCCCCAGAACGGAGGGTCAGGAGCCTCATGACCGTCAACGAGCCCGTGCCGGACACCTTCGAGGACACCCCGGCCAAGGACCGCGACCCGGACTGGTTCAAACGAGCCGTCTTCTACGAGGTCCTCGTCCGCTCCTTCCAGGACAGCAACGGCGACGGTGTCGGCGACCTCAAGGGCCTGACCGCCAAGCTGGACTACCTGCAGTGGCTGGGCGTGGACTGCCTCTGGCTCCCGCCCTTCTTCAAGTCACCGCTGCGCGACGGCGGCTACGACGTCTCGGACTACACCGCCGTGCTCCCCGAGTTCGGCGACCTCGCCGACTTCGTCGAGTTCGTCGACGCCGCCCACCAGCGCGGCATGCGCGTGATCATCGACTTCGTCATGAACCACACCAGCGACCAGCACCCGTGGTTCCAGGAGTCCCGCAAGAACCCCGACGGCCCCTACGGCGACTACTACGTCTGGGCCGACGACGACACCCAGTACGCCGACGCCCGCATCATCTTCGTCGACACCGAGGCGTCCAACTGGACCTACGACCCGGTGCGCGGCCAGTACTACTGGCACCGGTTCTTCTCCCACCAGCCGGACCTCAACTACGAGAACCCGGCCGTGCAGGAGGAGATGCTGGCCGCGCTGAAGTTCTGGCTCGACCTGGGCGTCGACGGCTACCGCCTCGACGCCGTTCCCTATCTGTACGCCGAAGAGGGCACCAACTGCGAGAACCTGCCCGCCTCGCACGCCTTCCTCAAGCGCGTCCGCCGCGAGATCGACGCCCAGTACCCGGACACCGTGCTGCTGGCCGAGGCCAACCAGTGGCCCGAGGACGTGGTCGACTACTTCGGCGACTACTCCGCGGGCGGCGACGAGTGCCACATGGCGTTCCACTTCCCGGTCATGCCGCGCATCTTCATGGCCGTGCGCCGCGAGTCGCGCTACCCGGTCTCCGAGATCCTCGCCAAGACCCCGGCCATCCCGTCCGGCTGCCAGTGGGGCATCTTCCTGCGCAACCACGACGAGCTGACCCTGGAGATGGTCACCGACGAAGAGCGCGACTACATGTACGCGGAGTACGCCAAGGACCCGCGGATGCGCGCCAACATCGGCATCCGGCGGCGGCTCGCGACCCTGCTGGACAACGACCGCGACCAGATCGAGCTGTTCACCGCGCTGCTGCTCGCCCTCCCCGGCTCACCGATCCTGTACTACGGCGACGAGATCGGCATGGGCGACAACATCTGGCTCGGCGACCGCGACGCGGTGCGCACCCCGATGCAGTGGACCCCGGACCGCAACGCGGGCTTCTCGACCTGTGACCCCGGACGCCTCTACCTGCCGACGATCATGGACCCGGTCTACGGCTACCAGGTGACGAACGTCGAGGCGTCCATGGCCTCGCCCTCGTCCCTGCTGCACTGGACCCGGCGCATGATCGAGATCCGCAAGCAGAACCCGGCCTTCGGCCTGGGCACCTACACGGAACTGCCCTCCTCCAACCCGGCCGTCCTGGCCTTCCTGCGGGAGTACGAGGACGACCTGGTGCTGTGCGTGAACAACTTCGCGCGGTTCGCGCAGCCCACCGAACTCGACCTGCGCGAGTTCGCCGGACGCCACCCGGTGGAGTTGTTCGGCGAAGTCCGCTTCCCTGCCATCGGCGAGCTGCCGTACCTGCTGACCCTCGGGGGCCACGGCTTCTACTGGTTCCGGCTCACCCGAGTCGCATCCCGCATCGGCCGCCGCGCTTGAGCCTGGGCCGAGGAAAGGACGCGTCACCATGCCGAAGACCGCACCCCTGCGTCCGAGACGCAGGCAACTCGCCGAGCCCATGGCGTCGCTCGGCGAGCTGCTGCAGGAGTGGCTGCCGCACCAGCGCTGGTTCGCCGGCAAGGACCGACCCGTCGCGGAGCTGGGTCTGCTGTCGATGACCGAGCTGTTCCCGGGCTGTCTGCACCTCCTGGTGCACACCGGACAGGGCCCCGCGCCCGCCCCGGGCGGCGCCCCCTCGGCCGGAGACTGCTACCAACTGCTGCTCGGCGTACGCGAGCAGCCGTCGCCGCGTCTGGGCCGGGCGATCATCGGTCAGGTACAGGACGGCCCGCTGGCCGGGCGGACGGTCTACGACGCGCTGCACGATCCGCGCACCGCACAGCTCCTCCTGGAACGGCTGCGGCACCCCGGCAAGGCGGGACCGCTGCGCTTCGAGTCCGACCCCGCGCGGCCGGTGCCCGGCGGACTCGCGCCGCGCCTCCTGGACGCCGAGCAGTCCAACTCCTCGCTGATCTACGGCGACGAGTTCATCCTCAAGCTCTTCCGGCGCGTCCAGCCGGGTGTCAACCCCGACCTCGAGGTGCCGGACGCGCTGGCCCGCCAGGGCTGCGGGCGGGTCCCGGCGCCGGTGGCGTGGATGCGCACGACGCATCCCTACGAGGCGACCCTGGGCGTGCTCCAGCCGTTCCTGCACGACGCCTCCGACGGCTGGACCCTCTCCCTGAACGCGCTCGCGTCCGGGGACGACTTCACCGTGCAGGCCCACGAGCTGGGACAGGCCATGGGGGACGTGCACCTGGCGCTGGCCTCCGCCTTCCCGGCCGGGGCCCCCGGGGAGAACGGCCGGACCGCGGCGGCGATGACCGAGCGGCTGACGGCCGCCGCGCACTGCGTCCCGGCGCTCCAGCCCTTCGTCCCGGGGCTGCGGGCCGCCTTCGCCGCGCTGTCCACCTGCGACTCCGGACCGCCCGCCCAGCGCATCCACGGCGACCTGCACCTCGGGCAGGTGCTGCGGGCCGGCCGGGACTGGTTCGTCATCGACTTCGAGGGCGAACCGTCCCGCCCGCTGGCCGAACGGCGCAGCGCCCACTCCCCCGTCCGGGACATCGCGGGCATGCTGCGCTCCTTCGACTACGCCGCCCGGCAGCGTCGCCCCTGGCGCCCCGAGTGGGCGCGCCGCTGCCGGGAGGCGTTCTGCGCGGGCTACGCCGCCCGCGCGGGCTGGGACCCCCGTAAGAAGCACGGCCTGCTGCGCGCCTACGAGACGGACCGGGCCGTGTATGAGGTGCTGTACGAGGCGCGGCACCGCCCCGACTGGCTTCCCGTACCCATGGCGGCGATCGAACGACTCGCCGTGAGAGGAGACTGACCCGTGGCACTCCGCGACACCTCACTCCCCGAGCCGTCCGCTCCCGCCCCGTCCACACCCGGGGCCCGCGGTACCGCCCCGCCGCTGGACCCCACCGACCGGGGGCGCCTGCTGGCGGGCGCCCACCACGATCCGCACGCCCTGCTCGGTGCCCACCCGGTTCCCGGCGGGATCGCCTTCCGGGTGCTGCGGCCCTTCGCCCGCGAGGTGAGCGTGGTCGTGGGCGGCGAACGGCACGCCCTCGTCTCCGAGGAGGACGGCCTCTTCTCCGGTGTGCTGCCGCTGGCCTCGATCCCGGCGTACACCGTCGTCGTGGCGTACGAGGAGGGCGAGCACGAGGTCCACGACCCGTACCGCTTCCTGCCCGCCCTCGGCGAGCTGGACCTGCACCTGATCGCCGAGGGCCGGCACGAGGAGCTGTGGCGGGCGCTCGGTGCGGAGCCGATGAGCCACGAGGGCGTCACCGGCACCCGGTTCACGGTGTGGGCGCCGAACGCCCAGGGCGTGCGGGTCGCCACCGACTTCACGCACTGGGACGGCACCGCGTTCCCGATGCGCTCGCTGGGCTCGTCCGGGGTGTGGGAGCTGTTCCTGCCGGGCGTCGGTGAGGGCACCAAGTACAAGTTCGAGATCCACTCGCGCCACGGCCACCGGTTCCTCAAGGCCGACCCGATGGCCCGCGCGGCCGAGGAGCCGCCGAACACCGCGTCCGTGGTGACCGCCTCGCGGTACGAGTGGGGCGACGCGGAGTGGATGCGGACCCGGGCCGCCACGCCGGTGCACGAGGCGCCCTTCTCCGTCTACGAGGTGCACCTGGCGTCCTGGCGGCCGGGGCTCGGCTACCGCGAGCTGGCCGAGGAGCTGCCCGCGTACGTCAAGGACCTGGGCTTCACCCATGTGGAGCTGATGCCGGTCGCCGAGCACCCCTACGGCCCGTCGTGGGGCTACCAGGTCACCGGCTTCTACGCGCCGACCGCGCGCCTCGGCTCCCCCGACGACTTCCGCTTCCTGGTCGACGCGCTGCACCGGGCGGGCCTCGGCGTGATCATGGACTGGGTGCCGGCGCACTTCCCGAAGGACGACTGGGCGCTGGGCCGCTTCGACGGGGACCCGCTGTACGAGCCCGGGGACTCCCGGCGTGCGGAGCACCCGGACTGGGGGACGTACACCTTCGACTTCGCCCGGACCGAGGTGCGCAACTTCCTCGTGGCGAACGCGGTGTACTGGTGCGAGGAGTTCCACATCGACGGGCTGCGGGTGGACGCGGTCGCCTCGATGCTCTACCTGGACTACTCGCGCGACTCCGGGCAGTGGGAGCCCAACCAGTACGGCGGCCGCGAGGACCTTGCGGCCATGGCGTTCCTCCAGGAGATGAACGCGACCGTCTACCGGCGCTGCCCCGGTGTGGTGACCATCGCCGAGGAGTCGACGGCGTGGGGCGGGGTGACCCGGCCCACCGACACCGGCGGGCTCGGCTTCGGCCTGAAGTGGAACATGGGCTGGATGCACGACTCGCTGGAGTACGCCGCGCACGAGCCGGTGCACCGCAAGTACCACCACCACGAGATGACGTTCTCGATGGTGTACGCGTACAGCGAGAACTACGTCCTGCCGATCTCCCACGACGAGGTCGTGCACGGCAAGCAGGCGCTGGTGTCGAAGATGCCGGGCGACTGGTGGCAGCGGCGGGCCAACGTGCGGGCCTACCTCGGCTTCATGTGGGCCCACCCCGGCAAGCAGCTGCTGTTCATGGGCCAGGAGTTCGCGCAGGGCGCCGAATGGTCGGAAAAGCAGGGGCCGGAATGGTGGCTGCTGGACGAGGGGTACCACTCGGCGGCCGACCACCGCGGGATCCAGGACCTGGTCCGCGAACTCAACACCCGCTACGCGCGCACCCCGGCGCTGTGGCAGCGGGACACCGACCCGGCCGGTTTCCGGTGGGTGGCGGTGGACGCGGCCGAGGACAACGTCTTCGCGTTCCTGCGGTTCGACGCGGACGGTGCGCCGCTGCTGGCGGTGTCGAACTTCTCCCCCGTCGTCCGGCACGAGTACCACCTGGCCGTTCCGGGCGAGGCCGTCGCCTGGCAGGAGGTGCTCAACACCGATGCCGGGGAGTACGGCGGCAGCGGGGTGACCAACCCCGATCCGGTCAAGCCCGAGGACGGCGCCGTCCGGATCACGCTGCCTCCGCTGGCCACGGTGTGGCTGATGCCGTACGCCCTGTGAGACGACCAGGTGTCCGACCGGCTGCCCGGGGCAGTCGGTTGGTCCCGGGAGCACACAGAGAGGCGGCATCACGTGCGCACCGTCGGAGTGGAGGAGGAACTCCTCCTGGTCGACCCCACGACCGGAGAGCCACGGGCGCTGTCCGCCGCCGTGCTGGCCAGGGCGTCGCTCCACGACGCCGAACAGGACGTGTTCGAGAAGGAACTGCACGAGCAGATGCTCGAGTTCGCCACCCATCCGCAGGCGGACATGGAGCGGCTGCACACGGAGATCGTCCGCTGCCGTGAGGAGGCGGGCCGGCACGCCGGGGGGATCGGGTGCGCCGTCGCCGCACTCGCCACCTCACCGCTGCCGGTCACCCCGTCCATCGGTGTGAACCGCCGCTACGAGTGGATGGCCGACCAGTACGGCGTCGTCGTCCAGGAGCAGCTGGTCCTCGGCTGCCACGTGCACGTCTCGGTCGAGTCCGACGAGGAGGGCGTCGCGGTCATCGACCGGGTGCGGCCCTGGCTGCCGCTGCTGACCGCGCTGAGCGCGAACTCCCCCTTCTGGCAGGGGGAGGACTCCTCGTACAGCAGCTACCGCAGCCGGGTCTGGCAGCGGTGGCCGTCGGCCGGTCCGACGGAGCTGTTCGGTTCGGCCGAGCGCTACCACCGCCGGGTGGCGGACATGCTCGCCACGGGCACGATCCTCGACGACGGGATGGTCTACTTCGACGTCCGGCTCTCCCAGCGCTATCCGACGGTCGAGTTCCGGGTGGCGGACGTCTGCCTGGACGCGGGGACCGCGGTCGTCCTCGCCGCCCTCGCCCGCGCTCTGGTCGAGACGGCCGCCCGGGAGTGGCGCGCGGGCACCGAGCCGGACGGGCACAGCGTGAGCCTGCTCCGCCTGGCGGCCTGGCGGGCGGCCCGCTCCGGGCTGACGGAGGAGCTGCTGCACCCCGCGACGATGCGGCGGATGCCCGCCTCGGTGGTCGTACGGGCGCTGGTGCGGCACGTCGAGGAGGCGCTCGCCGACCACGGCGACCTCGACCGGGTGCGCGAGGGCGTCGAGACGCTGCTGCGCCACGGCAACGGCGCCCGGGTGCAGCGCGAGCTCTTCGAGCGCACGGGCAGTCTGCGTCAGGTCGTCACCGCGTGCGTGCGCCGGACCCAGGCGAGCTGAGCCGCGGGCGTCAGAGCATCAGGACCAGGGCGTAGCCCAGGAGGCCCGCCGCGATCAGCGCCACGACGACGAGGATGACGGTCAGCGGCCCCTTGGCCCAGCCCTTGGCGGGATTGTGCAGTTCCTGCGGGCCCGCCTCGGGCATGCTGCTCTCGGCCGGCGGGGTCTCACCGGGCGGCACACTGCCGCCGGGTTCCAGGCCGGTGGTGTTGCGGGGATCGGGATCGGGGTTCGTGTACCTCATGTGGGCCGGGTCCCCCGATCGGACCGAGATCACCGGCGGGACACACTTCTGCCGTCCCTGCCCCCCGCAGCCTGCGGCTCGGCTAGATTCCGAGCACCGCCGGCCACGGTACTCGTGGGTGGTGTCACCGTCCGTACACGTCAGGAGCCAGCGTATGCGCGGCCTCGCTCCCGCTCCCCGGGCCGTCCCGCCGCTGACCGGCGGGCTCGCCGACAGCCTCTTCGACACGGCCGCCCGCACGCCGACCCTGCCGATGCTCGCGCGCCGCCGCGGCCCCGACTCCGCGGTCTGGGACGAGGTGACGGCGGTGGAGGTCCGCGACGAGGTGGTCGACCTGGCCAAGGGGCTGATAGCGAGCGGGATCCAGCCGGGCGACCGGGTGGCGATCCTGGCCCCCACCCGGTACGAGTGGACGGTCTTCAGCCACGCCCTGTGGACGGTGGGCGCCGAGGTCGTGCCGATCTATCCGACCTCCTCGCGCGACCAGGTCGAGTACATCCTGCGGGACGCCGGCTGTGTGGGCGTGCTGGTCGAGGACGAGCAGAGCGTGATGACCGTCGGCTCGGTGTGCGCGTCGCTGCCGGCCCTGCGGCACGTCTGGCAACTGGACGCGGGGGCGCTGGACGCGCTCGTGGCGCGCGGCGAGTACCTCCCGTTCGCCACCGTCGACTCCATGCGCCGGATCGTGCTGCCGGACTCCACGGCGGTCGTCGCCTACACCTCGGGGACGTCGGGCCGGGCCATGGGCTGTGCGCTCAGCCACCGCGGGCTGGCCCTCCCGTGCGACACGCTGATCGCGGGCTGGGGCCACACGGTGGCGCCGGAGGGGGAGCAGGGCGCGGTCCTCGCCTACCTCCCCTTCTCGCACGTGTACGGGCTGATGATCCAGACCCTGTGTGTGCGGGGCGGGCTCCTGATGGCCCACGAACCCGCGATGACCGGCGAGGCGCTCTCCTCGGCCCTGCGTTCCTTCCGTCCGACGTATCTGTACGCCGTCCCGTCGGTCCTGGAGAAGGTCTACAAGAATTTCCTGCGCACGGCCCAGCAGGCGGGGCGCGGGGCCCTGTTCGAGCGGGCCGCCGGCACGGCGCGGGACTTCGCCGCGGCGCTGGAGCGCCAGCGGCTGGGCAGGGGGCCGGGGCCCGGCTTCGACCTGCGGCTCCAGCACGCCCTGTACGAGCGGACGGTGTACCGCCGGCTGCGGAGCGCGCTGGGGGGCCGGGTGCTGCGGGCGACGTCCGGCGGTTCGCCGCTCAGCCGCGAGCTGTCCCTCTTCTGGGAAGGCATCGGGGTCTACGTCCACGACGGCTACGGTCTGACGGAGACCAGCGGCGGACTGACGATGCAGCCACTGGGCCGGGAGAAGTCGGGCACCGTCGGGCAGCCGTTGCCCGGCGTGGAGATCCGGCTGGCCGACGACGGGGAGATCCTGGTGCGCGGGGCGTCGCTGTTCCAGGGGTACGTCGGTGACGAGGCCGCCACCCGCCAGGTGATGCGCGGGGGCTGGCTGGCCACCGGGGACCTCGGGCACCTGGACGACGAGAACTATCTGGCGATCACCGGCCGCAAGAAGGACATCATCATCACCAGCGGCGGCAAGAGTGTCGCCCCGGCCGCCCTGGAGCAGCGGCTGCGGATGCACCCGCTGGTGCACCAGGCGGTGGTGGTCGGCGACAACCGGCCCTGTGTCGGTGCCCTGATCACGCTGGACCCGGAGTTCCTGACGCACTGGCGGGCGGCGCTCGCCGCGCAGGGCGACACCGCGGCCCGTGAGGCGCGCGAGGAGAACGCGCTGCGGGAGGAGGTCGCCCGGGCCGTGGCCGCCGCCAACAGCGCGGTGTCCCGCTCGGAGTCCATCCGGGTCTTCCGCGTCCTGCCGGAGCCCTTCGACGTGGCCAACGGGCTGCTCATTCCGTCGATGAAGCTGCGGCGGGACGAGATCGTGCGGACCTACGCCCTGGAGATCGACGCGATGTACGAGGCGCGCTCGCACCGCCGCCGGCCGCAGCCGCCGCCCGAGGAGCCGGCCGGCTGGGAGGAGTCGGACAGCGTGTTCCTCCGCTGAACCGCGCCCGGGGGTGACAGGACCGTCACCCCGGGTCGCACCTTCCGGGGGCAGGCACACCGACGCGACTAGCCTCGGCCGTCTCGGGAACTACAAACGAAGGGAATGCGAAGGAAGGACGACGCCCGGCCGGTGCCGGGCCGGGAAGGCGAGATGGCAGCCGAGTCGCGTAGGGACAGGACACTGGCTTCCGAGGAGATCACGAACCGCACGGCAAGCTTCACTGGGGAACTGCACAACGTGACCGGTGCGCGGTTGGTCGCGGAGGAGTTCCTCTACGACCTGGCCCGTGCGGCGCCTCCCGCGGCGCCCGAGCACTGGGACGACATCCTGCTCGTGGTCACCGAACTGGCGGCCAACGCCGTGCAGTACGCCCCCGGGCCGTTCGAGCTGCGGCTGCGCCGTACCTTCGACGGCGTGCACGTGGTCATGCACGACACCAGCGCGACCGAGCCCGCGCCGCGTCCCTTCCATCCGAGCAACGGCGGCGGCGGCATCGGCTGGCATCTGATCCACACCCTGTCCGACCAGGTGAGCGTCGTCACCGGTGAGCGGGGCAAGGACATCCACGTCTTCCTGCCCTGGTGACCGCGCGAGTCAGGGGCTCGTGGGGCGCAGGGGCACCAGCACACTGATCGTCTTGCCGCCGCCCTCCCGCAGCTCCACGGCGATGTCCCGGGCCAGCCGGGCGACCAGCGGCCAGCCGTAGCCGCCTCCGGGGTGCGTGGTGGGGAAGGCGTACACCGCCCGGGGCACCACCGCGCTGTGGTCGTGCACGGCGATCCACAGCCCCTCGGGCATCGGCCGCACCTCGAAGCCGGCGAGTCCGTCGCCGTGCCGGATCGCGTTGGTGACCAGCTCCGAGACCACGAGCAGCAGGTCGACGACGTCCTCGTCGCGGACCGTGCGGCCGGGGCCACCCCACTGGGCGCGCGCCACCGACTCGGCGTACGCGCGTGCCGCCGCCGCGCTGTCCACCACGGCCGGCGCCGGCACTCCCGCACAGGCGGCGCCGGACGAGGCCGTGATGGTCCCTTCGCTTGGTTCCATGTCGTGGGTCCCCGTCTTCAGCGTGTTTCCGCGTGCTCTCTTCCGGCGCCCGGTCAGGTCGCGGAGGTCTCGCGCGGCGGCAGCCGATGGTAGTAGTCGCCGACGGACGCCAGGTAGTCGCGGTCCATCGTCTCGCTGTCGGTCCGGAACCGCGGCGCGGCCTTCACCTCGGCCCTGGTGCAGGTCACCGTGACCGTGCGGGACTCGGGATCGATGCCGCGGACCACGCCGACCGGCACCAGCACGCTCCGGCCGAACACCCAGACTCCGGTGTCGACGACCAGGTGCTGCATGCCGAAGTACTCGGCCTGCCGGTCCACGTGGCCGATGGTTCCGTCGTCGGCGACGACGGTGCAGCCCGTCAGGTCCTGTCCCTCCACGTGACCGCTGTCCGCCGCGTACGACCAGATGCTCTCCATCGGCACGCTGTCCCTTCCCTCCCGTTTCGGCGACTTCCGCGGAGCCGGTCCGGCCCCACAGCAGCAGATACCCGGCCGGAGCCACCGCATTCGGGCCCGCGGGCCGATCGAGGGTGCCGAAACGCCCCCGCGCAGGGGGGCGGCCCCACTTTGTCCGCACCCCGCACCTGGGTTAATCTCGGGCGTATTTTCTCATCGTGCGGATCCGTGAACAGCGGAAATGCCGCGCAACAGCCCGGACCCACCCAATCGGTCCGGAGGGGGTCCGAGTCCTCGCTCCGAGGGCTCCTGGGGAGCGGAACGAGGGTGCGCATGACCAACGACAGCGCCGGGGCCGTCGACGGGGTTCCGGCGGATCAGGAGTTGCGCCGCCTCCTGGCGGGCCTGACGGCCGTGCGGGACGGCGACTTCGGCACCCGTCTGCCGGACGACGCGGACGGCCTGATGGGCGACATCGCCAAGGTCTTCAACGGCATGGTCGACCAGTTGTCCGTGTTCACGTCCGAGGTGACCCGGGTGTCCCGCGAGGTCGGCACGGAGGGCACCCTCGGCGGACAGGCGAAGGTGCCGGGGGTCTCGGGCACCTGGGCCGACCTGACGGACTCGGTCAACGCGATGGCGGGCAACCTGACCACGCAGGTGCGTGACATCGCCCAGGTGGCCACCGCCGTGGCCAAGGGCGACCTCTCCCAGAAGATCGACGTCGACGCCCGCGGCGAGATCCTCGAACTGAAGAACACCATCAACACCATGGTCGACCAGCTCTCCGCCTTCGCCGACGAGGTCACCCGCGTCGCCCGCGAGGTCGGCACCGACGGGCGGCTCGGCGGCCAGGCCGACGTCCAGGGCGTCAAGGGCACCTGGCGCGACCTCACCGACTCGGTGAACTTCATGGCGGGCAACCTGACCAACCAGGTCCGCAACGTCGCCCAGGTGGCCACCGCCGTGGCCAAGGGCGACCTCTCCCAGAAGATCACCGTGGACGCCCGCGGCGAGATCCTCGAACTGAAGAACACCATCAACACCATGGTCGACCAGCTCTCCGCCTTCGCCGACGAGGTCACCCGCGTCGCCCGCGAGGTCGGCACGGCCGGGAACCTGGGCGGCCAGGCCCGGGTGCGCGGGGTGTCGGGCACCTGGAAGGACCTCACCGACAACGTCAACGTGATGGCGTCGAACCTGACCGGTCAGGTCCGCTCCATCGCCCAGGTCGCCAACGCCGTGGCCCGGGGCGACCTGTCGCAGCGGATCACCGTCGACGCCAAGGGCGAGGTCGCGGCGCTGGCCGACGTCATCAACACGATGGTCGACACCCTGTCGGCCTTCGCCGACGAGGTCACCCGCGTCGCCCGCGAGGTCGGCACCGACGGACGCCTCGGCGGCCAGGCCAACGTGCCGAACGTCGCCGGCACCTGGAAGGACCTCACCGACAACGTCAACTCGATGGCCAACAACCTCACCGGCCAGGTGCGCAACATCGCGCTGGTGACGACCGCGGTGGCCCGGGGCGACCTGTCGAAGAAGATCGACGTCGACGCCCGCGGCGAGATCCTCGAACTGAAGACGACGATCAACACGATGGTCGACCAGCTGTCCGCCTTCGCCGACGAGGTCACCCGCGTCGCCCGCGAGGTCGGTACCGAGGGCCGGCTCGGCGGTCAGGCCGAGGTGGAGGGCGTCTCCGGCACCTGGAAGCGCCTCACGGAGAACGTCAACGAGCTGGCGGGCAACCTCACGCGCCAGGTCCGCTCGATCGCCCAGGTCACCTCCGCCGTCGCCGAGGGCGATCTGACCCGCTCCATCAACGTGGAGGCGTCCGGCGAGGTCGCCGAGCTCAAGGACAACATCAACTCCATGGTGGAGTCCCTGCGCGAGACCACCCGGGCCAACCAGGAGCAGGACTGGCTCAAGACCAACCTGGCCCGCATCTCCGGCCTGATGCAGGGCCACCGGGACCTGCCCGTGGTCGCCGAGCTGATCATGGACGAGCTGGTGCCGCTGGTTTCGGCGCAGTACGGCGCGTTCTACCTGGCCGAGGACGGGGACCAGGGTCCGGAGCTGCGACTGGTCGGCTCCTACGGCTACCCGGAGACCACGGCCAGGCCCACCCGCTTCGCCTTCGGCCGCACCCTGGTCGGCCAGGCGGCGCGCAGCCGGCGCACCATCCTGGTGGACGACCTGCCGGCCGGCTACCTGACCGTCTCCTCGGGGCTCGGCGAGATCGCGCCGACGGCCCTGGTGCTGCTGCCCATCGTGGTCGAGGGGCAGGTCCTCGGCGTCATCGAACTCGCCTCGGTCGCCCCGTTCACGCAGATCAACCGGGACTTCCTGGAGCTGCTGATGGAGACCATCGGCGTGAACGTCAACACGATCGTGGCCAACGCCCGTACGGACGAACTCCTGGCCGAGTCCCAGCGCCTCACCGGCGAACTCCAGGCCCGCTCGGCGGAGCTGCAGGCGCAGCAGGAGGAACTCCAGCACTCCAACGCCGAGCTGGAGGACAAGGCGTCCCTGCTGGCGACGCAGAACCGGGACATCGAGGCGAAGAACCTCCAGATCGAGCAGGCCCGGCAGGAGCTGGAGGCACGGGCCCAGCAGCTGTCGCTGGCCTCGAAGTACAAGTCGGAGTTCCTGGCCAACATGAGCCACGAACTGCGCACCCCGCTCAACAGCCTGCTGATCCTCGCCCAGTTGCTCGCCCAGAACCCCTCGCGCAACCTCACCCCGAAGCAGGTCGAGTACGCGGGCATCATCCACTCCGCGGGCTCGGACCTGCTCCA
Source organism: Streptomyces sp. NBC_01723 (assembly GCF_036246005.1). Taxonomy (NCBI): domain Bacteria; kingdom Bacillati; phylum Actinomycetota; class Actinomycetes; order Kitasatosporales; family Streptomycetaceae; genus Streptomyces; species Streptomyces sp. NBC_01723. The sequence continues at coordinate 701,940 of NZ_CP109171.1, forward strand.
GCTGATCAACGACATCCTGGACCTGTCGAAGGTCGAGGCGGGGAAGATGGACGTCGCCCCGGAGCGGGTGACGCTGCGGCAGCTCATCGAGTACGTCGAGGCCACCTTCCGGCCCATGACGACGCAGAAGGGCCTGGAGTTCACGGTGGCGACGGCCGCCGGTGCGCCCGCGGACCTGCTGACCGACGACTCCCGGCTGCGTCAGGTGCTGCGCAACCTGCTGTCCAACGCGGTGAAGTTCACCGAGCGGGGCGGCGTGGAGCTGGCCGTCGAACCGGCACCGGACGACGAGGTGCCCGCGGGCGTGGTCCGGGGCGGTGCCGTGGTGGCCTTCCGGGTGAAGGACACGGGCATCGGCATCCCCGAGCAGAACCTGGAGTCGATCTTCGGAGCGTTCCAGCAGGCGGACGGCACGACGAGCCGCAAGTACGGCGGCACCGGGCTCGGCCTGTCCATCACACGGGAGATCGCCCAGCTCCTCGGCGGCGCGGTCACCGTGGACAGCACACCCGACCGGGGCAGCACCTTCACCCTGTTCCTGCCCGTGACCCGGCCCGACTTCGAGGAGCTGCTCGTACGGGGCCCGGAGCGGATGCCGGACGAGTCGTCCGCCGACCTGCTCGACCGGCCGGCACCGGTGCCCGAGCTGACGAGCGGCGGTCACCGGCCTCGTCCGCGGCGGCTGCTGGTCGTGGAGGAGCGCCCGCGCGGTCTGCTCACCCTCGTCGCGGAGAGCGTGATCGCCGACCTGACGCACGGGCGGGACGAGGCGGGCGACCGGCCCCCGCTCGACGTGATCACTGCCGTGGGGGCGCAGGAGGCGGCGGGCGCGCTGGCCGCCGAGCCGTGCCACTGCGTCGTCCTGGAGCTGGGCATGCCGGACGAGGAGGCGTCCCGGTTCCTGCACGCGCTGCGGGGCGACTCCGGGCTGGCGAGCGTGCCCGTGCTGGTGCACAGCGGTCACCGCGCGGACGCGGCCCTGGAGGAGAACCTGCGCTCCGGCGCGGGGGGCGGGGCGCTGGAGTTCCTGTCCAGCCTCGACGAGCTGCGCGAGCGCATCGCCCTGCACCTGGCCGCCGAGGAGCCCGGGGACGTACTGACCCTGGTCCGGCCGGAGGAGCCCCGGCGCGCGAGTGCGCACCTCGGGGAGGACTCCCCCACCGGGCGCACCGTCCTCGTCGTCGACGACGACGCGCGCAACCTCTTCGCGCTCAGCGGGATCCTGGAGCTGCACGGTTTCCGCGTCCTGCACGCGGAGAACGGCCGCCGGGGCATCGAGAAGCTGACGCACCACCCGGAGGTCGCGCTGGTCCTGATGGACGTCATGATGCCGGAGATGGACGGCTACACGGCGACGGCGGAGATCCGCCGGATGCCCGAGTACGCCGAGCTGCCGATCATCGCGGTCACCGCCAAGGCGATGCCCGGCGACCGGGAGAAGAGCCTCGCCTCGGGCGCCAGCGACTACGTCACCAAGCCCGTCGACACCCAGGACCTCATCGCCTGCGTCCGACGGTGGCTGCCCGCATGACCACACCGGCCCCCGTCCCGTACCAGGGTGGGCCGGACGGAGCGCGGCGCGGCCCGTCGCGCTCCGTGGCCCTCACCGGCCGAGGAGTGTCCCCGTCGTGAGCAAGTCCGAGCAGTCCCGCGAACCGGCCGCCGCCGCACCGCGAGAGGCGTCCGCCGCACCGTCCCCGGCACCCGGGCCGCCGCAGTCCTGCGCGCTCGACGGACCGGCCGTCGGCATGCGCACCCTGACGCCGCTGTCGCCCGTGGGGCGGCTGGCGGCCACCGTCGACCGGCTCAGCAGCGAGGTACGGGCCGCCCAGGCCGAGGCCGAGGGCCGGGCCCTGATCGAGCTGGCCAAGGGCATCCTGGTGGCGCGGCTCGGCTGCGGTCCGGCCCAGGCGGCCCGACAGCTCGCCGAGCTGGCCGAGCAGTCCCGGGCGACGCCGCTGGAGTTCGCGGTCGACGTGATCAACCAGGCGGCACGGGACCGGATGTCGGAGGTGACGGACGCCTTCCTCACGGCGACCGCCGCCGTGCGCTCCGAGTCCGCCCGGGACCCCGGGTCCGACAGGGACGGCGGGGGCTCCGGGCGAGACCGGCAGCCCGCGGAGACGGGGGCCGGCTCCGCCGCCGTACGCCTGCGGGCCGCCGAGAGCGGTGCGCTGGCCGCGGGCGACACCCAGGCCGTGGCCGACTCCCTGCTGGAGCAGGCGCTGCGCCCGCTCGGCGCGGTCGCGGTGGCCATCTGGGCGGCCGGGTACGACGGGTCGCTCACCCTGGCCGGCAGCGCGGGGTTCTCCCCGGCCGAGGCCACCCGCTGGCGCTACGTGCCGCCGGACGTGGCGACGGTCGCCCGGTCCGGACTGACCGAGCGGGCCGGGCAGTGGATCACGTCCCTGGCGGAGACGGGGCTGCCCAGCGTGGGCCGGCACCAGTATCCGGACGGCGGCAGGGTCGCCGTGCCCGCCGGCACCGGAGGGCGCCTGCACGGCGTGCTGGAGATCGCCTGGCCGGCGCCTCTGGTGCCACAGCCGCCGCAGGTGGTACGCCAGGTGGAGGCCCTGGCGGAGCTGTGCGCGCACACCCTGGAGTCGTACACGCCGCCGAACGGCGCCGGGCAGCAGCCGCGGGTCATGCCGGACGCGGTGGAGCTGATGGACCTGGCCGACGGACTGTACGACCCCGCCCTGGTGCTGGTGCCGCACCTGGACGCCGAAGGCCACCTGGCGGACTTCCGCATCCAGCACGTGAACGAGAGCTTCATGGACCCCGCCGGACGGCCGCGTGCCGTCGTGAGCGGCGCCCTGCTGCTGGAGGCGTACCCGTTGGCCGCCGGGGACAGCGAGCTGTTCCGGCACCTCGAGCGGGTGTACGCGACGGGCGAGCCGTTCCGGGCCCGGCGCATGAACCTGACCGCGCTGGTGGACCAGGTGGCGCTGTCGGCGGTCGCGGACATAAGCGTCAGCCGGCACGGCAACGCCGTCCTCCTCATCTGGCGGATCGAGGACGAGACGGCCCGGCTGGCCAGCCTCCTCCAGCACGCCCAGCGCCTCGGCCGCATCGGCGGTTTCGAGGAGAACCTGCTGACCGGCGAGATCACCTGGAACGGGCAGCTCTTCGACCTCTACGGACGTCCGCGGACGAGCACCCCGGTGCGGCTGGAGGAGCTGGCCGCCCACGCCCATCCGGACGACGCGGTCGCCATCGGACGCTTCCTGCGCACGCTGCTGCACCACCGGCGGCCGGCGTCGGCGGCGTTCCGGCTGCAGCGGCCGGACGGCGTGACCCGGCACGTGCGGGTGGTGGCCGAGCCGGTCCTGGACACCGACGACCGCCTGCTCGTCGTACGGGGGGCCTATCAGGACATCTCCGCCCAGCACTGGACCGAGGTGGCGCTCGCCGCGACGCGCGACCAGCTGGCCCACACCGAGCAGCAGGCCATCGAGCGCAACCGGCTGACCCTGCAGTTGCAGCACGCCATCATGCCGCCGGCGCAGACCCCGCTGAAGATGCCCGAGCTCCAGGTGGCCGTCCGCTACCGGCCCGCGGAGACCGAGCAGCTGGTCGGCGGCGACTGGTACGACGCCGTGATGCTGCCGAACGGGCTGGTGCTGCTGTGCGTCGGCGACGTGGCCGGACACGGCATAGAGGCGGCGACCAGCATGGTGGTGCTGCGCAACGCGCTGCGCGGGCTGGCGGTCACCGGGGCCGGTCCGGGCCAGCTGCTGTCCTGGCTCAACATCGTCGCGCACCACCTGACGGGCGGTGTCACCGCGACCGCGGTGTGCGGGCTGTACGACCCGGCGAGGCGCACCCTGCGCTGGGCCAGGGCTGGCCATCTGCCGCCGGTGCTGGTGCGCGGCGTACGGGCGGAGCGGCTGCCGCTGGTCCGGGGGATGCTGCTGGGCGCGGTCGCGGAGGCGGCGTACGAAGAGGCCGAGGTGCAGCTGGCCGGCGAGGACACGCTGCTCATGTACACCGACGGCCTGATCGAGCGCCGGGACCGCTCCGTGGAGGAGGCGCTGGACCAGTTGCTGACCACCGTCAGCCCGACGCCGACCACCCTGGACCAGCATCTCGACCGGCTGCTCACCTACAGCCGCTCGGACACCGACGACGACACGTGTCTCGTCGGCATCCGGGTCGGCTGAAAGCAGTCCGCGAAACCGTCCCGGCGGCCGTGCATGGGACCGGGATTCGGGGGTAATCGCCGGGCGCGGCGGATCACGACGGTCCGCCGCGACGCCGCGTTGTTGGAGGTACACGTGCCCATCGCCCAGAACCCGTTGTCCGTCGAGGTGACGCTGCCGCGGGAGGAGATCGCGCTGCTGAAGGTGGCGGGCTACCTGGACGTCGACACCGCGACCGAACTGCAGCATCACCTGGCCAACCAGCTCCACCACGGCCGACGGCACTTCCTGCTGGACCTGTCGGAGGTCCCGTTCATGGACTCCTCCGGTATGAACATCATCCTGCGGGTCTACCAGGAGGCCCGGGAGCTGCCGGGCAGTGTGCACATCATCGCACCCGCCCCGGCGGTGCGCCGCGTCCTGGACCTGACCGGGGTGAGCATCACCGTGCCGGTCTCCGAAAGCACCGAGGAGGCGCTCTCGCGCGTCGACGCGCAGCCGGAGGGTCCCGACGTGCCGGAGGCCTGAGCCCAGGCCCCGCCGGGCGGGGACCGGTCGTGCGGGAGCAGGTGTCGTGCGAGGTCGGAGGGTGGTTACAGTTGTCGCCCGGCAGAGTCACAGCACCGCCCGCACCGCTTCGTGCGTTGCGGGCGGCAGGAGCGGATGAGGAGTGGAAAAGGTGCCGGAAGAGGGAACCGCTGGATCGCCCACGCTTGAGGTCAGGGACTTCCTGCGGCGCCGCCGGGAGCAGATCGCCCAGCGCTGGGCGGACGAGCCCTTGTTCCGGGCCGTGTTCACCGTCTCGCGCGACGAGGCGGTCGAGGCGGGCAAGGCCGTGGTGGACGCGCTGGCTCAAGTCGCGGACGCGGAGCGGGTGGAGGATCCGGACGCCGCGGGATTCACGACGGTGCGCGAGCAGTTGGCGCGGATGGGCGCGGCCCGCTCCCGGGCGGGTCTGAGCAGCGCGCAGGTGTCGGGCGAACTGGCCACGCTGCGTTCGCCGGTCGAGAACCTGCTGCTGGCCGATCTGCCCGACGACTCCGTCGAGCACACCCGCTCCTGTCTCGCCACGCTGGGTGTGCTGATGGGCACCCTGCGCGTCGTGGTGATGCAGACGGCGCTCAGCGAGGGCCAGGCACTCATCGACCGGCAGCGGCTGCAGTTGCTGGAGGTCGCCACCCCGGTCATCAAGCTGTGGGACGGGGTCGTGGCCGTGCCGTTGATCGGCACGCTGGACAGCGCCCGTAGTCAGGTGGTGATGGAGACTCTGCTGGAATCCATCGTGGAGCAGCAGGCGCGCTTCGCGATCCTGGACATCACCGGAGTCCCGACGGTCGACTCACTGGTGGCCCAGCACCTGATGAAGACGGTCGCGGCGGCCCGGCTGATGGGCGCCGAGTGCATCGTCTCCGGTATCCGTCCGGCGATCGCGCAGACCATGGTCCACCTCGGTCTGGACCTGGGCAACGTGGTCACCCGCGCGAGCCTCGCCGACGCCCTCGGGTACGTGCTGCACGAGCTGGGGGTCGGCATCACGACCCTCGGTGCGAAGGGTGCGGTCGCGAGGTGAGCGAGGCGTTCGGGGGGCCCCACGGGGCTCCCGTGTCGGACCGCGTCCCGGTGCTGCGGCTCGCTGACGTGCTGCTGGTCACCCTCCAGGGCGACCTGCACGACAGTACGGCGCAGCAGCTGCAGGACGACCTCGCCGAGGCCATCGTGCGCAACGGCGCCACCGGCGTGATCATGGACATCTCCGGCGTGGAGATCGTCGACTCGTTCCTGGGCCGGGTGCTGGCGGAGATCGCCGGGCAGACCGACCTGCTCGCCGCGCGGACCGTGGTGGTCGGCATGCGCCCGGCGGTCGCCATCACGCTCGTGGAGCTCGGGCTGACGCTGCCGGGCGTGCACACGGCGCTCAACACCGAGGTGGCCCTGGAACTGCTCACGGGGCAGGCCCTGTCGTCCCGCTTCCGCGGCCTGCCCCGGGAGACTCAGTGATGCACACTGCCGCGGGCTCCCAGGCCCGCCTGCCGATCCGTTCGGACATGGATCTGGTGTGGGTGCGACAGCATGTGCGGCAGGCCGCCGCACAGACCGGCTTCGGACTGGTGGACCAGACCAAGCTGGTCACGGCGGCCAGCGAACTGGCACGCAACACGCTCGTGTACGGCGGTGGCGGAACGATGGAGACGGAGCAGCTGACCGACGGGGGCGCCCGGGGGCTGCGGCTCACCTTCGCCGACGAGGGACCGGGCATCGCGGATCTGGAGCAGGCGCTCAGCGACGGCTTCACCTCCGGCGAGGGGCTGGGCCTGGGGCTGGGAGGGTCCCGGCGGCTGGTGCACGAGTTCGCGATCGAGAGCGCCCCGGGCACGGGCACGACGGTGCGGGTGACGTCCTGGGTGGGCAGACCGCCGCGGCCGCGCGAGGAGTCCTGATGCCACGCGTGTGGGACGTGCCGGTGCACGACTCGACCCGGGTGCGTGACGTCAGGGTGGCCGCGGAACAGGCGGCGGCGCTGGCCGGACTGGAGGAGGGGCGCACCGCCACCGCGGCGCTGGTGGCCACCGAGCTGGCCACCAACCTGCTCAAGCACGCCGGGGGCGGCCGGGTCCTCATCGACGTCGTCGCTCCGCCGGTCCTCGCCGGCGACCGGGACGGAGCCCGGCTCGTACAGGTCACCACGGTGGACCACGGCCCCGGGATCGCCGACGTGCCCGCCGCCCTGGGGGACGGTTTCACCACCGCGCGCTCCCTCGGTGCCGGTCTGGGCACCTGCGCGCGTCTCTCGGACCACTTCGACCTGCACAGCGTTCCGGGGCGGGGCACGGTGGTGGCCGCCCGGATCGGCGCCGTACCCGACGGCCCGGTCGCCGAGCCGGGCCCGGCGGACCGGGTGCGGGCCGGCGGCGTCAACCTCCCCTTCGGCGGGGCGCAGTACTCCGGCGACGCCTGGGCCTGGGTGCGCGCGGGCGACCTGGTCACGCTGATGCTGGCCGACGGTCTGGGCCACGGCCCGGAGGCGGCCCGTGCCTCGACCACCGCCGTCGAGGCCCTGCGCGACGCGGCCCACGTCACCCCCGCGGACGCGCTGCGGCGGCTCGACCGGGCGCTGACCGGCACCCGCGGCGCGGCCGTCGCGGTGGCCCAGGTCGACACGCGGGCCGGCGTGCTCAGGTTCGCCGGCGTCGGCAACATCGGGGCGCGGCTGTGCGAGGGCGGCGCCTGGCGCCACCTGGTGTCCCGGCCCGGCATCATCGGCACCCACCGGCCCACGACCCTGCGTGAGGAGACGGCGGACTGGGCGGACGACCGGGTGCTGGTGCTGCACAGCGACGGTCTGCCGAGCCGCTGGACGCCGACGTCGGAGACCTGCAGCACGACGACCGACCCGGCGGTGACCGCCGCCGTCACCCTCCGCGACGCGAGCAGCCCGGCCCGCCCCGTGCGGGACGACACCGCGGTCGCCGTGCTGGCCCCCGTCCCGGCGGACCGCCCATGACCCGTACCTGGCAGATCAGCGACATCACCGACGCGGCCCGGGCGCGCGTCGCCACCGCGCGGCTGGCCGCGGCCTGCGGCGTGCCGCCGCTGGAACGCACCCGGCTGACGGCCGCGGTCGGCGCGCAGCTGCGGCTGTGCCTGACCAAGGGCGGCACCTGGCGGCTTACCCTCACGACGCGGCCGGCAGGCCGCGCCGCGTCGGAGGCCGGGAAGGGCGCCCTGCACGCCGTGGTGACCTCGCCGGACGCCGCCGCCGCGGGCGAGCCGCCGTGGCAGGTCACGGTGGTCTGCCCCGAACCGGCCACGGATCTCCGGGACGGCGCCGTGCCGGACGACGCGGCCGGGCTGGCGGAGGCCCTGCTCGGTGCCGACGAGGACACCGCGCTGGTGCTGGAGCGGCTCGGCGAGCAGGAGGACCTGGTCGACTTCCACCGCGAGGAGTTGCAGCAGACCAACCAGGGCGTCGTGGCGCTGCACGCGGAGCTGGACGCCGCCGGGCGGGCCCAGCGGGAGGCGTTCGCCGCCGAACGCAAGGCGCGCACGGCGGCGGAGAACGCCCGGCGCCGGCTGACCTTCCTGGCGGACGCGAGCGCGGTGCTGACGGCGTCCCTGGACCACCACGAGATCGTGCGGCGGCTGCCGGAGCTGCTGGTGCCCGAGTACGCGGCGAGCGTCGACGTCTGGCTGTTCGAGCAGGACGACGGGCGGCCGGTGCAGGCGCATCCGGCGGCGGCCGTGGTCGCGGCCCGCACCGGGCGGCCGCAGTACGCCGCCACGCACCCGGGGGGCCTGCCCGGCGTCCAGGACCAGCCGCCCTCGGCGCTGGACCCGGACCGGCCCGCGCTGTGCATCCCGCTGCCGACCCGGCAGGCGCCCCAGGGCGTGGTGACCCTGTCACCGCCCGGGGAGCCGTGGGACCCGGACGACGCCGTCATGCTGGTGGAGCTGACCCGGCGGGCGAGCATCGCGATCGACCACGCCCAGCGCTACCAGCACAACCGCGACATCGCGGAGACGCTCCAGCGGGCCCTGCTGACGGAGCTGCCCTCCCCGGCGGGCCTCGGGCTGGCCGCCCGCTATCTGCCGGCCACCCACGGGCTGAACATCGGCGGCGACTGGTACGACGCCTTCCGCCAGCCCGACGGCGGGGTCATCACCGTGGTCGGTGACGTCACCGGGCACGGGCTGCGCGCCGCCGTGATGATGAGCCAGCTGCGTACCGCGCTGCGGGCGTACGCCGTGGACGGCGGCAGCCCGGGGCGGCTGCTGACCCGGCTGCACACGTTCCTGCACCATCTGCAGCCCGACCTGTTCGCCACCGCCGTCATCGCGCGTTTCCACCCCGACGACCCGACCCTGACGTGGGCCGCCGCCGGCCATCCGCCGCCGGTGCTGCGGACCCCCGACGGTGAGGTGCGGATCCTGGACGACAAACCCGGCGCGATGCTCGGCATCCCGCTCCGCCAGGAGATCGCCGACCACACGGTGCCGCTGGCGCCCGGTTCCACGCTCGCGCTGTACACCGACGGTCTGGTGGAGCGCCGCGCCCAGGGCATAGACCCCGGTATCGGGCGACTGGCCGACGTGCTGGGCTCGTTCGCGCCGGCGAAGCTGGAGACGGACCTGGAGGGTGCGGCGGACGGGCTGCTGGATCCGCTGCTCAGCGACTCCGAGCGGGACGACGACGTGTGCCTGCTGCTGTGCCACCTCCGCGGCCCGGCCTGACCGGCGGCACCACTCCCCCGGCCACGCCTGCACGATCGCACCCGCCTGCCGCACCCGGCTGGCCGCACCCGCGTGGACGCGATGGGATGGTCGAGGTGCGAAGCAGCGATCCAGGGGCAGGCGAAGGGCGTTCGCGGCGGAACGTCCGACGCCGCAGAAAGGGATGAACACCGTGACACGACCCAGGATTCTGGTGGTCGGCGCAGGTTTCGCCGGCGTCGAGTGCGTCCGCCGACTGGAGCGGAAGCTCGCCCCCCGAGAAGCCGACGTCACCCTGGTGACACCGTTCTCCTACCAGCTCTATCTGCCCCTGCTGCCCCAGGTCGCCTCCGGGGTGCTGACCCCCCAGTCCATCGCGCTCTCCCTGCGCCGCAGCAGCCGCTACCGGACCCGGATCATCCCGGGCGGCGCCATCGGGGTGGACCTCAAGGCGAAGGTGTGCGTGGTGCGCACCATCACCGACCAGATCGTCAACGAGCCCTACGACTACATCGTCCTCGCGCCCGGCAGCATCACCCGCACGTTCGACATCCCGGGACTCACCGACAACGCCTTCGGCATGAAGACGCTGGCGGAAGCCGCGTACGTCCGCGACCACGTCATCTCCCAGCTGGATCTCGCCGACGCCAGCCAGGACCCGGTCGAGCGCGCCTCCCGGCTCCAGTTCGTGGTCGTGGGCGGCGGTTACGCCGGTACCGAGACCGCGGCCTGCCTCCAGCGGCTGACGCACGCGGCCGTCAAGCGATACAACCGGCTCGACCCGAGTCTGATCAAGTGGCACCTGATCGACATCGCCCCGAAGCTGATGCCCGAGCTGGGCGAGAAGCTCGGGCGCGACGCGCAGGAGGTCCTCGCCCGGCGCGGCATCGAGATCTCCCTGGGCGTCTCCATCGAGAAGGCCGGGCCCGAGGAGGTCACCTTCACGGACGGCCGGGTGGTGCCGACCCGCACGCTGATCTGGACGGCGGGCGTGGTGGCGAGCCCGCTGATGGCCACGCTCGGCGCGGAGACGGTCAAGGGGCGGCTCGCGGTCACCGCCGAGATGTGCCTGCCGGACCACGACGGGGTGTTCGCCCTCGGCGACTCCGCCGCCGTGCCCGACCTCGCCAAGGGCCAGGACGGCGCGGTGTGCCCACCCACCGCCCAGCACGCGATGCGGCAGGGCCGGCACGTCGCCGAGAACCTCATCGCCACCCTGCGCAACCAGCCGATGCGGCCGTACGTGCACAAGGACCTCGGTCTGGTCGTGGACCTCGGCGGCACCGACGCGGTCTCCAAGCCGCTCGGCATCGAGCTGAAGGGCCTGCCGGCGCAGGCCGTGGCCCGCGGCTACCACTGGTCGGCGCTGCGCACGGGCGTGGCCAAGGCCCGGGTGGCGGCCAACTGGGCGATCAACGCGGTGGCCGGCGACGATTTCGTCCGCACCGGCTTCCAGGCCCGCAAACCGGCCAAGCTGAAGGACTTCGAGTACACCGACGCCTATCTGACCCCGGAACAGGTACGGGAGCAGGTCGAGGGGGCGGGTCTGAAGGAGCGGTGACCCCGCGGCCGGGAGCGGCCGGCGGCATGACATGCTGAGAAGTGGATCTCGGCGTGAACCGGCCGGGAATCGGCTGTGAATCGGGAGAGTGTACGGCGGCGTGAAGGCAGCGGGGCGCTCGGTGCGGACACGGCTGCGGGACAGCGTCGCCGCGTCCGACCCCGGGCTGTTGCGGCTGACGGCGGGACTGCGGACGGTGGGCGCCATCGCGCTGACGCTGGCGGTGCTCGCCGTGTTCGGCGTGGACGTCAAGCATCTGGTGGCGGGCGCCATGGCGGCGATGGTCGCCACGTTCGCCATCCGGGAGAAGGAGCTGGGCCCGCAGGCCGTGACGCTGGCGCTGGGCCTGCCGGTCGCCCTGGCCTCGGTGTCGCTCAGCGCGCTGCTGACCTCGCGGGTGGTCCTCGGCGACGCGATCTTCGTCGTCCTGATCTTCTGCGCGGTCTTCGTCCGCCGGTTCGGCGACCGCGGCACCGCGCTGGGGCTGATCGGCTTCCAGGTCTACTTCGTGTCGCTGTTCGTCGGCGCGAAGGTGTCCGGGCTGCCGGCCCTGTGGACCGCCATCGCGGTGGCGTTCGCGTCCAGCGCGGTGGTGCGCTTCGGGATCGTACCGGCGACGCCGGCGCGGATCCTGCAACGGCTGCGGCAGGCGTTCCGGGCCCGCCTGGCGCAGCTGATCGCCACACAGGCCGAGCTGCTGGACGCCGGTCCCGACGACATCGAGAAGACCCTGGAGCGGCTGCGCGAGGGCACCGCGCGGCTGCACGAGACGGCCCTGATGATCCAGTCCCGGCTGGAGGAGGGCACGCCCGACGAGTCCACCGCTCGGCTGGTGCAGCGGCGCATCGCGGACGCCGAGATCGCCGCCGAACGGCTGGGCCTGCTGCTGCTGACCGCGCGCAGCGCCGAGCGGGCGGACACCCTGACGCTGCATCTGCCGGGGGCGCCCGCGCCCACGGTGGGCCACTCGCCGGCGCCCGGTGAGGCGACGGACATACTGCGCCGGGACCTGGCTGCGCTGCGCACGCTGGTGCTGAAGCCGCCGGCCGAGGCGCGCGGAACCGCGCTGTCCCATCTGCGCAACCGGCTCCTGGGCTACCGCGACGAGGAGAACCTGCCCGAGGCGACCCCGGCCGTCCAGGACGTCTTCCGCGGGATCGGTGAGAGCGCGCGGGCGGTCATGGGACTGCGGATCGCGCTGGACGGGCCGCAGGACGAGTCGGACGACTCACCGGCGACGGCCCGTTCCCGGGAGGAGCTGGACGCCGAGGACGCGGCGATCGACGCCGGCGAGGAGGCGGCGGCCGAGGACGAGCCGACCGGGCTCAGGCGGCCCACGACGCGGGCCGCGGTGCAGGTGGCGGTGGGGTCGTCGCTGGCCATCGTGGGCGGTGAGTTCCTGTCGACGCAGCGCTGGTACTGGGCGGTCCTCACCTGCTGGATCGTCTTCATCAACACCGCGTCCACCGGCGAGATCCTGGTCAAGGGCTACCGCCGGCTGCTGGGCACCGTGCTGGGGGTGGTGGCCGGCATCGTGCTGGCCGGTCTGGTCGGCAACCACACCTGGACCGCGTTCGCGCTGGTGCTGGTGCTGATCTTCGCGATGTTCTACACGGCGCCGCTGTCGTACACGCTCATGTCGTTCTTCGTCACGGCGATGCTGGGGCTGCTGTACACCCTGCTGCACACGTACAGCATGTCGGTGCTGCTGCTGCGGGTGGAGGAGACGGCGCTGGGCGCGGCGTGCGGGATCGTCGCGGCGGCGCTGGTGCTGCCGATACGGACGGACCGGCGGACGAACGAACTGCTCGGCACGGTGCTGAAGCGGCTCACCGACGTCACCGAGGGCGCCGTCGACCAGCTCAGTGGCGGTCCCGCGGCCGACCTGCTGGACACGGCTCGGGAGCTGGACCAGGCGCTCGGCGACCTGCGGGCCGCCGTGCAGCCGCTCACCCACCCGATCACGCCGCTGCGCTCGCGGCGCAACACGGCGCAGTACGTGGTCGCGCTGCTGGAGACCTGCGCCTACCACGCGCGGTCGCTGGCCGCGACGGCCGAGCTGCTGCCCACCCACCCGTCGATCGCGGCCGACCCGAGGCTGCGCGGGGCGGTGCGGCGCACGGTGCGCAACATCGAGGCGATCGCCGCCCACGTCGAGGACGAGGACACCGTGACCGAGGTGGAGACCGGCCCCAGCATCGCCTCGCTGCTGGAGCCGGACGCCGCCGGGACGCCCCGGTACGGCAGGATCACCGGCCGGGTGCTGCGGCACCTGGAGCGACTGGACGAGGCGGTGGTCGGCCTCGCCCGGCCGCTGGGTGTGGCCGTGAAGACTCCGCGGCGCTGAGTTGGCGGCGCCGGGCGGTCAGAAGTCGCTGGGCAGACCGCTCGCCTCGGCGATGCCGCGCAGTTCCTCGTTCTGCCGGTGGCGTTCCTTGAGGTAGTCGGCTATCTCGCCGAGGCGTTCGGGGTCGGCGGCGGTGGTCGCGTCGGTGACGACCCGGACCGGGCCGGTCTCGTCGGTGCTGATCTCGACGACTTCGTTGTCCAGCCGCCCGGTGACGGCGGTGGCGATGACCAGGGCGGCCTCGTCCCTGATCTCCTGGGGCAGTGCCTCGGCGTTGTCGCCGTCCAGGGAGAAGTCGATGCTCGGCATCTGCTGCTCGTCGATCGCCTGGAGGACCGGTTCCACCACGCTGAGCAGCAGCTGGTAGTCGTCGTTCGGCATGCGGACGCGCAGGAGGTCGAGGTAGACGTCCACGGGACGTCCGTCCGGCGGAGGAATCTCGTGTTCGTTCATTCGCCCCGTGTTCCCCGTGGTGCCCGGCTCAGACGCGGCGCCAGCGTGCCAGCGCGAAGGAGAACACCCCGAACAGGACCAGACCCGCCGCGACGCAGGCCAGGAGCCAGGGTCCGAGCGGGGTCTCGGCGAAGGAGCGCAGGGTGTCGTCCAGCCCCTTGGCCCGGTCGGGCTGGTAGTCGACGGCGGCCCGCACGGCGAAGGCGCCCGCCGCGGCGAACACGGCCCCGCGTGCCACGCCGCCGCCCACACCGGTGATGTCGAGCAGCTTCCGGGACCGGGCGCTCAGGGCGCCGAGCTTGAGCTTCTTGTGATAGGTGCGGCGTATGGCCTGGACGGCGATCACCACTCCGGCGACCGCGATGCCGGCGGCGGCCAGGCCGACGAGCCAGCGTCCGGCCGGCATCTCCATCACCCTGGCCGTGATGTCCCGGGACTGCTTGTCGCTGGAGCCGCTGCCACCCGAACCGGCCGCGAAGGCCAGCACGGAATAGGCGACGAACGCGTAGAACACGCAGCGGGCCGCGGCCGGCGCCCGCTTCTTCGCCTTGTGGCCGTCCTTGCCGGTGGCGCCGAAGGCCGCCTCGGACAGGCGCCACAGGGCCATGCCGACGAGCCCGATGCCCAACGCCCACAGCAGGAGGGCGCCGAACGGTTTGTCCGCCAGCTCCTCCAGGGCGCCGCCCCGGTCCGCCTGCCGGTTTCCGGTGCCGAAGGCGATCTGCAGGGCCAGGATGCCGACCAGCAGGTAGATGACTCCGCGAGCGGTGAGCCCCGCCCTGGCGGCCCCCTCGGCCGCCGATCCGTTCGCGGCCCTCCGGGCGGTGCCGCGGCCTGTGCGTGCCATGACTCGTGCGTTCATGTGGACCTCCCCTCCCGGACTCCGCATGCCCCGGCATCGGCCCCGCACGCAGGAGATCCGGTCTGTGTCGTCCCGGTGCCACCGCTCGCCGGACATGCGCCGGCCCGCACACCGCCCAGCGGTGTGCGGGCCGGGGTTCACGCCCCGCCCGGCGTCCCGTGCCGGGTCAGCAGGCCGCTCCCGCCGGTTCGGCGGGCCGCCCCCGGCCGGTCACCGCGGCCGGGACGGGGGCTGCGGGCGCGCTCGCCGCGAGCAGGCGGCGGGCCGCCTCCAGAGCCGCCCGCACGTCGCGCGTGCCGGTCGACACGCACAGTGTGTACTCCAGGTCGCGGGTCGCGGGGCCCGGTCCGCCGGTGGAGTCGAGGGGTTCGCTCGCCGTCGCCGCCTCGTACCGCTCGACGAGGGCGCGCAGCACCGCGGGGTGGGGCATCAGCATGTGTGGGATCCTCCTCGGGCCCGCGCGGCCCGTGCCGCGACGCCGCCCTCGTGGCTTCGGTCAGTTCTGCGGGGGCCGGCCCGCACGCTCGCCCATCGCCTCGTCGCGCACGCGGGCGCAGCTGCGGCTGATGAGGCGCGAGACGTGCATCTGCGAGATGCCCAGCTGGTCGGCTATACGGCTCTGCGTCATGTCCTCGAAGAAGCGCATGTAGAGGATGGCGCGCTCGCGTTCGGGCAGCCTGCGCAGGCCGGTCTTGGCGGATTCGCGGTCGATCACGGTGTCGTAGGAGCCGTCGGCCGCGCCGAGGGTGTCGGCGAGGCTGTAGCCGTCGTCGCCGGCCGACAGCTCGGCGTCCAGCGACAGGGTGCTGAAGCTCTCCAGGGCCTCCATGCCGGCGCTCACCTCGTCCTCGGTGAGGCCGGTGTGGGCGGCGAGCGCGGCCACCGAGGGTTCGGGGCTGCCCGGGCTCTGGGTGAGTTCGCGGCGCGCCACCCGCACCTTGTTGCGCAGTTCCTGGACGCGGCGCGGCACCCGAAGGGCCCACATCCGGTCCCGGAAGTGACGCTTGACCTCGCCGGTGATGGTGGGCACGGCGTAGCTCTCGAAGGCTCCCCGCTCCGGGTCGAAGCGGTCGATGGCCTTCACCAGGCCGAGCGCCGCCACCTGGCGCAGGTCCTCCAGGGACTCGCCGCGGTCCCGGAACCGGCCGGCGATCCGGTGGGCCATGGGAAGCCAGGCGGTGACGAGTTCGTCGCGCAGGGCGTCCCGCTCGGGGCCGTCCGGGAGGGCGGCGAGGCGGCCGAAGCGCTCCATCGTGTCGGGGGCGTCGTCGTGCCGCCGACGGTTGGCTGCGGCGAGGGTTTCGGGACGTGTGGTGGGCGTTTCAACTAGCATGCGGATTCGCTCCTGAACGGTGGTCTCAGGGGACTTGCCGCGGGAACGGGCACCCGTCCGGAGCGATCCGGAGGCTGAGCGGCATACCGCTCCCGCCGCTGCGCCTCCGGTCCGAAGCACGAACTTGCGACTGCCCCTCACCCGGTGGAACAAACTCCGCTTGCGGAAAAGTACTCAGGACAGCGGAACGAGCACGGTGATGCACTTGCCGCCGGCGGGAAGATCTGCCACCCGCACGTCGTGGGCCAGCCGGCAGACGATCGGCCAGCCCCGGCCGCCGACGCGGCGGCGGCCCTGGTCGTCGGTGGCCGGCACGGCCACCGGCAGGTCGTGGCTGCGGTCGCTGACCGACAGGCGCACGCCGGGCCCCTCGACGTCGACCCGGAAGTCGGTGATGCCGCCGCCGTGCAGGATCGCGTTGGTGGTCAGCTCCGAGGCGACCAGTACGGCGTCCGAGAGGGCGTGCGCGCCGTACCGGACGGGACCGTCGACGCCCCAGCGCCCGGTGACGGCGCGTTCGACGGCTCTGCGGGCGTCGGCGGGCCGGCACGGCCGGTACCGGTCCGCGCCGTACTGATCCACGGCGGCTTCGGTCGTGTGCCTGTCGCACATACGTCCGCTCCCTGATCGGTGCCATGAGCCTTCGGTCCGGGCCGTGCGCCGTGGTGGGCGCCGTACGGACCCGTCACTTCCGGCTGACCTGTGGCCGCACCGGCAAACCTCGGGCCCTCCTTATGGCCCAACGGCCATCCGGGCGCCCTGCGCGGGTACGCGGAGTACATGACGGATGTTGTGGACTCGGACGAACTGCTCCGCCGGATGCACCGGGCGAGGACCCGTGCGCTGGAGGAAACACGGAACTGGCGGGACCGGAGCGCGGAACTGCGGCCGACCGATCCGGAGGGATCCCGGGAGGCCGCCGTACGGGCGGTGGCGTACGAGGCCGTTCTGCGGGTGCTGGACGAGGTACTGACCCCGGGGCGCCACCCGCAGTAGGCCCCCCGGGTCGCAGTGAGCGACGGGGCGGATTGACGCCGTCCCGGGCGGGAAACCGGCCCGGCATGACCGTCGACCACACCCGTGCACCCGTCCTGGAAGCTCTCGACACGTACCGCCGCGAGGGACGGCTGTCCTTCACGCCTCCGGGTCACAAGCAGGCGCGCGGCGCCGACCCCGCGGTCCGCGAGGTGCTGGGCGACGCCGTCTTCCACGGTGACGTGCTGGTGACGGGCGCTCTGGACGACCGGCTCACCCGGGGGAGGGTGCTGCGGCGCGCCGAGGAGCTGATGGCCGACGCCGTCCACGCCGACCACACCTTCTTCTCGACCTGCGGCAGCTCCCTGTCGGTGAAGGCGGCGATGCTGGCGGTCGCGGGACCGCACGAGAAGCTGCTGATCGGCCGGGACGCCCACAAGTCCGTGGTGTCGGGGCTGATCCTGTCCGGCATCGAGCCGGTCTGGGTGGAGCCGCGCTGGGACGGCGAGCGGCATCTGGCCCACCCGCCCTCCGCCGAGAATTTCGAGCAGGCGTTCGCCGCACATCCCGACGCCAAGGGCGCCCTGATCACCAGCCCCACGCCGTACGGTGCGAGCGCGGACCTGCGGGCCGTGGCCGAGGTCTGCCACCGGCGTTCGGTGCCGCTGATCGTCGACGAGGCGTGGGGCGCGCATCTGCCCTTCCACCCGGACCTGCCGTCCTGGGCGATGGACGCGGGCGCCGACATCTGCGTGACCAGCATCCACAAGATGGGCAGCGGTCTGGAGCAGGGCTCGGTCTTCCACCTGCGGGGTGACCTGGTCCCGGCGGAACTCCTCGGCATGCGGGCCGACCTGCTCGGCACCACCAGCCCCTCGGCACTGATCTTCGCCGGGCTGGACGGCTGGCGCCGGCAGATGGCGCTGGGCGGGCGCGAGCTGATGGGGTCGGCGCTGGAGCTGGCGGCCGAGGTCCGCGCGGCCGTCGAGGAGATCGACGGCATGCACGTCGACGACCGGGACGACTACTGCGGACCCGGGCTGGCCCACGGCTTCGATCCGCTGCCCGTGATCATCGACCTCGACGGGCTCGGTGTCTCGGGCTTCCAGGCCGCGGACTGGCTGCGCGAGCACCGGAGCGTGGTCGCGCACGTGACCGACCACCGCCGCATCGGCGCGCAGCTCACCCACGGCGACGACCAGGAGACCGCGGGGGAACTGCTCGCCGCGCTCAAGGACCTCGCGAGCGCCGCCCCGCGCCTGGGCCCCGCTTCGCGCGTCGAGGTGCCGTCGCCTGCCGGGCTGCGGATGCCTCAGGTGCGGCTGCCCCGGGACGCGTTCTTCGGGCCCACCGAGGACGTACCGCTGGAGCGGGCCGCGGGCCGGATCGCGGCGGAGATGATCACGCCGTATCCGCCCGGTATCCCGGCCGTCCTGCCCGGCGAACGGCTGTCCGAACCCGTCCTGCGGTACCTGCGCACCGGCCTGGACGCCGGGATGTACCTTCCGGACCCCAGCGATCCGTCGCTGCGGACGGTCCGGGTGGCCGCGGAGAACGGTGCCTGAGACGGTCCGTCCGTGCGTGAGTCCGGTCACGTACGCCCACCCCGGTTTCCCCGGACACCCCAGGATGGTTTAGCGTTCATCCATACGTGGCGACGGAGTCGACCGAAAGTCCTCCGCGGTCACCGCTGACAGCCCTGGCCGGCCTCCCCCGTCCGGCCAGGGCTTTTCATGCCCGCGCACCGCCGTCCCCGGATTCCGCACCGAATCCGTACGGGATCCGCCGTCCGCCGAATGGCCCAGCGCGCCGACAACGACTGAAATGGGCATAGGGAAAGCCCCGGAACCGAATCGCCGGCGAGGAGCCCCGTGCCATGACCAAAGCGATCAAACTCCTGACCGCCCTTCCCCCGGCCCAGCGCGAGCGGCTGATGGCGCTCGCGCGGGAGATCTCCTTTCCGGAGGACGCCCGGATCTTCGAGGCGGGCGACCGGGCCGACCGCTTCTGGGTCATCCGCTCCGGCGCGGTCTCACTGACCCAGCAGGTGACGTCCATGCAGAAGGTCACCGTCGCCAGCCTCGGCGTGGGCGACCTGCTCGGCTGGTCCTGGCTGTTCCCGCCCTACGAGTGGGACTTCGGCGCCGAGGCGTTCAGCCAGGTGCGCGCCTACGAGTTCGACGCGGCCACGGTGCTCGACCTGTGCGAGGAGGACCCGCACCTGGGCATCGTGCTGGTGCGGTCGGTCGCCGAGATCCTCGCGCACCGGCTGGAGACCACCAGGGGCCGGCTCATGGACCACTACGCGCTGCACGGGCGCGGGTCCCTGTAGGCGTACTCAGACGCGGTAGCGGCGCAGCGCCGGCACCGCGGCCGCCAGGGCCAGCATCACGACCACGACGAGCAGCCCGCCGCCCGTCACCGCCTCGCGCGCGCCGAAGGCGGAGCCCGCTCCGCCGTGCAGGACGTCGGCCAGCCGCGGACCGCCCGCCACGACGACGGTGAACACCCCCTGCATCCGCCCGCGCATCTCGTCGGTCGCGGCGGACAGCAGGATCGCCCCACGGAACACCATGGACACCATGTCGGCGACTCCCGCCACCGCCAGGAACGCCACCGCGAGCCACAGACTCCCGCTCAGTCCGAAACCGGCGACGGCGGCACCCCAGACGACGACGGCGCCGATCACCATCCAGCCGTGCCGCCGCGCCCGGGAGAAAGTGCCCGAGAACAGCCCGCCGGCCACCGCGCCGATCGGGATCGCCGCGAACAGCAGCCCCAGGGCGAGCCCTTCGCCGTACGGGGCGTAGGTTTCCGCGGCGAGCTGCGGGAACAGCGCGCGGGGCATGCCGAGGACCATGGCGACGATGTCGGCCAGGAAGGACAGCAGCAGCACCTTGTGCCCGGCGATGTAGCGGAAGCCGGCCACGATCTCGCGCACGCCCGCGCGCCCCACCGCCGTGCCCGCGAGCGGCGGGAGGGCGGGCAGCCGGTAGACCGCCCACACCGTGACGCACAGGGCCAGCGCGTCGATCAGGTACAGCTCGGGCAGTCCGATCACCGGGATGAGCGCACCGGCGAGCAGCGGACCGACCACCTGCCCGGTCTGCATCACGGTCGAGCCGAGCGCGTTGGCCGCGGCCAGTTCACCCTCGGGGACCAGCCGGGCGACGGAGGCGTTGCGGGCCGGGGCGTTGAGGCCCCAGAAGGCCTGCTGGAGCGCGAGCAGCAGCATCAGGGCGCCCACCGACTCCAGACCGGTGACCGCCTGCACCCAGAACAGCAGCGAGGTGACGGCGATGCCGGTGTTGGTGATCAGCAGCAGCTTGCGGCGGTCCATGGTGTCGGCGACGGCGCCGCCCCACAGCGCGAACACGACGAGCGGCAGCAGACCGGCGAGACTGGCGGCGCCCACCCAGGCCGAGGAACCGGTGATGTCGTAGATCTGCTTGGGCACCGCGACCGCGGTGAGCTGGCTGCCGACGGCCGTGACGATGGTCGAGGACCACAGCCTGCGGTAGGCGGGGCGGCGCAGCGGGCGGGTGTCCATCGCCCAGCGGCGCCACCCGCGCCGCGCCCCCTCGTCCGGGGCGGGGGTCTTCGCCGCCCCCTGCTCGGTCCCGCTCTCGCTGCTCTCGCTGGTGTCCACGCGCTTCCTACGTGCTCGATACATCTTTCGACTGCGGAGATCAGTGTCGCAGCTCCGTTCGAGCGGAGGGTCAGGCGTCGGCGATGAGGCTCACCCCGAGGACGATCATGGTGACGGCGACCAGCCCGTCCAGCACCCGCCAGGCCGCGGGCCGGGCCAGGAAGCGGCCGAGGTGGCGGGCGCCGAAGCCGAGGACCGCGAACCAGACCAGGCTGGCCGCGGCGGCGCCCAGACCGAAGGTCCAGCGCAGCGGGCCCCGGTCGGCGGCCACCGAGCCCAGCAGGAACACGGTGTCGAGGTAGACGTGCGGGTTGAGCCAGGTCAGCGCCAGGCAGGTGAGCACCGCCCGGCGGCGGGAGCCCGCGGTGTCGCCCTCCGTCCGCAGCGCGCCGGCCGGGCGGAACACGCGCCGGGCGGCGAGGGCGCCGTAGCAGAGCAGGAAGGCGCCGCCGATCCAGCCGACCACGGTCAGCGCGTCCGGCCACGCCACCACCACCGCGCCGACGCCGCCGACGCCCAGGGCGATGAGCAGGGCGTCGGACAGGGCGCAGATGCCGACCACGGCGAGGACCGCGTCGCGACGGATCCCCTGCCGCAGGACGAAGGCGTTCTGGGCGCCGATGGCGACGATGAGCGAGAGACCGGTGCCGAAGCCGGCGGCCGCGGCGGTGAGGGCGTTGTGCATGCTCTCGACGCTAAGCGGACGATCACCACAGGTACAGCTAAAGATTCTTACGTATCCTTAGCGCTCGTGATGACTCCGGAGACCGCGGATCTGCCGCTCGACCAGGTGCGCACCCTGCTGGCCGTGGTGGACGAGGGCACGTTCGACGCGGCCGCCGCCGCGCTGCACGTGACGCCGTCCGCGGTCAGTCAGCGGGTGAAGGCCCTGGAGCAGCGCACCGGCCGGGTCCTGCTGCTGCGCACCAAGCCGGTGCGGCCGACGGAGTCCGGCGCGGTGCTGGTGCGCCTCGCCCGCCAGGTCGCCCGGCTGGAGCGGGACGCGTACGCCGAGCTGGGGCTGAGCGGGGCGGCCGGCGAGCCCACCCGGGTGTCGATCGCCGTCAACGCGGACTCGCTCGCCACCTGGTTCCTCGGCGCGCTCACGGAGTTGCCGCAGGAGCCCCGGATCTGTTTCGAGGTCCGGCGCGAGGACGAGGCCCACACGGCGGCCCTGCTGCGGGAGGGCGCGGTGATGGCCGCGGTGACCTCCTCGCCCGAACCCGTCCCGGGCTGCGCCGTCCGGTTCCTGGGGCGGATGCGCTACCTGCCCTGCGCCGGCCCCGGATTCGCCGAGCGCCATTTGGGCGGGCCGCTGCGGGAAGCGCTGGGCGTGGCACCCGTGGTGGTCTTCGACCGGCGGGACGACTTCCAGGACGGCTTCGCCCGGCGGTTCGGGCACGAGGGCGCGAGCACCACGCGTCACTACGTGCCGACCTCGGAGGGCTTCGTGGAGGCCATCGCCGCCGGCCTCGGCTGGGGCATGGTGCCGGAGCCGCAGGCGGAGCCGCTGCTGCGTACCGGGAGGCTCGTCGACTTCGCACCGGACCTGTCGGTGGACGCTCCGCTCCACTGGCAGCAGTGGAAACTCGACTCCCCCGCGCTGGCCATGGTGGCCGACGCGGTGACGGCGGCGGCCCGGCGGGCACTGCGACGCTAGACACATCGCGGTGTCCGTGGCGTCGAGCCGGTTTCGGCCCGCTGTCGACAGGTCACCCGCATCGGAGTAAGCCATGCACGAGGGCGCCAACGAAACCGATCGCAGGTGACTTTGATGGACAACTGGCGAGAGCACGCCGCGTGCCGTACGGAGGATCCCGACCTGTTCTTCCCCATCGGCACCACCGGCCCGGCCGCTTTGCAGACCGAGCAGGCGAAGGCGGTCTGCCGCGGCTGTCCGGTCCAGGAGCAGTGTCTGCGATGGGCGCTCGACACCGGGCAGTCCATCGGCGTCTGGGGCGGGACCAGCGAGCTGGAACGCCGTGCGCTCAAGCGGCGCGAGGCCGTGCGCAGAAGGTCGGGCGCGTGACCGTCCGGGTGCGCCGCGTCTACGACCCGCCCGAGCCCGACGACGGAGTGCGGGTCCTGGTGGACCGGCTGTGGCCGCGGGGCGTGTCGAAGGACGCGGCCCGGGTGGCCGAATGGCCCAAGGGCCTCACCCCGTCGACCGAGCTGCGCCGCTGGTACCACGCCGGCGAGGGCTCCTTCGCGGAGTTCACCGAGCGGTACGAGGCCGAGCTGGCCGGGCCCCAGGAGACGGAACTCCTCGACCATGTGCGGGAACTGGCGAGCGCGGGCGACGTGACGCTGCTGACGGCGTCCAAGTCGCCCGGGGAGAGCCACGCCGCCGTGCTGCTCCGCCTCCTCGACGGGAAGTGAGGCGGCGGAGCAGCACACGGGCGGACTCCCCGTCGGTCAGGCCGTCCGGCGCGCCGCGTCGCGGCCCGCGGCCCGTCCGGAGAACAGGCATCCGCCCAGGAAGGTGCCCTCCAGCGCGTTGTACCCGTGCACCCCTCCCCCGCCGAAGCCGGCCACCTCACCGGCCGCGTACAGCCCCTCGACGGGCGTGCCGTCGGCGGTCAGGGCGCGGGAGTCGAGGTCGGTCTGGATGCCGCCGAGGGTCTTACGGGTGAGGATGTGCAGCTTGACGCCGATCAGCGGGCCCGCCGCGGGGTCGAGGATGCGATGCGGCCCGGCCACCCGGCCGAGCCGGTCGCCGATGTACCGGCGGGCGTTGCGGATGCCCTGGACCTGGGCGTCCTTGGCGTACGGGTTGGCCATCTGGAGGTCGCGGGCCTCGATCTGGCGCCGGATCAGGGCCGCGTCCAGGAGCGGCTTGTCGGTCAGCCCGTTCATCCTCTCGACCAGTTGCTCCAGGTTCGGAGCGGTCACGAAGTCGGGGCCCTTGCGCAGGAAGGCGTCCACCGGGGCCGGGGCACCCTTGCCGAGGACGCGTTCGCGCAGGAAGCCGGCCCGGTCCTTGGCGGTGATGTCGGGGTTCTGCTCGGAGCCGGAGAGCGCGAACTCCTTCTCGATGATCTTCTGGGTGAGGATGAACCAGGAGTGGTCGTGTTCGGCGAGGCCGTCCGCCGTGCGCAGGTGCCGCAGGGTGCCCAGGGTGTCGTAGCCGGGCAGGCAGGGCTCGGGCAGCCGGCGGCCGAGCGCGTCGAACCACAGGGACGACGGTCCGGGCAGGATGCGGATGCCGTGGCCGGGCCAGATCGGGTCCCAGTTCCGCAGGCCCTCGGTGTAGTGCCACATCCGGTCGCGGTTGACCAGGCGGGCGCCCGCGTCGGCGCTGATGCCGAGCATCCGTCCGTCGACGTAGGCGGGGACGCCGGTGACCATCTCGGCGGGCGGGGTGCCGAGACGCTCGGGCCAGTGGCTGCGGACGACGTCGTGGTCGCCGCCGATGCCTCCCGAGGTGACGATCACGGCCTGGGCGGTGAGTTCGAACTCGCCCGTCGCGTCACGGCTGGAGGCGACTCCGCGGGGCGAGTCGTCCTCGGCGAGCACCGTGCCGCGCACGCCGCGCGCGGTGCCGTCCTCGACGACCAGGTGGTCGACGCGGTGGCGGTGGTGGAAGGTGAGCAGTCCGTCGCGCGCGGCCTGCTGTGCGTACCGCACGAAGGGCTCGACCACGCCCGTGCCGGTGCCCCAGGCGATGTGGAAGCGGGGCACCGAGTTGCCGTGTCCGCCGGCCCTCAGGTCGCCGCGCTCGGCCCAGCCGACGGTGGGCAGGAAGGTGATGCCGTGCCCGGCGAGCCAGGACCGCTTCTCCCCCGCCGCCCACTCCACGTAGGCCCGGGCCCAGCGCACCGCCCAGGAGTCCTCGTCCTCGGTCCGGTCGAAGCCGGCGCTGCCCTGCCAGTCGTTCCAGGCCAGGTCGAAGGAGTCCTTGACGCCGAGGCGGCGCTGCTCAGGGGAGTCGACGAGGAAGAGGCCGCCGAAGGACCAGAAGGCCTGGCCGCCGAGGTTGGCCGCGTTCTCCTGGTCGAGCAGGGCGACCTTCCGGCCCCGGCTGGTCAGCTCGTGGGCCGCGACCAGGCCCGCCAGGCCCGCTCCGACCACGATGACGTCGGCATCCATGGCGACCGTCCCTTCCTTGTCCGTAGTGGCTCTGTCATTGACGAGCGCTGCCGTCGGTGAGCAGCGCGGTGAGCAGTTGTCCCAGCCAGGCCCGGGCGTGCCCGACGTCCCGGTCGAGGAGGAGTTGGGTGGTGACCCCGTCGTACGCGGCGACGACCGCGTGCGCGGCGCCCTCGGCGTCGCCCAGCACGGCGGGCAGGGCGGTGTGTCCGCGGGCCCGGGCGAGCCGGTCGGCGATCGCGCGCCGGAGGCGGGCCCGGTGCTCCAGCAGGGCCTCGGCGACCTCCGGGTCGCGGGCGGCGTGCACCAGGAAGTCCGTCTTCACCAGGAGCCAGTCCCGGTCCAGGAGCAGCACCTCGGTGACGCGGTCCACGGCGGCGGGCACGTCCAGGCCGGGTCCGTCCTGGGCGAGGGCGCCGGCCACCTGTTCCGCGATCAGGTCGGCCCGGTCCCGGTAGAGGGCGAAGAACAGTTGGTCGAGGGTGTCGAAGTTGGAGTAGAAGGCACCCCGGCTGTACCCGGCCGCCTCGCAGACCTCCTCGATCGACACCCGGCCGAAGCCCTTGGCCGCGAACACCGCGAACGCCGCGTCCAGGAGGTTCGCGCGGGTGCGCACGCGCCGCCTGGTCACCCGCCCGGTCGTCGCCTTCACCGCCATCGGCCCGGTCCCTTCCGCCGTTCGATGCGTGAATGTATCGGATACACCGGTGTATCCGACAGCCCCCGGACGTCGGCTCACGAACACGCCTAGAACGCATATTCGAATAAGGAGTACGCTGGTTCCATGACCACGCACCTCCAGGGCTCACTCTTCGACCAGACCGACGAGGTCCGGCTCGGCCCGCTGGACGGACTGCGCCGCACCCACCTCGGGGCGGGTGCCTGGATCGACCTGCTCCCGGGCTGGCTGCACGGGGCCGACACGCTGTTCGAGCACCTGGCCACCGAGGTCCCGTGGCGCGCGGAGCGGCGTGCCATGTACGAGCGGGTCGTCGACGTGCCCCGGCTGCTCGCCTTCTACGGCGCCGGCGACCCGCTGCCGCACCCCCTGCTGACCGAGGCCCGCGACGCCCTGTCCGCGCGCTACGCCGACGAGCTGGGCGAGCCGTTCACCACCGCCGGGCTGTGCCACTACCGCGACGGCCGGGACAGCGTCGCCTGGCACGGCGACCGGATCGGACGCGGCGCGCGCCAGGACACGATGGTCGCCATCCTCTCGGTCGGCGCACCCCGGGATCTGCTGCTGCGCCCGGCGGGCGGTGGCGGCGAGACCGTCCGCCGCCCGCTCGGCCACGGCGACCTGATCGTGATGGGCGGCTCCTGCCAGCGCACCTGGGAGCACTGCGTCCCGAAGAGCACCCGTGCCGCGGGCCCGCGCATCAGCGTCCAGTTCCGTCCGCACGGCGTGCGCTGAGGGGCGGACGGCCGTCACCGTGCCGGGTCTGCTTGGCTGGTCCGAGCAGAGCGGAAACGGAACGCGGGAGACCCCATGGGCGCGGACGTACGACAAGTGGCCGACGGCACCTACCTGGTGCACGGTTCGCACACCAACTGGGTGATCCTCACCGACGGCGACGCGGTGACCCTCGTCGACACCGGCTACCCCGGCGACCGGCGGCCGCTGCTCGACTCCCTGGCCGCGGTGGGCGCTTCGCCCGAGGCGGTGACGGCCGTACTGATCACCCACGCGCACAACGACCACCTCCGCTCCGCCGAGTACCTGCGCGCCGCCCACGGCACCCCGGTCCTGCTGCACGAGGCCGAAGTTCCCCACGCCCGGCGGGACTTCCTCCAGCAGGTGCCGGTCGGCACGGTCCTGCGCAACGCCTGGCGGCCGGGCGTACTGCCCTGGATGGTGCACGTGCTGCGCTCCGGCGGCACCGAGCAGCATCCGGTGACCGCGCCCGCGCCCTTTCCCCCGGGCGGCGCGCTCGACCTTCCCGGGCGTCCCGTACCGGTGCACACCCCCGGACACACGGACGGGCACTGCGCCTACCACCTCCCGGACGCCGGGGTGGTGATCTCCGGGGACGCGCTGGTCAGCGGACACGCCACCGCCAGGACCCGGGGGCCGCAGCTGCTGCCCGACATGTTCCACCACGACCGGGCGGGCACCCTGGCCTCCCTCGAGATCCTCGCCGGACTCGACGGCGACGTCCTGCTCCCCGGGCACGGGCCCGTCCACCGCGGCTCCGTCAAGGAAGCCGCGCTACTGGCCCGGGAACGCGCCGCCTAGAGTCTTGGCATGGCCTTGCAGATCAGCGCCACCAATCCGGAGCACCCCGCGCTCCTGCTCGAACTGCCGTGGCAGCTGCCGCTGGAGCAGTGGCCCGAGGAGTACCTCGTGCCGCTGCCGCGCGGCATCTCCCGGCACGTCGTCCGCTACGCCCGCGCCGGGGACGAGGTCATCGCCGTCAAGGAGCTGGCCGAGCGGCCGGCGCTGCGCGAGTACCAGCTGCTGCGCGACCTGGACCGGCTCGCCATCCCCGCGGTGGACGCGCTGGCCGTGGTGACCGGCCGCACCGGCACCGCCGGCGAGGAGCTGGAGCCGGTACTCGTCACCCGGCACCTCGGCGGCTCGCTGCCGTACCGGTCGATGTTCGAGACCACGCTGCGCCCGGCGACCATGCACCGTCTGATGGACGCCCTGGCCGTACTGCTGGTGCGGCTGCACCTGGCGGGGTTCGCCTGGGGCGACTGCTCGCTGTCCAACACGCTCTTCCGACGCGACGCGGGCGCCTACGCCGCGTACCTGGTCGACGCCGAGACCGGCGACCTGCACCCGCGGCTCAGCCCCGGTCAGCGCGACTACGACCTCGACCTGGCCCGGGTGAACATCAGCGGCGAGCTGCTCGACCTGGAGGCCTCCGGGGCGCTGCACCCGTCCGTCGACCCGATCGACTTCGGCACCGAGATCTGCGCCCGCTACCGGACGCTGTGGGAGGAACTGACCCGCACCTCGGTGTACCCGGCGGGCAAGTACCACTACATCGAACGCCGGATCCGGCGCCTGAACGACCTCGGTTTCGACGTGGCCGAGATGCAGATAGAACACGCCTCCAACGGCGACACGGTCACCTTCGTGCCCAAGGTCGTCGACGCCGGCCACCACCAGCGCCAGCTGCTGCGGCTGACCGGCCTGGACGCCGAGGAGAACCAGGCCAGGCGGCTGCTGAACGACCTGGAGAGCTGGATGGCCACCCAGGACGACTACGCCCCGGGCGACCCCCTCGGCGCCCGCCCGGAAGTCCTCGCCCACCGCTGGGTGCGCGAGGTCTTCCGGCCCACCGTGCGCGCCGTGCCGCCGGACCTGCGGGGCTCGATGGACCCGGCCGAGATCTACCACGAGCTGCTCGAGCACCGCTGGTACCTCTCCGAGCGGGCCCAGCACGACATCGGCCTGGACACGGTCGTCGAGGACTACCTCGTCAACATCCTGCCCAAGGCCCGGGAGACCCTTCAGCCCACGTCGGACTGACGACCCGGGCCGCCCGCCCGTGCGGTCTCAGGTGTGCGGGACCACCGCCACCGGGCAGTCCGCGTGGTGCAGCACACCGTGCGCCACCGAGCCGATCCGGGCACCGACGGCCGTACGGCGGGCGCGGCGGCCCACGACCATCAGCTGGGCGTTCGCCGCCACCGACAGCAGCACCTGGCCGGCGCTGCCCATCTCCACGTGCTCCACCACCGGCACGTCCGGGAAGCGCTCGCGCCAGGGAGCGAGCGCCTCGCCCAGCGCCTTCCGCTCGTACTGCTCCAGCCCGCCGGCCTCGTCGGCGAGCGCCATCGAGCCGGGGCTGTAGGTGAAGACCGTCGGCAGGGCCCAGGCCCGCACGGCGCGCACGGTGGCGCCGCGCGCGGCGGCCGCCTCGAAGGCGTACCCGATCACGTCGGCGCTGTCCTCCGGCTCGCCCTGCTGGCCGACGACGACCTCGCGGCCGGCGGCCTCGCCCGCGGCCTCGTCACCGGCGCGCACGAGGACGACGGGCCGGGTCGCCTCGGCGATCACCTGGCGGCCGACGGAGCCGAGCAGGAAGCCGACGACCGCCCCGTGACCGCGCGAGCCGAGCACCAGCGTTCCGGCGTCGGCCGCGGCGGCGAGCAGTACGGCGACGGGGTCGTCGGCCTCACGGACCTCCGCGGACACCGTCAGCTCCGGGTGCCTCTCGGTGATGGTCCGGACCGGCTCGGCGACCGCCTCCCGCACCCACCGCTCCTGCGCGTCCCGGTCCCCCTCGCCGCCGTCCCGGACCCTCCAGGCGTGCACGACGTGCAGCGCCGCCTCCCGGCGGACCGCCTCCCTCGCGGCCCAGGCCAGTGCGGCAAGACTCTCCTCCGAACCGTCCACGCCTGCCGTGATCGGGCGCGTCATACGGGTCCCTCCCTGTGTCGCGGTGACGTCCATGGGGCCCAGTCTTCCCTACGATGTCCGCATGCCATTGGAGTGGGAGCAGGTGATGGTCGACGCGGCCGACCCCGAGGCCCTCGGGCGCTGGTGGGCCCGGGCACTGGGCTGGGTGGTGGTGGACGACTCCGCCGACGAGTACGAGATCCGTCCGGAGCCGGACCGGCTGCCGGGACTGCTGTTCGGCCGGGTGCCGGAGGGCAAGTCGGGGAAGAACCGGCTGCACCTCGACTTCCGGCCCGTGGACCAGGCGGCCGAGGTGGCCCGCCTGCTGGAGCTGGGGGCGCGCCACGCCGACGTGGGCCAGGGCGAGGAGGTCCCGTGGGTGGTGCTGGCCGACCCGGAGGGCAACGAGTTCTGTGTGCTGGGCCCACGCGGCGGGAGCCCGGCTGCCTGAGCGAGGTGCGGCGATCGAACATACGATGGGCTGCAGGCCGGTGCGGTGACGGGGACGCCGTGCCGTGAATCCGGCCGCTCGACGTGGGGGACGCATGGCACAGGACGACGGGGCGACGCGGACCGTCATCATGACCGTGGACGACGATCCGGGAGTCTCCCGTGCCGTCGCCCGTGACCTGCGGCGACGTTACGGCGCCACGTACCGCGTCGTGCGCGCGGAGTCCGGTGAGTCGGCCCTCCAGGCGCTGCGGGAACTGAAGCTGCGCGGCGACCTGGTGGCGGTGCTCCTCGCCGACTACCGGATGCCGCAGATGAACGGCATCGAGTTCCTGGAGCAGGCCCTGGACGTCTATCCGGGCGCCCGGCGGGTGCTGCTGACGGCGTACGCGGACACGGGCGCGGCGATCGACGCGATCAACGTCGTCGACCTGGACCACTACCTGCTCAAGCCGTGGGACCCGCCCGAGGAGAAGCTGTACCCGGTCGTGGACGACCTGCTCCAGGCCTGGCGCACCGGCGACCACCGGCCGGTGCCCAGCACCAAGGTCGTCGGGCACCGCTGGTCGGCGCGGTCCTCGGAGGTCCGCGAGTTCCTGGCCCGCAACCAGGTGCCGTACCGCTGGTACGCGTCCGACACCCCGGAGGGGCGCCGCCTGCTGTCGGCGGCCGGGCAGGACGGGCGGCGGCTGCCGGTGGTGATCACACCGGACGGGACGCCGCTGGTGGAGCCGGAGGCGCCCGACCTCGCCGCGCACGTGGGCCTGGCGACGACCCCGACCTCGGACTTCTACGACCTGGTGGTGATCGGCGGCGGCCCGGCCGGGCTGGGAGCGGCCGTGTACGGGGCCTCGGAGGGGCTGCGGACGGTGCTGGTGGAGCGGTCGGCGACCGGCGGCCAGGCCGGGCAGAGCTCCCGCATCGAGAACTACCTCGGCTTTCCCGACGGTGTCTCCGGCGGGCAGCTCACCGAGCGGGCCCGGCGGCAGGCGGCGAAGTTCGGCGCCGAGATCCTCACCGCGCGGGAGGTGACCGGCCTGGAGGCCAACGGGGCCGCGCGGGTCGTGCGCTTCTCGGACGGCTCGGCGATCGCCGCGCACAGCGTGATCCTGGCGACCGGCGTGTCCTACCGGCAGCTCGCGGCGCCGGGCACCGACGAACTGACCGGCTGCGGCGTGTTCTACGGTTCGGCGCTCACCGAGGCCGCCTCCTGCCAGGGCCACGACGTGTACATCGTCGGCGGCGCCAACTCGGCCGGGCAGGCGGCGATGTACCTCGCGCGGGGCGCCAAGTCGGTGACACTGCTGGTGCGCGGGGGCTCCCTGGCGGCGTCGATGTCGCACTACCTGGTCCAGCAGATCGAGGAGACGCCCAACATCCACGTGCGCTGCGGCACCGTGGTCGAGGGCGCGCGGGGCGACGGCCGGCTGGAGCGGCTGACCCTGCGCGACGCGGAGGCCGGCGGCACCGAAGAGGTCGACGCGCAGTGGCTGTTCGTGTTCATCGGCGCGGCGCCGCTGACCGACTGGCTGGACGGGACGGTGCTGCGGGACGAGCGCGGGTTCATCCTCGCCGGGCCCGACCTCACCGTGGACGGGCGGCCGCCGGCGCAGTGGGAGCTGGACCGCCCGCCGTACCACCTGGAGACCAGCGTCCCGGGCGTGTTCGTGGCGGGCGACGCCCGCGCCGAGTCCGCGAAACGGGTCGCGTCCGCCGTCGGAGAGGGAGCCATGGCCGTGATGCTCGTCCACCGGTACCTGGAGCAGTCGTGAGCGGGCGGCCGATGCCGTGCGCGCCCGAGGAGATCGCGAAGCTCTTCCTGTTCGAGAAGCTGTCGCCCGAGCAGCTGGGACGGCTGTGCGCGGAGGGGCGGGTCGAGTTGTTCGAGCCCGGCCCGGTGTACACCGAGGGCGAGGACGCGACGTGCTTCTACGTGATGATCGAGGGGTCGGTCGTGCTCTCCCGGCGGGTCGGCGGGGACGACGTGGAGACCAACCGCACCTCGCAGCGCGGTGTGTACGCGGGCGCGATGCAGGCGTACGTCGGTGACCGGCTGCCGCAGGTCTACAACAACTCGATGCGGGTCACCGAGCCGACGCGGTTCTTCGTGCTGCCCGCCGCGACGTTCGCGGCCGTCATGCGGGAGTGGTTCCCGATGGCGGTGCATCTGCTGGAGGGGCTCTTCTTCGGGTCCAAGAGCACGCAGCGGGCGGTCGGGCAGCGCGAGCGGCTGCTGGCCCTGGGCTCGCTGTCGGCTGGTCTCACGCACGAGCTGAACAACCCGGCGGCCGCCGCGGTGCGGGCCACGTCGACGCTGCGGGAGCGGGTGGCGAAGATGCGGCACAAGCTGGCCGTGATCGCCGAGGGCCCGTTCTCCCGGGACGCGCTGGCGGGGCTCATCGAGATCCAGGAGCGCACGGCCGAGCGGGTCGCCAAGGCGCCGTCGCTCAGCCCGCTGGAGGCCGCCGACCGGGAGGACGCCCTCACCGACTGGCTGGAGGACCACGGTATCGACCACGGCTGGCAGCTCGCCCCGACCTTCGTGCAGGCCGGTCTGGACACCGACTGGCTGGAGCAGGTCGCGGCGGCGGTGGACGAGGAGATCCTCGCGGGAGCGGTCGGCTGGCTCAACTACACCGTCGAGACCGAGCTGCTGATGAACGAGATCGCGGACTCCACGGCCCGCGTCTCCCACCTCGTCGACGCCGCCAAGCAGTACGCGCAGCTCGACCGGGCGCCCTACCGCACCGTCGACGTCCACGAACTCCTGGACAGCACCCTGCTGATGCTGTCCGGCAAGATCGGCCCCCGGATCGAGGTCGTCAAGGAGTACGACCGCACGGCGCCGAAGGTCCCGGCGTACCCGGCGGAGCTGAACCAGGTGTGGACCAATTTGATCGACAACGCGGTCGCCGCGGTGAACGGCGCGGGCGGCGCCGGGACGCTGACGGTGCGGACCGCCCTCCACCACGACCGGCTGCTCGTGGAGTTCCGCGACACCGGCACCGGGATCGCACCGGAGATCCGGGAGCGCATCTTCGACCCGTTCTTCACCACCAAGCCGGTGGGCGAGGGCACCGGGCTCGGCCTGGACATCTCCTGGCGGATCGTGGTCAACAAGCACCACGGCGCGCTCCAGGTGGAGTCCGAGCCGGGCGACACCCGTTTCCAGGTGCTCCTGCCGCTCACCGCCGCCGAGCCGGATCCGACCGAGGAGACGGCACGAGAGGAGACGGCATGACCAGCGACACCGGAATCGACCCCACCGTCCCGCCGAGCGGTACCGGCTGCGCCGAGTGCGACGCGGCCGGCGGCTGGTGGTTCCACCTGCGGCGCTGCGCGAGCTGCGGCCACGTCGGGTGCTGCGACAGCTCGCCGGGGCAGCACGCGACCGGGCACTACACGGCCACCGGGCACCCCTTGGTGCAGAGCTTCGAGCCGGGCGAGGAGTGGTACTGGGACTACGCGGCCGGCGAGGTGCGCGAGTCCGGTCCCGGCCTCGCCCCGCCGTCCAGTCACCCCGAGGACCAGCCGGCGCCCGGACCGGCCGGCCGGGTCCCGGCGAACTGGGCCGCCACACTGCGGCGCTGACCGCCCGCGGACCGGTCCGGCCGGACCGGGCCATCCCGGCCCCACGGGACGGGAGGCGCTGTCGGATCCGCGTGTCAGGATGGGCGGCGTGCCGCAGACCTCACTCACCAGCCCACTCGTCGGCCGCGAGGACGAACTCGCGCGTCTCACCGGCGTCCTGGAGCGCGCCCGTGCCGGGGAGGCCCGCGCGGTGCTCGTCGCCGGGGACGCCGGGGTGGGCAAGACCCGGACCCTGGACGAGGTCGCCGGCCGGGCCGCCGCGGCCGGGACCACCGTGCTCACCGGGCACTGCGTGGACCTGGGCGACGTCGGTCTGCCCTATCTGCCGTTCACCGAGATCCTCGGCGCGCTGGCCGCCGACGAGCGGTTCGCCGCCGTGCTGTCCGCCCACCCGGTGGCCGACCGGCTGCTCGGCGGCGGCCCGGACGACGGGGGCATGGCGGACCGGTCGCGGCTGCGCCTCTTCGAGGGCGTGGCCGCGCTGCTCACCGACCTGGCGGACGTCGCGCCGCTGCTGCTGGTCCTGGAGGACCTGCACTGGGCCGACCAGTCCTCCCGGGACCTGCTGAGGTTCCTGCTCAGCCGGGGCGTGCTGCAGCGGCCGGCCGGCGGGGCTCCGGGCCACCGCCTCGCGGTGCTCGCCTCGTACCGGGCGGACGACCTGCACCGCCGGCATCCACTCCGGCCCCTGCTGGCCGAGCTGGTGCGGCTGCCCGCCGTGGAGCGTCTTGAGCTGCGTCCCCTGCCGGACGCCGACGTCGCCCGGCTGGTCCGCGCGCTGCGGGACCGGCCGCTGCCGGACACCACCGTGCACCGGATCGTCGAACGCGCCGAGGGCAACGCCTTCTACGCCGAGGAGCTGGTGGCGGCCACGGACACGCCCGCGGTCGGCGTGCCCAGCGGCCTTGCCGACGTGCTGCTCATCCGCTTCGAGCAGCTGTCGGAGACCGCGCAGCAGGTGCTGCGCACCGCCGCGGTCGCCGGGCGGCGGGTGGGGCACGATCTGCTGCGGGACGCCGTGGGGCTGCCCGAGGAGGAGCTGGAGTCGGCGCTGCGCGAGGCCGTGGAGCGGCAGTTGCTCGTCTCCGGCGACGGGGACACGTACTCGTTCCGGCACGCCCTGGCCCGGGAGGCGGTCTACGCCGATCTGCTCCCCGGGGAACGGGCCCGGCTGCACGGCGGGTTCGCGCGGCTGCTCGCCGGGCCGGACCGCCGCTCGGACAGCGCGGCCGAACGCGCCCACCACTACCGCGAGAGCCACGACCTGCCCGAGGCGCTGGCCGCGTCCCTGGAGGCCGCCGACCACGCGCAGCGCGTCGGCGCACCCGCCGAGGAGCTGCGGCACGTGGAGGCGGCCCTCGACCTGTGGTCGGCGGTCGACGCCGCCGCGCGGCCCACGGGCCCCGACGCGGTGACGCTGACGCTGCGCGCCTCGGCGGCCGCGGTGCATGCCGGGGAGGTGCACCGGGCGGTCTCCCTCACCCGTTCCGCGCTGGCCGGCCTCGGCCAGGACGCCGACCTGGAACTGGCGGCCCGCGTGCGCTACACGCTCGCCGGGAACCTGCTCAGCGTCGACAACCAGTCGGCGGCGTACGCCCACAGCAGCGAGGCGCTCGGCCTGATCCCCGCCGAGCCCCCGTCGGCGACCTGGCTGTGGGCCGCGGCGACCCATGTGATGGCGGCCCGCCAGGTCGGGGAGAACGGGACGGCGCTGAGCGTGGCCCGCCGGGCCCTCGCAGTGGCGGAGGAGCTGGGCATCACCGACGCCCGCGCCGACCTCCTGATCTCCCTGACCAGCCTGGAGGGCGGCAACCGGAGCACTCCTCAGGGCCGCGAGCGCCTGCTCGAGGCGCGGGAGCTGGCACGGCGGGCGGGCAACGCGCCGGTGGAGCTGCGCGCCCTGTTCAACCTGGCCATCGGCGGCTTCGAGTCCGGCGACCTGGAGGAGTGCCTGACCCGGGCGTCGGAGGGACTGGACCGGGCCCGCCGCTCCGGGCTGCTGTCGTCGCCGTATCCGCGGGAGATGCGGTATCTGCGGCTGCTGGTGCAGTACACGCTGGGGCACTGGGACGAGTGCGTACGCGACTCCGAGGAGCACAGCGGGACGCTGCCCGCCTGGGGTGGTCACACCCTCGGTCCGGGGCTGTACGTGGCTCTGGCGCGCGGCGATGCGGGGGCCGCCGACCGCGCCCGGGCGCTGCTGAAGGGGCCGTTCGACTGGATGGCCCGGCTCGTCGGGGGCATCGTGCTGACCGACGCCGCCGCCCTGCGCGGGGACGCGGCCGACGCCGTGCGGTCGATGAGGTCCACCGTGGAGGCGCTCAGCGACGACGCGGGCACACCGCCCCTCGCCACCGTCAGGCTCGCCGCCCTCGCCCTCTCCGCGGTCGCCGACACCGTGGTGGAGCTGCGCAGGACCGGGGACGAGGCCGGCGCCGCCCGCTGGACGGAGACCGCGACCGAGCTGGTGGGGCAGGCGCGGTCGTCCGCCGGGTACGGGGAGCACGGTACGCCCCAGGGCCCGGAGGGGCAGGCATGGCTGGCGCGGGCCGAGGCGGAGTGGATCCGGACCACCGGTTCCGAGCCGGACCCGGCGTCCTGGGAGAGGACGGTGGCCGCGTTCGCCTTCGGCGACACCTATGAACGCGCCCGGTGCCGGCTGCGCCTCGCGGAGGTCCTGCTGGCGGCCGGCCGCCGCGAGGAGGCGGCCACCGAGGCCGAAGCGGTACGCCGGGAGGCCGACCGGCTCGGCGCCACGGTGCTGCGCGAGCGGCTGGACCACCTGACCCGCCGCGGCCGCCTCACGGACGCGGCGCCCGCCGGCGGGCCGGGGGCCGCGGTGCTCACCGCCCGGGAGCGGGACGTGCTGCGGCTGCTCGCGCTGGGCCACAGCAACCGCCGGATCGGCGAGGAGCTGTTCATCAGCGCCAAGACGGCGAGCGTCCACGTCTCCAACATCCTCGCCAAGCTGCACGCGGCCGGCCGCACCGAGGCGGTCGCCATCGCCTACCGGCAGGGTCTGATCGTCCCGGAGCCGGCGTCGTCGGACTGAGCAGGCCTGTGCGGGCGCCGGGAACCCCCGCCGCCCGGCGGACGTTGACCCGGCACCGACACCCGTACGCGTACCCCTACCCGCGCCCGGAGCGCGCACGACGAAACAGGGCGGCACGATGAGCGAGTTGGTCCCCGGGGGCAACGTCCCTCTGCCCGCCGGCCCCGTGCAGGTACGGGTGCCCGGCCCCTTCGACGTGTCGGCGCTCGTCACGGACGACGGCGGAAAGGTCGGCGGGGACGGGGACTTCGTCTTCTACAACCAGCCGCAGGCACCCGGCGCCCGGCTCCTCGGCGGCACGCTGACCGTCGATCCGGCCCGGCTGCGGCCCGGTGCGAGCCGGGTGACGGTGGTGGTCAGCCCGTCGGACCCCGGGACCGCCCTGAGCGCACTCCCCTCCCCCGCCCTGCACGTCACCGACACCGCCGGCCGGACCCTGGCCCGGTTCACCCCCGCGCGCCCCGGGCAGGAGGCCGTGCTGCTGCTCGCGGAGCTGTACCGGCGCGGCGAGCGCTGGAAACTGCGCGCCCTGGGCCAGGGGTACGCCGACGGACTCGCCGGACTCGCCCGCGACTTCGGGGTGGACGTGATCGACGACGCCCCCGTGCCGCACGGGACGCCGGCCCCGTCACCCGTGCCGGCCGCCGACGCCGACGGCTTCCTCGGCCTGGTCAACTCCGCCCGGACGGCAGCCGGTTCCCCGCCGCTCACCGCGGACGCCCGGCTGGTCTCCGCGGCCGGGGCGCACGCCGCCGCGATGGCCGCCGCGGGCACGCTGAGCGTCGAGACACGGGACGGCGTCTCCGTCCATCAGCGCGTCGTCGCCGCCGGATTCGCCTACCTCACCGTCGGCGAGCACCTCGTCTCCGGCCCGCGCACACCCGCCGAGTTCGTCTCGTACTGCCTGGGCGCCGAACGCACCCGGCGCACGCTGCACGACACCGCCTTCACGCACGCCGGCTGGGGCCGCGCCACCGGCGGGCCCTCGGGCGACGTGTACTGGACGGCGCTGTGGGCGGTGCCGCTCACCCCGGCCGGACTGGACCGCACCACGGCGGAGGTCGTCGCCCTCACCAACCGGGAGCGGGCCGGGGCGGGGCTGCCTCCGCTGGCCGTCGACGCCGCTCTGAGCCGGGCCGCGCAGGCGCACAGCGCGGACATGGTGGCCCGCGACTTCTACGCCCACACGGACCCCGACGGCGGGAAGCCCTGGGACCGGGCCGCCGCCGCGGGAGCCACCCGGCGCACGGTCGGCGAGAACATCGCCTGCGGGCAGCGCTCCGCGGCCGACGTGGTCGAGGGCTGGATGAACAGCCCCGGGCACCGCGCCAACATCCTCAAGGCGGACTTCACCCACCTCGGGGTCGGCCTGGCCGGGGGCGGACGGGCGGGCACCTACTGGACCCAGCTCTTCGGCGGCTGAGCACCTGGGACGGATCGGCACGCGATCTTGGCGGAACGGCACTCTCCGGGCCAGGATGCCGGTATGAAGGGTGACCTCTTTTCCAGTGAGCACATGGTGCAGCCCGCCTCAGCGCCGGGCATGACCGTCGAGAACTCCAAGTGCATCCGCTATGCGGTGAACGGTGAGATGCTCGCCCGGCAGGGCGCGATGATCGCCTACCGCGGCCAACTCCAGTTCGAACGCAAGGGCCAGGGCGTGGGCGGCATGCTCAAGCGCGCGGTCACCGGCGAGGGACTGCCGCTGATGGCGGTGCGCGGACAGGGCGAGGCCTGGTTCGCGCACGAGGCGCAGAACTGCTTCATCGTCGAGGTCGAGCCCGGCGACGAGTTCACGGTGAACGGGCGCAACGTCCTGTGCTTCGACGCCTCGTTGGCGTACCGCATCTCCACCGTGAAGGGCTCGGGCATCGCCGGCGGCGGACTGTTCAACAGTGTCTTCACGGGACACGGCAGGCTGGGGCTGGTGTGCGAGGGCAGCCCGTTGGTGATCCCGGTCTCGCCGCAGTACCCGGTCTACGTCGACACGGACGCGATCGTCGGCTGGTCGGCGGGGCTCGAGACCTCCCTGCACCGTTCGCAGTCCATGGGTTCGATGCTGCGCGGCGGCTCCGGGGAGGCGGTCCAGCTGCTGCTCCAGGGCGAGGGCTACGTCGTCGTCCGGCCCAGCGAAGCGACACCGCAGAAGGCGCAGCAGCACTGATGACCGCATTGATCGGGATCACGGAGATCGAAGCCGCGGCCCAGCGGATCGCCGGACATGTCGTCCGGACCCCGACCGTGCCCAGCCCCGGGCTGTCCGCACTGCTCGGGGTTCCGGTCACCGCGAAGCTGGAGCTGCTCCAGCGCACCGGCTCGTTCAAGGCGCGGGGCGCGACGGCGAAGCTGCTGTCGCTGACCGAGGCCGAGCGGGCCGCCGGGGTCGTCGCGGTCAGCGGCGGCAACCACGGCATCGCCGTGGCGGTGATGGCCGCGGCCCTGGACGTGAAGGCGACGGTGGTCATGCCGCGCACGGCACCGGCCCGTTCCGTCGAGATCGCCGAGGAGGCGGGCGCGCTGGTGCGGCTCACCGACGGCATGGACAGCGCCTTCGCGCTCGTGACGCGCCTGCGCGAGGAGGGACTGACCCTGGTCCACCCCTTCGACGACCCGGTGGTGATCGCCGGTCAGGGCACCGTCGGGCTGGAGTTCGCGGAGGACGCCGGGGACCTGACCGACGTGCTGGTGAGCATCGGGGGCGGCGGTCTGATCGCGGGCGTGGCCGCGGCGCTGCGGGCGCGGCGGCCGGAACTGCGGGTGTGGGGTGTGGAGACCGAGGGCGCCGAGGCGATGTCCCGGGCGCTGGCGGCGGGCGGGCCGCTGCCCGTGGCCCTGTCGTCGATCGTCACCACGCTCAGCGCCCCGGCCGTCTCGCAGGTGACGTACGAGCATGTGTCGGCGCTGGTCACCGAGGTGCTGGTGGTGTCGGACCGGGAGGCCGTCGAGGGGTCGCTGGCGCTAGCCGAGCACGCCAAGGTGTGGACCGAGCCGGCGGCCGGGTGTCTGCTGCCGGCCGCCCGGCGGGTGGTGGAGCGGGTGGGGGACGGCGCCCGGCTCGGTCTGGTCGTGTGCGGCGGCAATGCCACGACCGCCGACATGGCGTCGTGGGCGGACCGGTTCGGGGTGCGCTGACATCGTTTGCTGACACCGCTTTCCGGCACCGGATCCGTATTTACCGCCGGTTACCCCCAGGTGGGCATCGGAATTCCGGTACCGCGCGGTCCGGCGGCGGAATTCGGGACGGACGAGCGTGCGGGACCATCCAGTTCAGGGCTGGTCCATACCGGGTCGGCCGCTTTTCCCGCCTACATGGTCGCGCAGGTGTTCGGCGCGTTTTGAAGAAGGGTCAGAAAGGGGCCCGGATCGCGCATTCGTTGAACGCGGCCGGGCCCGCTCACCGTATCCCTGGGCAAGCTGAGAGCCAGCGGTGCGAACGAGGGATGGCCATGGGCTGGGCGCACGTCTCCACACACGAGTTGGTCGCCGGGCGGTACCGCCTGCTGGAGGTCGTCCACGAGGAGACGAACCGCGTCTGCTGGTCCGGGGAGGACACCGGGACGGGGCGTCCGTGCCTGGTCACGCGGATCGCGCTCCCGGAGGAACAGTCCGGCGACACCGCCCGCCGGGCCACCGGGCGGGTGGTCCGCACCTGCGAGACCGTGGAGCGGCTGTGCCCGGGGCGGATCGTCCCGGTGGTCGACGCGACCGTCGCGGACGGCGCCCTGTGGACGGTGACCGAGTGGGTCGGCGGGGTGCCGCTCGGCGACCTCCTGGACCGGCAGGGCACGTTCAACTACGTGCGCGCCGCACGCGTCGGCCTGGAGCTGCTGGCCGTGCTGGACGCGGCGCACGGCGAGGGCATCACCCACGGCGAGCTGAGCCCGGGCCAGGTGTTCGTGCGCGAGGACGGCTCGGTCGCCGTCACCGGGTTCGGTCTGGCCGGCGCCACCCTCGCCCCGCGGCTCACCGCGCCCTCGTACGCCTCGCCCGAGCAGGCCCGCGACGAGCGGATCGGCCCCGCGGCGGACCTGTGGACGCTGGGCGCGATCCTCTACACCATGGTCGAGGGGCGTCCGCCCTTCCGCGACCGCGGCCGGCCCGAGGCGACGCTGAAGGGCGTGGACCGGCTGCCGCTGCGCACCCCGGCGCGCACCGG
Organism: Streptomyces sp. NBC_01723; assembly: GCF_036246005.1. Lineage (NCBI taxonomy): Bacteria > Bacillati > Actinomycetota > Actinomycetes > Kitasatosporales > Streptomycetaceae > Streptomyces > Streptomyces sp. NBC_01723. The sequence continues at coordinate 742,159 of NZ_CP109171.1, forward strand.
TCCACTCACCCAGGCCGTACTGGGACTGCTGCGCAAGGACTCCCGCGAGCGGCTGACCCGCCCGGTGGTCCGCGAGGCGCTCACCCGGGTGCTGACGGAGGATCCCGACACGGCCGTGCGCGAGGTCCCGGGCCCCAGGCTGCGCGGTGTGTACGCCGCCGCCCGGGGCGCGAGCCGGGCGTGGAGCAGGCGCGGCACGGTCGTGGGGACCGCCCTCGCGCTGGTCACGGTCACGGTCGCGGTCGTCGCCGTCACTCAGGGGCTGCCCGGCACCGACGACGGTTCCGGCCCGGACGCCCGGCAACGCCCCTCGATCCCCGCCGCCCCCTCCCCCGAGGACTCCGCCCCCGCCTCGCCCGCGCCCCCGCCGAGCGCGCGTCCGTCACCGTCGAAACCGGCCGACGGAACGCTGCCCGCCGGGTTCAGCCGTTACGACGCGCCGGAGGGCTTCTCCGTGGCCCTGCCCGGGCACTGGCGGCGTCTGGACACCGCTCGGGTGCCGGACGGGGCCTACCGGGTCGTCTTCGGCGCGTCCGGCGACCCGCGCACCCTCGCGGTCACCTACAGCGAGCGCGCGGGCGCGGACCCGGTCGCGGTGTGGCGCGACGACGTCGAGCCGGGACTGGAACGCTCGGGCGGCTACCGGCGGATCGGCGAGATCCGGGCGACGACGTACCGGGGGCGGGAGGCGGCCGACATGCAGTGGGTGGCCTACGACGACGGCGACCGGCTCCGCACCTTCGGCCGCGGGTTCCTGCTCGGCGGCGGGCGCAGCTTCTCGCTGCGCTGGACGACCCCGGCCGCCGACTGGAACGACGGCGAGAACGAACGGGCGCTCGCCACCTTGCTCGGCAGCTTCCGGGAGGACACGGCCTGACCTCTTCCCTCCCGTTTACGGCGGTTTTCCCTCCGGCCTGGCGGGGACCCGGACGCCATGGCACACATCGGATACACGATGATGACCGAGCAGGCCGGCCCGCGTGAACTCGTCGGCCATGTGGTGCGGGCGGAGGAGGTGGGGTTCGACTTCTCGGTGACCTCGGACCACTACTTCCCCTGGCTGCGCTCGCAGGGCCACTCGCCGTACGCCTGGAGCGTGCTGGGCGCCGCGGCTCAGGCGACCTCCCGCATCCCGCTGATGACGTACGTGACGTGCCCGACCTTCCGCTACCACCCGGCGGTGGTGGCGCAGAAGGCGGCGACGCTGCAACTGCTGTCCGAGGGCCGGTTCCGGCTGGGTCTCGGCTCGGGCGAGAACCTCAACGAGCACGTGGTGGGCGGCGGCTGGCCGTCCGTCGACGTGCGGCACGAGATGCTGCGGGAGGCCGTGGAGATCATCCGGGCGCTCTTCGACGGCGGCCACGTGAACCACCGCGGCACCCACTTCGACGTGGAGTCGGCGCGGCTGTGGGACCTGCCGGAGAGCGCGCCGCCGATCGGGATCGCCGTCTCCGGCGACCGCTCCTGCGCACTGGCGGGCGAGTTCGCCGACCTCGTGATCGCCACCGAGCCCAAGGCGGAACTGCTGGCGGCCTTCGACCGGCACGGCGGCGCGGGCAAGCCGCGCGTGGGCCAGCTGCCGGTGTGCTACGACCCCGACCGGGAGGCGGCGGTCGAGCGCGCCCACGCCCAGTTCCGCTGGTTCGGCAGCGGCTGGAAGGTCAACTCGGAGCTGCCCCACCCGGACTCCTTCGCGGCGGCCACCCAGTTCGTCACCCCGGAGGACGTCGCCGGGTCCATCCCCTGCGGCGACGACCCGGACGCCTTCGTGGCGGCCGTGCGCCCGTACGTGGAGGCCGGGTTCACCGAGATCGCCCTGGTGCAGATCGGCGGCGAGTCCCAGCACGCCTTCCTGGACTGGTCGGAGAAGACCCTGCTGCCCGCGCTCCGCGAGGCGCTGGGCGATAGCCGACCGACCGCGGGGTAGGAGAGGGCTCTACGTCCGTCCCGCTGGAGGTCACTCGTGAACACCACCGTGCACAGGACCCTCGTCGTGCAGATCCGGACGGGCGACACCGACCGTTTCCCCGTACTCGCGCACTTCTCCTACGACGCGCTGGACCCGTTCGCGCTCACCGTGGTGTTCAGCCACGACGGCCGCGTCCTCGCCCGCTGGACACTGGACCGGCAGATGGTGGGCGAGGGACTGACGCGGCCGGTCGGCGTCGGCGACGTACGGATACGGCCCCAGTCGCGGGGCGTGTGGGACGAGCTCCGCATCGAACTGCTGGGCGACGACCGGTCCGACGGGGACCGCCACCGCGCCGTGGTGTTCGTCTGGGCCGCGGCCGTCGAGGCGCTCCTGCGCGAGACGCACGCCGTGGTCCGGCCCGGCACGGAGCAGGTGCGCGTCGACGACTTCCTCGCGGAACTGACTGCCGAGGGCTGACCCCGCCTCAGTCGGTGGTGTGCCGGTGCCGGGTCCACATCGGGATCCCGAACCAGCAGAGCAGGTACCAGAGCACGACGCCGGTCAGGACGTAGGGCACGAACCCGTTGTGGGTCGCTACCCGCAGGATCAGCAGGAGCGAGCAGGCCATGGTGGCGAGCAGCAGCACCAGGCCGAGCACGGTCAGCCGCGACGCCCACCGCACCGCCTGGGGTTTCACCCGCCGCCCGGACACCAGACGGTGCAGGGACACCGGACCGATCAGAGCGCCGGTGGTCACGGCGCCGAGCACCACCGTCACCAGGTAGATCCGCTGGTCGGTGGCGGAGAGTTCCTCGTACTTGGACTGGAACACCACGGTGAGCAGGAAACCGAACAGGATCTGCACGCCCATCTGCGCGACGCGCACCTCCTGGATCAGCTCCGACCACATCCGGTCGGCCCGCTCCTCCTCGGTCTCGTTGCGGCCTCTGCGCCGCCCCCCGCCGTCAGCCGTGCCCGAGTCACTCACGGTTCCTCCCGATCGCATTCGCCCGTGTGTTCTCCGTCCCCGTCTCTGTTCCCGCGATCCCCGCACTCAGGCTCCGGGCCGGGACGAGGCCCCCCGGTTTGAGGGAACGGCGGGCGGTTACACGGGCCGGACCAACCGGCACACAGGGAGGAAGTGCGAAGGATGTCCGACACTCAGCTCACCGTGACGCTCAGCGGCGGCGGCCTCGACGACGCGCGGGCCATCGTGCGGGCGCTGGAGGACGTCTTCGGGGCACCCGACGGCCGTCCGGCCGACGAGCGGGCGACGGTGCGCACCGCGACCTTCGACTCCCCGCCCTCACCGGAGGCCGCCCCGGCGGCGGCGCGGGCCGCGCTGTCCGCGCCGGTGACGGTCACCGTCCAGGGCACGCCGCAGGCCGTCGAGGCGGCGAGCACGACGCTCTCGCACGCCTTCAGCACGCGCGACGAGGGAGCGGCCGCCGGCGACCAGGAACGCGAGCGGCAGTTGCTCCTGGTGCCGTGAGGCCGCGGCGCACCGGCTACCAGCGGGCCTCGACCTGGTCCTTGATCCGCCGGTCGTAGAGGTCGCGGACCGCCGCGAGGGTCCGGTCGGACAGTTCCGGGAGCCGGGCGGCTTCGGTGTTGGCGCGCGCCTGTTCGGGCGAACGGGCTCCCGGGATCACCGTGGTCACACCGGGCTGCTGGACGACCCAGCGCAGGGCCAGCTGGGCCGGGGTGTATCCCTCGGGGGCGAGCGCGGCGAACTCCGCGGCGGCCTCCACGCCGGTGGCGAAGTCGACGCCGGAGAAGGTCTCGCCCTGGTCGAAGGCCTCGCCGTGCCGGTTGAAGTTCCGGTGGTCGTTCGCCGCGAAGACGGTGTCCTTGGTGTACTTGCCGGACAGCAGTCCGGAGGCGAGCGGCACCCGGGCGATGATGCCGACGCCCGCCTCCCGGGCCGCGGGCAGGACCTCGGTCAGGGGCTTCATCCGGAACGGGTTGAGAATGATCTGCACGCTCGCGACGTTCGGCCGGGCGATCGCGGTCAGCGCCTCCTCGCAGGTCTCCACGCTCACGCCGTACGCGGCGACTCGCTCCTCCTCGACCAGCGTGTCCAGGGCGTCGAAGACCTCGTCGCTGGAGTAGACGGGCGTGGGCGGGCAGTGCAGCTGCACCAGGTCGACGATGTCGACGCCGAGGTTGCGGCGCGACCGGTCGTTCCACTCGCGGAAGTTGTCGAGGACGTAGTTCTGCGGGATCTGCTCGACCCGGCGGCCCATCTTGGTGGCGACCAGCACGTGCAGGTCGGGCCTGCCGCGCAGGAACGTGGCGATGGTCTCCTCGCTGCGGCCGTCGCCGTAGACGTCGGCGGTGTCGAAGAAGGTCACCCCCGACTCGGCCGCCGCCTCCAGCACCGTGAGGGCCTTCTTGTCGTCGACGTCCCCCCAGTCGGCGCCGAGTTGCCAGGTGCCGAGGCCGACCACCGACGCGTGCTGATCCGACCTGCCGAAAGTGCGCTCGTCCATGGCGTCAGTCTGTCATCCGCCGCGCGCCCCCGGCTCTGCGGGCCTGCGCGGCCCGCGCCAGCCGCGGTCCCAGCCAGCGCTTGAACCGGCGCAGCGCCTCCAGTCGCCCCGCCGCCCGGTCGAGGCGGTAGTAGAGGCCGGGCGGGACGTACGGCAGCAGGGGCGAGTGGCGCTGTCCGAGCAGGGCGAACATCTGCTGTGGGGGCAGCCGGATGTAGCGGGGCAGGTTCTCGTACCACTGGGCGCTGTGGCGGGCGGCGCTCTGCACCGGCAGCAGGGCGGCCCTGCGTTCCCGCTCGTACCGGGCGAGCGCGTCGGGAAGACGGGCGTGCTCGCGCAGCGCCGCGGCCAGGGCCATGGCGTCCTCCAGGGCGAGCGTGGTGCCGGCGCCGATGGAGTAGTGCGTGGTGTGGGCGGCGTCGCCGAGCAGGACGAGGTTGCCCCGGGACCAGGTGCGGTTGGTGAGGGTGCGGAAGGCGGGCCAGCCGGCGCCGGCGCGACCGCCGCCGGAACGTGCGCTGAGCGGGTGTCCGTCCAGGACGTCGGCGAAGAGCTTCTCCAGCAGGACCAGTGCCTCGCCCTCGTCGGCCCGGTCGAGACCCAGACCGGTCCAGGTCTCGGGCGCGCACTCGACGACGCAGGTGCTGCCGCCGGGGCCGAACCCGTACCCGTAGGCCCAGATCCAGCCGTGGTCGGTCTCGGTGAAGGCAAAGGTGAAGGCGTCGAAGACCTTGGTGGTGCCGAGCCAGACGTAGCGGTTGCGGCCGAAGGTGATCTCGCTGCCGAAGTGCGCGGCGTGGTGGGTGCGCAGCGCGCTGCCCACGCCGTCGGCCGCCACCACGAGGTCGGCGGCGGGCGGGTTCGCGCCGGTGATCTCGTGGTCGAACTCCAGGCGCACGCCGAGGGAGCGGGCGCGGGCGGCGAGGATCTCCAGGAGCCGGTGGCGGCCGATGCCGAAGCCCTCGTCGCCCTGGTGCCGGGTGGAGAGGTCGCCGACGTGGGCGACGCCGTCGCGCCAGCGCACGGAGTGCTCCTCGACGGCGCGCGCCGACTCGGGGTCGTGCTCCCGGAGCCGGTCGAGCAGTCCGCGCCAGTAGGTGACGCCCCAGCCGTAGGTGGAGCCCTCCGGGTCACGTTCGTAGACGGTGATGTCGTGGGACGGGTCCTGCAGCTTCAGCAGGATGGACAGATACAGTCCGGCGGGCCCGCCGCCGACGCAGGCGACCTTCACACACACCCCTGGTATGCACTCGTCGCGGTCATGGGGACACGCAGAGTAGCAAGGGTGGAGTGGAAAACGGCGTCACACGGCCGAGGGGTCCGCTCGGATCAGCCGGCGGCCGCCGTGCGGCACTCCGGGTGGCCCCAGCCCTGGTCGTTCTTGGCGATGGACTCCCCCGCCGCGTACGCGCGTCCGCACAGGCAGCGGCCGGGGAACTTCGCCTTGATGGTGCGCGCCGCGGAACCGTTGCCCTTGCGGGCGGTGCCCGGCTTGCGGCGCGGCGACTTCCCGGTCTGGGGGACGTCGGGGGCGGGCGGCGGCTCCGGGGAGCCGAGGCCGCTGCCCGCGGGCTCCTGGGCCACCGCGGCCTGACTGGCGGCGCGGTCGGCGAAGTCGTTGAGACGGTCGCCGTCGACCTGGTGGGCGGGAACGTAGCGGAAGTCGACCGAGCGGCCGGCGAGCAGCTCGTCGATGCGTACGACCAGTTCCTGGTTGGCGACCGGCTTGCCTGCCGCCGTCTTCCAGCCGTTGCGCTTCCAGCCGGGCAGCCAGGTGGTGACGGCCTTCATGGCGTACTGCGAGTCCATGCGGACCTCGAGCGGCACGTCCGGGTCGGTCGACGCCAGCAGGCGTTCCAGCGCCGTGAGTTCGGCGATGTTGTTGGTGGCCCTGCCGAGCGGGCCGGCCTCCCAGCGGACCGGACTCTCCGAGGCGTCGGCCACCACCCAGGCCCAGCCGGCCGGACCCGGGTTTCCCTTCGACGCCCCGTCGCACGCGGCCACCACACGTTCACCCATGCGCCCGATCATGCCATGGCGCGGCGGGGCGCCCGGACGGGGCTCAGGCGACGTCCGTGATCTTCGGCATCTCCCCCTCGGTGGTGGTGATGTCGATCACCGAGAAGCTCGCGCCCTGCGGGTCGCTCAGCGCCGCGAACCTGCCGAACGGGGTGTCCATCGGCCCGAACCGCAGGACGCCGCCGCGTTCGGTGGCGCGGGCCACGGCCGCGTCGCAGTCGGGGACGGTGAAGTACACGTTGATGTAGGGGGGAACCTCGGGCGGGAAGTCGTCCCCCATGGCCATGCGGCCCAGGACGGTGCGGTCGCCGAGGTCGAAGAGGCGGAAGTCCACCCCGTCGTCCTCCATCTGCTTCGCCTTGTAGGGGAAGACCCGGGGGAAGAAGGCGTCCGACTTCCCGGGTTCGCGGGTGAAGACCTCGGCCCAGCAGTACGCGCCGGGCTCGGCCATCGCCCCGAAGCCCTCGTGGGCGCCCGCCTGCCAGACGCCGAAGACGACGCCGCTCGGGTCGCGGGCCAGGCACATGGTGCCGTAGTCGCCGACCTGCATCGGCTCCATCACCACCTCGCCGCCGGCCTCCCTGATCCGGGAGGCCGTCGCCGCGGCGTCCCGGGACGCGAGGTAGAGGCACCACTGCGCGGGGCCCTCCTGGCCGGGCATGGGCGGGACCACGGCCGCCACCGCCTTGCCGTTCGCAAACGCCTGGGTGTAGTTGCCGTACTCCGACGAGGACTCGCCGAAGGTCCAGCCGAGGACGTCGCCGTAGAAGCTCTTGGCTGCCTCGACGTCGCCGAACATCGCGTCGGCCCAGCAGGGGGCCCCTTCAGGTTGCACGGCCATGGTGCCGCCTCCCGTGCGCACGAATGGTCCGGACGGCAGGGGCCGTCCGCTTCCTCACGCTAGCCAGCCCCGGCCCGCCCCGCGCGCCGGAGGCACGCCTCACTTCCCGGCGTACGCGAGCTCCAGTGCGGCGATGTCGAGCTTGTGCATCGCCATCATGGCCTTGTTGGCGCGCGCGACCTTCTCGGGGTCCGGGTCGCGGAACATCTCCTCCAGCCGGATCGGGACGACCTGCCAGGACACGCCGAACCGGTCCTTGAGCCAGCCGCAGGGCCCCTCCTCGCCGCCGCCCTCGGTCAGCTTCGCCCAGTAGTGGTCGACCTCGTCCTGGTTCTCGCAGGAGATCTGGAAGGAGACCGCTTCGTTGAACCGGAACTGCGGGCCGCCGTTGAGAGCGACGAACTTCTGGCCGTTGGCGGTGAACTCGACAGTGAGGACGGTGCCGGCCGGCTGGTACGACCCCTCGGGGTAGTGGGTGACGGCGCCGATGCGGGAGTTCTTGAAGAGGGAGACGTAGAAGTGGGCGGCCTCCTCGGCCGTGCCGTCGAACCAGAGACACGTGGTGAATCCGTCGGTGCTCATGACTGCCTCCTGGGCGTGGAACTCGGTCACCACTGTCGACCGGCGCGGACCGCGAAATTAATCGCTCTGCTCGTGGCGAATCTGCCGCGGGCAGAGATCGCGCCGCCCGGGGCCACGGCGGGCCGAGAGTGAACGAGTGAGGGAGCGCGGCGCCGAGAGCCGCTTACCACCCACCCTCCAGGACCGTCCACGACTCGACAAGGAGCGCCGATGTTCCCACTCATCGCCGGCCCCGGCCCGGCCGCACGGCCCCGCGCGGAGGAGGGCGACACCCCCGCGACCCGGTTCGACGAACAACTCGCCGCGCAGTTGCTCGACCAGCGGATCGTGCTGCTGGGCACGCAGGTCGACGAGGTCTCCGCGAACCGGGTCTGCGCCCAGCTGCTGATCCTGTCCGCGCAGGACCCGCGCGCCGACATCAGCCTGTTCATCAACAGCCCCGGCGGCTCCGTGCACGCGGGACTCGCCGTCTACGACACGATGCGGCTGATCCCCAACGACGTCTCGACGCTCGCCATGGGCTTCGCCGCCAGCATGGGTCAGTTCCTGCTGAGCGTCGGTGCGGCGGGCAAGCGCTACGCGCTGCCGAACGCGCGGGTCATGATGCACCAGCCCTCCGCGGGCATCGGCGGCACCACCGCCGACATCGAGATCCAGGCCGACAACCTGGAGTTCACCAAGCGGACCATCGAGCGGATCACGGCCGAGCACACGGGCCAGACCCCCGAGACCATCTCCCGGGACGGCGACCGCGACCGCTGGTTCACGGCCGAGGAGGCCAAGGAGTACGGAATGGTGGACCGGGTCGTCGAGTCCTTCGCGGACGTGCGCCCGGCCGCCCCCGCCCGACGGATGGGACTGTGACATGGGGAGCTACACGATTCCGAACGTCGTCGAGCGCACCCCGCAGGGCGAGCGGTCCTACGACGTGTTCAGCCGGCTGCTGTCGGAGCGGATCATCTTCCTGGGGACCGAGATCGACGACGGCGTGGCCAACGTCGTGATCGCGCAGCTCCTGCACCTGGAGTCGTCGGCCCCGGAGGCCGAGATCGCCGTCTACATCAACTCCCCGGGGGGCTCGTTCACCTCGCTGATGGCGATCTACGACACGATGACGTTCGTGCAGGCACCGATCTCGACGTTCTGCGTCGGACAGGCTGCGTCCACGGCGGCCGTGCTGCTGGCCGGCGGGGACCCGGGGCGGCGGTTCGTGCTGGAGCACGCGCGGGTCCTGCTGGGACAGCCGGCCAGCGGAGGCCGGCAGGGAACCGTCTCCGACCTGGCGCTGCAGGCCAAGGAGATGGTCCGGATCCGCTCCCAGGTCGAGGAGGTGCTGGCCCGGCACACCAGCCACGACGTCGCGACCCTGCGCGCCGACATGGACCGCGACAAGGTGTTCACCGCCGAGGAGGCGGTGGCGTACGGGCTGGCCGACGAGGTGCTCGCCCGGCGCCTGGCGCGGGTGTGAGGAACCGGGCCGGCGTCGCACGGGGCGCCGACCCGGACGGTCGCTCAGGCGGCCAGGCACATCCCGTCGTACCGCGCGCCGGAGGCGCCCCGGCCGGCGCCCGCGCCGGTGTGCCGCGAGGTGAGGCGGACCAGCTCCCCGTGGGCGCGGGCCAGCAGGTCGCCCAGGGAGAGCCCGAGGGCGCCCGCGGCGGCGGCGAGCACTTCCGACGACGCCTCCTTGCGCCCGCGCTCCACCTCCGACAGGTACGGCATGGAGATCCGGGCGGCCTCCGACACCTCCTTCAGGGTCCGCTCCTGGGCGAGCCGTTCGCCGCGCAGGACGTCGCCGACCAGATCGCGCCAGAGGGGCTCGCGGGCGGTGGGCGGCCTTCGCTCCGGGGGCACCGGCGCGACGGCGGGGCGGGCTGCCGGGCGCGTGGCCTGCGGGCGCAGCGGAATGACGCGGGCTTCGTTCGGCACGTGGCTGGTCACCTGCTCAGCCTAGGAGCCCGGCCGCGTCACGGAAGGGCCCGGCGTTCCGCCCTGAGGGAAATCCGCGGGTGACGGGGGCCATCCGCGGGACTACGCTGAGACAGGAGGCATCACCCCGCGACGACGGGCGGCACCCGTTTTCCGCCACCCGTGAGAACGGGGGGCATGTGCTGCCGTGACCCGGGTACCCGCAGGCGGGAAGACCTAGGGAGACGTCTGAACCGTGACTTTCGTGGGAGAGGTAATGGAGACCGCCGTGGTCCGGCCGAAAGCGCAGGTTGTCGGGAAGACCGCCGGGGGTGGGACGGGTGACGCAACCACGCCCGGGGTCGTGGACCCCCGCACCGTGGCGCCGCGTGACGCGCGGCAGTTGTCCCGCCAGTTCTTCCAGCGTCTGACGGAGCTCGAAGAGGGCACGCACGAGTACCAGTACGCGCGCAACACCCTGATCGAGATGAACATGTCGCTCGTGCGGTTCGCCGCCGGCCGTTTCCGCGGTCGCGGCGACGACATGGAGGACATCGTCCAGACCGGCATGATCGGCCTGATCAAGGCCATCGACCGGTTCGAACTGTCGCGCGAGGTCGAGTTCACGTCCTTCGCGCTTCCGTACATCGTCGGCGAGATCAAGCGCTTCTTCCGGGACACCACGTGGGCGGTGCACGTGCCGCGCCGGCTCCAGGAGCTGCGGGTGGAGCTGGCCAAGGCCCGCGAGGAGCTCTCCTCCCGCCTGGACCGCGAGCCCACCGTGGCCGAACTCGCCACGCTGATGAACATCGGCGAGAACGAGGTGATCGAGGGCCAGATCGCGTCCAACGGTTACAACTCGTCCTCGCTGGACGCGGCGCTGACCGGCGACGGCCCGGAGAACGGCGAGTCGGTGCTGGCCGACTTCATCGGTGTGGAGGAGGACGGGCTGCGGCTCGTCGAGGACTTCCACTCGCTCGCGCCGCTGATGGCCGAGCTGAGCGAGCGGGACCGCCGGATCATCCACATGCGGTTCGTCGAGGAGGCCACCCAGGCCGAGATCGGCGCGGAACTCGGCTGCTCGCAGATGCACGTGTCCCGGCTGATCAAGCGGATCATCACACGGCTGCGCGAGGGCATGCTGGGCGAACTCGGCTGCGCCTGACCCCGCGGTGCCCGTGGTTCCTCGTGGTGCTCCTCACGCTTCGGTGAGGGGCACCACGCCCACGTTCACGCCTGGGTGAGCGGGACCACGGCGCGTACCCGCTTGCCGACCGGGACGGGTTCGACGACGACGGACTCCGCCAAGGCGTGCACGATCTCCAGGCCGTGGTGCCCCACGCGTTCGGGGTCCTTGGGAAACCGCTCGGGCACCGCGCCGCTGCTGTCGTACACGGTCACCGCCACCGAGGCTCCGGTGCCCTCCAGCTCCAGGATGTACGGGCCCTTGCTGTGGCGGTCGGCGTTGGTCACGAGTTCACTCACCACCAGCAGGACCGCGCCGTCGGAGCGGGCGCCGATCGCGGCGCACCACTCGGTCCTCAGCTGGTCGAGGAAGAGCGCGGCGAAGCCTCGCGCCTGCGCTATGCATCCCGGCTCACCGGAGTAGTGTGCCGCCCGCCTCAGCGGTTCAACGGGGACGTCGAAACCAGTACGTATCACTGCCCCGTCCAGGTGCTCGGTCATGCGTGTCTCTCTCGGAAGCCGGACTGGCCGGTCGCTGCTGCACCCGTCCTCGTACCCCGAGCCGCGCGACGCAGTCCCCGTCTTCTCGTAGTGCGGGCATCGTCACAGTGGAGCGGGGAACCCGAGAAGGCGGGAAGGGGTGCGATGAACGAGCTGATGGCCGCGCGAAGCATCACCACCCGGCCGGTGGTGACCCTCGGCGGCGACGCCGTCGCCCACGTCAAGGACACCGTATGCGACGCCGCCGCGTCGCGGATCACCGGTTTCACCTTGACCGGGCGAGGGCTGCTCTCCGGCCCCCTCAAGGACGGTCTGCCGTGGGCGGCCGTGTCCTCGCTGGGCCACGACGCGGTGATGATCCGCGACCGGCGGGGACTGGTGAACGCGGCGGCCATGACGGCGCGGCAGCAGCCCCTGCGGGCCCGGCTGCTGGGCGCGCGCGTGCTGACCGAGGCGGGCGCCGAGGTCGGCACGGTGCTCGACGTCGTCGTGGAGGGCGGCACCGCCGGGCGGGTCGTCGGCTTCCGGGTGGCGGCGAGCCGCCGGTTCGTGCCGGGACCGGCCCGGCACCGGCGGCGGGTGTACGTGCCGCGCGGCGGGACGCTCTCGGTCACCGGTCGCGCTCTCGTCCTGCCCGAGGACGCGGTCCGGCACATCGCCGACGACCTGCCGGGCTTCAGCTCTCTGGTGGGCGGTGTGCCCGGCCCGTGGCGGGGCTCGCTGCCGTGATGCTGTTCACCGAGGTGCGGGGGCTGCCGGTGGTGCCGTCGGCCGCCGGGGCGCGTCCGCTCGGCACCGTGGTGTCCCTGACCGTCGACATCGTCTCCGGCACCGTGAGCCACGTCCGGTTCCGCGGCGGGCACCTGCGCCGGGAGACGGTGCTGGCCTGGGACGCGGTGGACACGATCGGGCCGAGCGCCGTCCGGGTGCGGTCCACGGGCTCCCCAGGGCCGGCCGTGCCCCACCACGACCTGCTGGGTCACCGGGTCCTGACCGAGGGCGGCACGGCGCACGGCACGGTGCTGGACGCCGCCTTCGACACGGCGACGGGCCGTGTCCTCGCGGTCTTCACCACCCGGGGCGAGGTGGCGCCCGACCGCCTGCTGGGGCTCGGCGACCACGCCCTGGTCGTCCGCGCCGCCTGACCGGGGCCGGCGGGCCACCGCGCGGACGGCCCAGCCGGCGGGCGGGCCGTCCGCGGCCTGCTTAGCGTGGCAGCGTGAGTGCGCGAAACCCCTCCGGAACCCCCGGCCGGACCGCACCCTCCGGCCGGGCGGTCGCCCGGCACGGCTGGGCGCAGGCCCTGGGCACGGTGTCGGCCGCCCTGGTCGCCATGGGCGTGGTGGCGGCGCTCGGACTGTGGGCGGCCGGGGCCGCGAACCTGCCCGACAACGCCTTTCCCCGGGTGGTCGTGGCGACCGTCGTCACCGCCCTGGGCGGCGCGCTGGAACTGGCCGGGGACGCCGGGGAGTTCGCCGACACCGACGCGGGACTGACCGTGATGCCGCTGTCCGTCACCCTGACAGGTGCGCTGGTGATCGCCTACGGCTTCCTGCGGCCGCTGCGCCACCGCGCCGTCGCCGGCGCTCCCGAGCTGGCCGGCTGGGCGGGGCGGATCGCGTTCCTGTGGCTGATCGCCCTCCTCGGGCTGGCCTTCGCCGCGCGCCAGACCTTCGAGGTGTCCCTCGGCGAGGGTGTGCTGAGCGACCTCGGCGACCTGTTCGGCGTCAGGCCGACCGTCGGTTTCACCGCGGACGTGCCGCTGACGGTGCTCTTCGGGCTGCTGTGGCTGGCGGGCGTCCTGGTGCTGGCCCTGCTGGTCTCCCGAGGGGCGCCGCTGCCCGGCCGGCTGCTGCGCCTGCACACGGCGGTGCGGCCGGCGGCGTACGCGATGGTCGCGCTGCTGCTCGCCTACGTCGCCATCGGCGTCGTCGTCGGCCTGGTCGTCGCCGGGACGCGCGGGCACCCGGCGGACACCTTCGCCGTGCTGCTCCTCGGCCTGCCGAACCTGGCCTGGCCGGCGCTCACGATCGGCCTGGGCGCGACCTGGAACGGCCGGGTCGAGGGGCCGTTCGGGCTGCCGATGCCGCAGGTGGTGGACGAGGTGCTGCGCACGGAGGACGTCTCGACCGTGAACCTGGGCACGCTCACGGAGCAGGACGGGCGGATGTGGTGGCTGCTGGTCGCCGCGGCGGTCCTGGTCGTGGCGGCCGGGTTCGTCATGGCGCTCCGCTCACCGGCCCGGACGCCGGTCTGGCTGCACGCCGTGCAGCTGGCGGTGGCCCTGGCGCTGACGGTCCTGATGATCGGCCTCGTCGGCCGCGTCTTCGCCCACTACGGGCTGTCCGTGCTCGGCATCGGCGACCTGGGCGGCGGCCTGTCCGGCCGGCTCTTCCTGCGGCCGCAACTGTGGAGTGCGGTGGGGCTCGCCCTGCTGTGGGGGCTGGTCGCGGGGGCACTCGGCGCGCTGCTCGCACGGTGGGCGACGCGGCGGGCGGGGCGGGCTCCGACGGGCACGTAGGGGCTGCGGCTGCCTGACGATTCCCGTCGTCGCCCGGAGGGCGGCCTCGCGGCGTCAGGTACGTGCTCGCGGCGTGCCGGGCGTGGAGCCTCGTACTGGTCAGACAGCCCCTGGGGCGGTTGCGCAGGTCCTGGGAGGGTCAGGCCACCGGGACGACGAGGGGCGGGGAGGCCCGTTGCATGCGGAGTGCGTCCACGGACTCGGCCATCAGCTCGTACTCGGTGGTGTCGTCGCTGGTCGCGATCCGCACCAGGCGGCCCGCGGCCAGTTCGTCGGCGACCAGTTCCTGCTGGAGGTCGTCGGCGCACCAGGTGCGCAGCACGCGCGGCACGTCGGGCGCGTCGTCGGCGACGGGGGTCAGGGCGGCGCGCGGTAAGTGGGGGGTGTCGGGCTGCGGGTCCAGCCGCTCGGCCATCCAGGAGGCGCGGTCGCGCAGCCACCACAGGGCCAGCGCGAGGGTGGGAGCCCGGTAGGTACCGAGTGGGACACCGATGCGCCGGCCGTCACAGACTCCGTAGGCGGTGACGTGGCACAGGAACTCGTCGTGCACTGCTACCCTCCCCCGTCACCCACCGCCTGCCGGTCGGGCAGCGCGTCCGTGCGGCTCGTGTGCTGTGCGTGAGGGCGCTGTCGCATGGTGTGAGAGGCCCTAGAGGTGAGTATGTTCACCGATGAATCACTGTCACCATGAATTTCCGGCCAGTCTCCTGGCATATTCACGGCCGTTGATGGCCGAAAGCCGACCCGGGCCGGCGGCCGTCCCGATTCCGGGTGGGCGGTCCGGCGGCGGACACGCGGGGCGCCGCCATGACCCCGGGGGTAATCGACGGTGCGCGCGGGTGCGGGCATGGTTGCGGTACCGGGTCGCCGAGACCGGGACCCGGTCCCTGACCAGCGCACACGACCTCGATGGAGGCTGATCGCCATGTCCGCATCCGCACCCGCCCGCCGCCACGAAGACGCCGTCGCCCGCTACTTCGAGGCGTGGAACGCGGCGCCGGAGGCGCGGGCCGAGGCGGTCGCCGCGGCCTGGACCAATGACGGCGGCTACACCGATCCCCTGGCCGATGTCCGCGGCCACGAGCAGATCGCGGCCGTGATCGCGGCGGCGCACGAGCAGTTCCCCGGCTTCGTGTTCCGGCTGTCCGGTGCCGTGGACGGGCACCACGACACGGCGCGCTTCTCCTGGGAGCTGGTGAGCGAGGCCGACGGCTCCGCACCGGTGGCCGGGTTCGACGTGGTCAGGCTGGACGACGAGGACCGGATCAGCGCCGTGTTCGGCTTCCTGGACCGGGTGCCCGCCGGGGCGTGAGGGCGCCCCGGCGAACGCCTCGGGTCCCGGAGGCGGTGACCCGCCTCCGGGACCCGGGTGTCCTGCGGCCGCGCCCTACTTGTTGACGATCTTGTCGATGCGGGCCAGTTCGTCGGAGCCGAAGTCGAGGTTCCTGGTGGCCGCGACGCTGTCCTCCAGCTGCTGCGGGCTGCTCGCGCCGACCAGCGCCGACGTCACGCGGCCTTCGCGCAGCACCCACGCGAGAGCCATCTGGGCCAGCGACTGGCCGCGGGACTTCGCGATCTCGTCCAGGGAGCGCAGTCTGCCGACCAGTTCCTCGGTGACCGCCTCGGACTTGAGGAACGGGCTGTCGCTCGCGGCGCGCGAGCCCTCCGGGATGCCGTCGAGGTAGCGGCCGGTGAGCAGGCCCTGCTCCAGCGGGGAGTAGGCGATGGAGCCGACCTTCAGCTCGTCGAGGGCGTCCAGCAGGCCGCCGGTCTCGGGGCGGCGGTCGAGCATGGAGTAGCGCGGCTGGTGGATCAGCAGCGGGGTGCCCAGCTCACCGAGGATGCGGGCGGCCTCGCGGGTCTGCTCGGCGGAGTAGTTCGAGACGCCCACGTAGAGCGCCTTGCCCTGCTGCACCGCCGTGTGCAGGGCACCCATCGTCTCCTCCAGGGGAGTCTCCGGGTCGGGGCGGTGCGAGTAGAAGATGTCGACGTAGTCCAGGCCCATGCGGGTCAGGCTCTGGTCGAGGGAGGACAGGACGGACTTGCGCGAGCCCCACTCGCCGTACGGGCCGGGCCACATCAGGTAGCCGGCCTTGGTGGAGACGACCAGCTCGTCGCGGTACGACCCGAAGTCCGCCTTCAGCGCCTCGCCCAGCGCGGACTCGGCGGAGCCGGGCGGCGGGCCGTAGTTGTTGGCGAGGTCGAAGTGGGTGACGCCGAGGTCGAAGGCGCGGCGCAGGATGGCGCGCTGGGTCTCCGCGGGACGATCCGGGCCGAAGTTGTGCCACAGGCCGAGCGAGAGCGCGGGGAGCTTCAGGCCGCTGCGTCCGGAGCGCCGGTAGGGCATGTCCGCGTAGCGATCGGGGTGTGCGGTGTACAACGCGACTCCAGAGGGGGTTGGGCACCCGGGTACGGGTAGGGGTGGATCCGGCTGGAACCGTCCCCCACTCTGGCCTGACCTGCGTGCAGTGGTCCAACAGAAGAATCCGATGGGATTGCGCGGTTACGCTTCTCAATCATGGAACTGCGTCATCTTCAGCATTTCGTGGCGGTCGCCGAGGACCAGCACTTCACCCGTGCGGCGGAGCGGCTGCTGGTGTCCCAGTCGGGCCTGTCGGCGTCGATCCGGGCGCTGGAGCGGGAACTGCGGGCGCCGCTGTTCGTACGGACCACCCGCCGGGTGACGCTGACGGAGGCCGGGCGGGCGCTGCTGGGCGAGGCGGAGCGGATCCTCGCCCAGGTGCGGTCGGCGCACGAGGCGGTGGCCGCCGTGCAGGGGGTGCTGCGCGGCACGCTCTCGCTGGGCGCCGAGCAGTGCATCGCCGGGGTGCCGGTGGCGGGGCTGCTGGCCGCGTTCCGGCGGCTCCACCCGGACGTGGAGATCCGGCTGCGGCAGGCGGGCTCCGGCGAGCTGGCCGAGGAGGTGGCGGCCGGGCGGCTCGACCTGGCCTTCGCCTACCGCACCCAGGCCGACACCGAACAGCTGCGCTCGGTCCCGCTGTCCGGCGAGCCGATGACGGTGCTGTGCCACCCCGACCACCGGCTCGCGGCGGACGGCGCGGTGCTCACCCCGCACGATCTCGCCGACGAGGTCTTCGTCGACTTCCACCCGGACTGGGGTCCGCGCCGCGTCACCGACGCCGTCTTCGCCGCGGCGGGCGTACGGCGGACCGTGCCGCTGGAGGTGAACGACGTGCACGGGCTGCTCGACCTGATCGACGAGAACCTCGGTATCGCGGTGGTGCCGCGGCACTTCCGGCACAAGCGGGCCGCCCTCACCTCGCTGCCGCTGAAGGACGCGGGCGGGACGGAGTACGAGACCATCGCGCTGCTGCCGCCCGCCCAGGCGACCAGCCCCGCGGCGCGGGCGCTGATGGGGCTGCTGGAAACGGGGAGCGGGTGAGGGCGGACTGCGCGATGGTGGACGTATGCATGCGAAGGACATCCTCATCGAGGGCTACGCCCGTATCCAGGAAGAAGTCCACGCCGCCGTCGAGGGCCTGGACCCCGACGGCCTGAACACCCGCCCCGCCGGCGAGGCCAACTCCGTCTCCTGGCTCGTCTGGCATCTCACCCGCGTCCAGGACGACCACGTCGCGGACGCCTTCGGTCTCGACCAGGTGTGGCTGACCGGCGAGTGGGAGAAGCGCTTCGGCCTCGGCCTGCCCCGCCGGGACACCGGGTACGGCCACAGCCCCGCCGAGGTCGCGAAGGTGCGGGTCGACTCGGGCGACCTGCTGACCGGCTACTACGACGCCGTGCACGAGCAGACGCTCGGGGCCCTGCGCTCCCTGACCGCCAAGGACCTGGAGCGGGTCGTGGACGACAACTGGGACCCGCCGGTCACCCTGGGCGTGCGGCTGGTCAGCGTCCTGTCCGACGATCTCCAGCACGTCGGACAGGCCGCCTATGTGCGCGGGCTCGTTCAGAGCGCCGCGTAGGCCGGCAGGACGACGTCCTCGATCAGGGCGTTGCGCTCGTCGAAGGGGATGAAGGCGCTCTTGAGTGCGTTCACCGTCACCGTGCGCAGGTCCTCGGTACTCCAGCCGGCCTGCTCGACGAGCAGGGACATCTCGCGGGTCATCGTGGTGCCCGAGACCAGGCGGTTGTCGGTGTTCAGGGTGACGCGGAAGCCGAGGTCCTTCAGCGCGGTGATGGGGTGCTCGGCGATCGAGGTGGCGGCGCCGGTCTGGAGGTTGGAGGTCGGGCACATCTCGAGGGCGATCCGCCGGTCGCGGACCCAGCCCGCGAGGCGGCCCAGCTTGCCGGAGGCGAGGTCGGGGATGTCGTCGGTGATGCGCACGCCGTGGCCGATGCGCTGGGCGCCGCACACCTGGAGGGCCTGGTGGATGCTGGGCAGGCCGTGCGCCTCGCCGGCGTGGATGGTGAAGGGCACGTTCTCACGGCGCAGGTACTCGAAGGCGTCGAGGTGGTCGGCGGGCGGGAAGCCGTCCTCGGCGCCGGCGATGTCGAAGCCGACGACCCCGGCGTCCCGGAAGGCCACCGCGAGGTCGGCGGTGGCGCGGGTGCGGTCGAACATCCGCATGCCGCACAGCAGGGTGCCGACCCGGACCGGGGTGCCGGCCGCCGCGGCCTTGGCCATCCCGGCGGCCAGTCCCTCCTGGACGGTCTCGACGACCTCGGCGAGGGTCAGACCGCCGCCGGTCATCAGCTCGGGGGCGTACCGGACCTCGCCGTAGACGACGCCGTCGGCGGCGAGGTCGAGGACGTACTCCTCGGCCGTGCGCAGCAGGCCCTCGCGGTTCTGCATCACGGCGAGGGTGTGCTCGAAGGTGGCGATGTAGCGCACCAGGTCACCGGAGTTGGCGGCCTCGTAGTACCAGGCGGCCAGCTCGTCGGGGTCGGTGGTGGGCAGGGTGTGGCCGACGGCCGCGGCCAGCTCCACGACGGTCGCGGGGCGCAGGCCGCCGTCGAGGTGGTCGTGCAGCACGGCCTTGGGGAGGCGGCGGAGGGTTTCGGCGTCTATGCGCGTAGATGACATGTGCGGTGGTTCCTCGGCGGGGTCTGAGCGGACGATCGGGAGGGTTCAGGCGGCGGGCTGGAGCAGGTCCCAGCGGTTGCCGTAGAGGTCCTGGAAGACGGCGACCGAGCCGTAGGGCTCGTGCCGGGGCTCCTCCAGGAAGGTCACGCCGGCGGCAGCCATGCGGGCGTGGTCGCGGGCGAAGTCGTCGGTGTGCAGGAAGAAGCCGACCCGCCCGCCGGTCTGGTCGCCGATCCGGGAGCGCTGGGCCTCCCCCTTGGCGCGGGCCAGCAGCAGCGCGACGCCCTGCCCGGGGGTGCCGGGTTCGACGACCACCCAGCGGGAACCGTCGGGCCGGGGCGCGTCCTCGGCCAGGCGGAAACCGAGGGCCTCGGTGTAGAAGCGGATCGCCTCGTCGTAGTCGTCGACGACGAGGGTGACCAGGGCGATACGTGTCATCGGGACCCTTCCGGACGGACGATTGACGGGAGAGGTTATACGTAAAACTCCCGAACGCCAAGTCGGCCGCGTCCTGCCGGAGCGGGACGCGGCCGACGGGTGGACCCGGGGCGGCTCAGCAGTACAGGTTGCCGCCCGGGGAGACGCCGAGGATCTGGCTGAACTGCTGGTACTTGGTGACGCGGCTCTGGACCTGCGCCGGGTTCCTTCCGTCGCACTCCAGGGAGCCGTTGATGGAGCGGATCGTCTGGCCGAACCCGGCGCCGTTGACCATGGCGTTGTGCGGGGTCATGCTGCCCGGTCCGGACTGGGTGTTCCAGTACCACAGGGCGGTCTTCCAGGCGACGGCCGCGTCGTTCTGCACCAGCCAGGGGTTGCCCAGCAGGTTGATGCCGAGCGCGTCGCCCGCGGCCTTGTAGTTGAAGTTCCAGCTGAGCTGGATCGGCCCGCGACCGTAGTAGGCCGCCTGGCCTGCCGGACAGCCGTAGGGCTGGTTCCAGTCGCAGTAGTGCGGGTAGTTGGCGGTGTTCTGCTCGACGACGTGCACGAGTCCGCCGGTCTCGTGGCTGACGTTGGCGAGGAAGGCCGCGGCCTCCTGCTTCTTGGTGGCGTCGCCGCCGGTGTTGGCGAAGCCGGGGTAGGCGCTGAGCGCGGCGGTGAGGCCGCTGTAGGTGTAGAAGGAGTTCCGGCCCGGGAACATCTGGTTGAACTGGGCCTCGCTCACCACGAAGTTGCCGACCGGCGTACCCGGGCCGCCGCCGCAGGCGTACGGCTCCCAGTACCAGGTGCTGATCACCGGGTCGTAGCCCGGGTTGGCGTGCTCGGCGATGTACGCCTTGCCGTCGGTGTAGCGGACGATGTCGCCGGCGTTGTAGTTCTTGCCCGCCGTCCAGGCCGGGTAGCTCGAACACGCGGCGGCGGACGCCTCGGTGGCGGGCAGGAGGGCGGGCACGGCGCCCGCGAGGGCGAGCACGGCCACCAGGGCGGAGATTCGACGCCTCGACACAGGACTGCCTCCTTTGACGGGCACGGCCGCTCCCGCGCAAGGCAGGCCGGGGCGATGCCTTGCGCGCACGCGCCGGCCTGGCCGGTCACGGCGTCGGGGGCGGCCGTAGTGGGGGGTGTGACGCACACTCAACCGCGTTGGTCTGTACCAGTCAAGGGTGTAGACCAGTCGGACTCGGGCCGGTTTCCGGCCTGGCGGGGACTCGCCGTACCGCGCCCGCTCGTCACCGTCCGGAACCGGTCGGGAGAATCGCCGTATGACCACCACGACCCACCCGCTCGTCACCGAGGCGCACCGGCTCGCCGACGACCTGCTCGCCCCGTCCGCCCAGCGCGTCGACCAGGACGTCGTGCCCAGGAGTCACATCGAGGCGGTCCGGCGCTCCGGGCTGCTCGGGGTGAGCGCGCCCACGGAGTCCGGCGGGGCCGGCGCCCCGGACCGGGTCGCCAGGGAGGTCGCCGAGATCCTCGCCGGGGCGTGCTGCTCCACGTGGTTCGTGCAGACCCAGCACCACACGCCGGTACGGCTGCTGGCGAAGGCGGAGCCCGGACTCGCCGTGCGCGAACGCCTGTTGCGTCCGCTCGCCACCGGCGAACTGCTCGCGGGCATCGCCTACGCGCACGTCCGGGCCCACCCCCGGGTGCCGGTGCGGGCCACCGTCGAGCGCGGCGGGGTGCGCTTCGACGGCGCCGTGCCCTGGTACACGGGCTGGGGCCTGAACGACCTGATGCTGCTCGCGGGCGTGACGGACGCCGACGAGGTGGTGTTCGCCTTCGCCGACGCCCGGGAGCAGCCGGAGCTGCGGGCGTCGGCACCGATGCGGCTGGTGGCGCTGACGGCGGCCCGCACGGTGTCGCTGACGCTGGACGGCCTGTGGGTACCGGAGGAGTCGGTCGTACTGCGCACGCCCCGCGAGGAGTTCGCCCGCGTCGACGTACCCCGCAGCACCAACACGTCTCCGGCGGTCTTCGGCCTCGGGTACGCCGCGCTGGACCTGCTCGGCGCCGCGCCCGCCGAGCGCGGCGCGGCCGACGGCCTGCGCGCGCGGCTGGACGAGGTGCGGGAGCGGGCGTACGCGCTCGCCGACCACCCCGTCCCGCACGAGCACGTCGAGGAGCGGCTGGCTCTGCGGACGCGGGCGTACGAGCTGCTGCGGGCGGCCACGACCGCCGCGGTCGTGGCCGGGGGCGGGCGGGCCACGAGCGTGGACAGCCCGGCCCAACGGATCGCGCGGGAGGCGGTGTTCCTGTTGATCCAGGGCCAGACGGCCACGGTCCGCGAGGCCCACCTGGCGGCGCTGGCCTCCGTCTAGGCGGCTGGCCGCCAGGGACGCCCGGGACGGCTAGACGGCGACCGGCAGCACCCTCTCTTCGGCACCGGCACCGGCACCGGCACCCGCGTGCTCGGGGTGGCGCCAGAGTCCCCGGGCGGCGAGGCGCGGCAGGACGCCCTCGCCGAACCAGTACGCCTCCTCCAGGTGCGGATAGCCGGAGAGGACGAACTCGTCGATGCCGAGGGCGTGGTACTCGGCGATCCGCTCGGCGACCTCGTCGTGGCCGCCGACCAGGGCGGTGCCCGCACCGCCGCGCACCAGGCCGATCCCGGCCCACAGGTTGGGATGGATCTCCAGGGCGTCGCGGGAGCCGCCGTGCAGGGCGAGCATGCGCCGCTGCCCCTCGGACTCGCTGCGGGCGAGGTTGGCCTGCGCCTCCCGCACGGTGTCCGGGTCGAAGCCGTCGAGCAGCCGGTGGGCCTCGGCCCAGGCGTCCGCCGCGGTGTCGCGCGTGATGACGTGCAGCCGGATGCCGAAGCGCAGGGTGCGGCCCTCGCGCGCGGCCGCCTCCCGCAGCCGGGCGATCTTGCCTGCGACCTGCGCGGGCGGCTCGCCCCAGGTCAGGTACACGTCCGCGTGCCGGGCGGCGACCTCGACCGCGGCGGGCGAGGAGCCGCCGAAGTACACCTCGGGCACGGGGTCGGGGACCCTCGTGAGCCGCGCGTCCTCGACCTGGAGGTGCTCGCCGCGCAGGTTCACGGTGCCGCCCTGCCACAACTCCCGCACGACGTGCAGGAACTCTCCGGTGCGCCGGTAGCGGGCGTCCTTGTCCAGGAAGTCGCCGTAGGCCCGCTGCTCGCGGCTCTCGCCGCCCGTGACGACGTTGAGCAGCAGCCGTCCGCCGGTCTGCCGCTGGAAGGTGGACGCCATCTGCGCGGCGAGCGTGGGTGAGACGAAGCCGGGGCGGAAGGCGACCAGGAACTTCAGGCGCTCGGTGGCCTGGGAGACCATCGCGGTGGCCAGCCACGCGTCCTCGCACCAGGCACCGGTGGGCGTGAGCGCGCCGGCGAAGCCCAGGTTCTCGGCGGCGCGCGCGATCTGCCCGAGATAGGCCACCGTCGGCGGCCGGCGGCGCCCGGGGCCGGTGGCGGTGTCCGGGGCGCCGTGGCCGCCGCCGACGACGTCGCGGCTGTCGCCGCTGGTGGGCAGGAACCAGTGGAAGGTGAGGGACGACAAGGGGATCTCCGTTCGAGGACGTTCGGCCACGGCGTCCGGGCGCCGGGCGGGAAGCGGAAGGGCGAGCCGCGTACGGTCGCGGCGCGCCGGTCAGACGGCCGCGGCCAGCACGGGCGGGGCCGGCACGGGCGGCGCCACCGGAGTGCCCAGGGCTGCCGAGAACTGGTCGACCACGTGGGCGAGTGCCTCCGCCGAGCCCGGTGCGACGCCGACCGACCCGTCCTCGTGCGCCGTGATGTCCCGGTCCAGCGTGAACCAGCCCTGCACGATGTGTGCGGCGCCCATGGAGTTCAGCACCGGGCGGAGCGCGTAGTCGATCGCCAGGACGTGGGCGGTGGAGCCGCCGGTGGCGAGCGGCAGCACCGTCTTGCCGGTGAGGGCGTACTGCGGAAGCAGGTCGAGCAGTGCCTTCAGTACGCCGGAGTAGGACGCCTTGTAGACGGGGGTGCCGACGACGACGCCGTCGGCACGGGCGAACAGCGCGGCGGCCTCGGTGATGGCGGGGTGTTTGAAGTCCGCGCCGAGCAGCGCTTCGGCGGGGATGGTGCGGACGTCGAGCGGGATCACGTCGTGGCCCTGCGCGGTCAGCCGTTCGTCGAGGTGGCGCAGCAGCCGGTGGGTGCGGGAGGAGGCGGAAGGGCTGCCGGAGACGGACAGGACGGTGGCCATGGGTCCTCTTTTCGGGAAGGCGGGAAGGCGGTGCGCGCCTTCCGGCCGGGGCGCGCGGCGGAATTCCCGGTCCGTCCTCCCCTCCGGGAGCCACTGGGCCGGGACATGGGAAGCACCGGGCCGGACGGGAGCCTGGGCGGCCACCGGTTCGGGCGGTGCGGGGAGTCGCTCGCAGTGCGGTGCCGGGCCGGTGCGGCGGGGTGAGAAGGGGGCGGCGGATCGGCGCGATCAGGCCGCGGTGCGACAGGAGGCGCTGAAGACGCGCGCGAGGTCGACGTGGCGTCGCCGCGTGAGATCCGGTCGCGTTGGCATGCCGTCGATCGTGGCAGCCGCCGTCGAACAGGGTCAAGGAGGCCAGGGCCGGTCTCGTCCCGCGGACGCGGATTTCACACGGGCGTGACAGACGGGGTTCCCGACTACACATAAGGGAAAAATAAGAGCAGAATACCCTTATGCGGCGCTACCGCACACCGCAACCGAAGCGGTTGGCCCTGCAAGTCGAAGGAGACGACTCATGGCCCACGTCTCACACTCCAGAAGTGACATCACCAGCCACCCCGACGCCCCGGAAATGCAGGAACGCTACGCGCGCATGCTCGGTGGCCGTGACGTGGCGCTCGTGGACGGGCCGGTGTTCCTGCTCGGCCTCTACTGCGCCGTGTCCCCGTGGATACTCCACTTCACCACCAGCCAGCCCTCGCTCGTGGCCCACAACCTGATCGTGGGCATCGCCATCGGTCTGCTGGCCCTCGGATTCACCCGCGCCCCGGAGCGCATGTACGGCCTGAGCTGGGCCATGTGCGCGATGGGCGTCTGGATGATCATCTCGCCGTGGATCGTGGGCTCGGGCCCGGACGCCGGCGTCATCTGGAACAACATCATCATCGGCGCGCTGGCCCTGGTCCTGGGCATGGTCTGCGCCGGTACGGCGGCGCGGAGCGCCCCCAAGAGTTAGACACCCGGGAAGGGAGCCGCACGGCCGGTCCGCTCACGCGCGGGCCGGCCCGCGCGCGCCCGGAGAGGTCCCCCACGACGGCCCGGGGCAGGTCGGAGCGTGGCGGACTGCACCTGTCCGCAGTGGGCAGAAGCACTACAGCGGGGGACCTGACGAAGTGGGGTGGCCATGGAAATCGACGGCGTCATCAGCGCCATCGTCATCGGTATCGTCATCGGCGTCCTGGGCCGCCTCGTGATCCCGGGGCGCCAGCGCATCGGCGTCCTGTGGACGATCGCTGTCGGCATCCTGGCCGCGCTGCTCGGGTCGGCGGTCGCCTCGGCGTTCGACGTGGCCGACACCGACGGCGTGGACTGGATCGAGTGGCTCATCCAGATCGGGCTGGCCGCGGTCGGCGTGGCCGCACTGGACCGGTCCCGGTCGCGACCCGGCCGCTGAGGCGTTGACCGTCACCGGTCGGCGAGCCACGCCTCGTACCAGGTGACGGTCGCGTCCAGGGTGTCCGCGAGCGGCGTGGGGGCCACCGCGAAGAACCGCTCGAAGGCCCCGGAGTCCACGATCTGCGGCTCCGTGTGCTGGTAGAACATCTCCTCGTACTCGGCCATGAACTGCTCGTCGAACGGGCCGAAGGCGCGGGGCCGGGCGAGCAGCACGACGTCGAGCGGCCGGCCCACCCGCTTCTCGATCATCGTGTGGATCTCGCGCGTGGTCACGGCCGGCGCGGTGGGCAGGTGCCAGACCCGGCCGTCGCCCTCCGGACGTTCACCGAGGGTCGCGAGACCGGCCGCCACGTCCGCGATGCCGGTGTAGCTGTGCGGCAGGTCGATGTCGCCGAAGCCCACGACCTCCTTGCCGGTGAGCGCGCCGGGGAAGACGGCCGCCCCGAGGGACGAGTTGAGTACGCCGGGACCGACGAAGTCGGCGCTGCGGCCCAGGACCACCCGGGCCCGGCCGGCCCGGTGTGCGGCGAGGTACCGCTCGTCCAGTTCGGCACGCATCCGGCCCTTGCGGCTCGTCGCCCGCCAGGGGCTGTCCTCGGTCATCACCGCTCCCCCGGTCTCGCCGTACGGGTAGAGCGTGTCGAGCACGACGAGGCGGACGCCGCTCTCCTCGACCGCGGCCAGAACGGCCTCCTGGACGCGGGGCATCACCTCGACCTGAAGGTGATAGGCGACGTTGACGCAGTGGTACACCACGTCCGCGTCGGCTATGGCGGCCCGGGCGCCTTCGACCGTGCTGACGTCGGCGGCGAACCGCTCGACACCCTCGACCGCGGGGCCCTCGCCCCGCCGGTCCACCAGGCGGACGGGGTGCCCCCTGCGTACCAGTTCACGGGCGAGCGCGGTCCCGGCCGGGCCTGATCCGAGGACGGTGTGCGGGGCGTGCGACAGCGGGGTGACGGCGGGCATGGGGCGCTCCTCTTCCAGTACGTGCCTTGCACGGCTATTGCTATTCGCTTCCGTTAGAGACTGTAACTGTCACGAGTGGTGATAGCAAGCACGCCGGAAGCCGGGCGGACATAGGCTGAGGGACGGGGGCCACGTCACGAGGAAGGCCGCACGCCATGGTCGTGAAGGATGTCGAACTGCCGCATCTGCGCCGGTGCGTGGAGCTGGCGGCGCGGGCTCTGGAGGCCGGCGACGAGCCGTTCGGTTCGGTGCTTGCCGACGCGGACGGCACGGTACTGGCCGAGGACCGCAACCGGGTGGCCGGCGGCGACCGCACCCGTCACCCGGAGTTCGAGCTGGCCCGCTGGTCCGCCGCCCACCTCAGCCCCGGCGAGCGGGCCGCGGCCACGGTGTACACGTCCGGGGAGCACTGCCCGATGTGCGCCGCCGCGCACGCCTGGGTGGGCCTGGGGCGCATCGTGTACGTCGCCTCGTCCGAGCAGTTGGGCGGCTGGCTGGCGGAGCTGGGCGTCCCGGCCCCGCCGGTGCGGCCGTTGGCGGTGCGGGAGGTGGCGCCCGGCGTGGCCGTGGACGGGCCGGTACCGGAACTCACCGAGGAGATCCGCGCGTTGCACCGGCGGTTTCACGAAGGGCGCGGCTGAGCGCGCGGGCCGCGCGAACGGGCGGGGCGCCCCTCCGGACGGAAGGGCGCCCCGGAATGTACGACCGGGCCCCGGTCAGCTCTCGGCACCCGGGCGGAAACGCCGGTAGAGGACGGCGCCGCCGAGGACGAGCGCCGCGCCGCCCGCGAGCACGGGCAGGGTCTGATCCGCCCCGGTGTGGGCGAGGACCGCCGACTCGCTCGGCGGTGCGGCGTGCGGGACCGGCTCCGGCTCGGCGCGCTCCTTCTCGGGCGCGGACGGCTCGGGCTCGGCGGGGGCCCGCGGCGGGGGCTCGGGGTCGTCGTCGGAGCCGTTCGTCGACTCGTTGCCGACGGCCGGGTTGCCGATGCCGGCCACATTGACGCTGTTGCCGCTGACATTGACCGGGAGATGCACCGGCAACTGGACGCCGTTGCCGGACAGCACGCCCGGTGAATCCTTTCCGCTCCCCTCGGCGTGCGCGCCGCCCGACGTGCCGGCGGCGCCCGTCCCCTTGTGCGCCGCGTCCGACTCGTGGGACGTACCGCCCTTCCCGGTGTTGGCGCAGGCGTTGCCCGCGACCGGGTTGAGGAGCCCCACCACGTTCACGGTGTTGCCGCACACGTTGACCGGTACGTCCACCGGGAGCTGGACGGTGTTGCCGGAGATCAGACCCGGCGAACCGGCCGAGGCGCCGTCGGCGGTGGCACCGTCGGACGCGAACGCCGCGTACGCCGGCATGGTCACCGCCAGCGCGCCGGAGGCGGCGACGGCGAGCACACCGTTTCGGGTAACCCTTCTCATGCGGTCCCTGCCTTCCAGACATCATCGCGGGCACTCGCCCGCACCGGTTAAAACGCGGGCGCACCATCCGAGTTATGGCTAATCGGTCTTTCACCCCATCGAGTGGACGGTTCATCGAACAAACGCTGTCGTGCGCCGGGCGACCGCGCATGCCCCCCGCCGGCCGTCCGCGCCCGGAGGCGCCGGGTGCGAGGCCCGCTTATGGTGATCGAGTGGCGCCGACCACGGGTCCGCGACAGGGCGCCCGGGAGGCATCGATGCAGGCCAAGCCGTCGACTCGGCCCTCGGTCCGGCGCTGCGCGGTCAGCGGGGCGCTCGGCCTGTCCCTGCTGGGCGCGGGGCTGCCCGCGGCGGCCGCACGGGACACCGGACCGGATCTGTCCCGGTTCTACGACCAGAAGGTCACCTGGTCGGCGTGCGAGGGCATGGAGATGCCGAAGGATCTCCAGTGCGGGAAGGTCACCGTCCCCCTCGACTACGACCGGCCGAAGGGCGAGACCCTCGACCTGGCGCTGGCCCGGTTCCGGGCGACCGGCGAATCGCGCGGCTCGGTGCTGCTGAACTTCGGCGGTCCCGGCGGCTCGGGGGTCAGCGAACTCTCCTTCGGCGGCAAGGACTTCATGCATCTCACCAACGGCTACGACGTGGTCACCTTCGACCCCCGCGGCGTCGGCCGGTCCTCCCCCGTGACCTGCGGCCCGGCCACCATGAAGATCATCGAGGCGACGGGCGGGGACCAGTCGGTCACCGACCCCGAGGACGTGCTCGGACGACTGCGGGACGCGGCGGCCGAGTGCGCGAAGTACTCCGGGCCCGTGCTGCACCACATGGGCACGGTCGACGCCGCCCGCGACATGGACGTGATGCGCAGCGCCCTCGGCGACGGCCGGCTCAACTACCTGGGCTTCTCCTACGGCACCCGGCTGGGCGCGGTCTACGCCGCCCGGTTCCCGGACAGGGTGGGCCGGATGGTGCTGGACGGCGTGGACACGCTGACCGAACCGCTGGCCGAGCAGGGGCTGGCGGGTGCGCGGGGTCAGCAGACGGCGCTGGAGAACTTCCTCGACTGGTGCGTGGAGGACATCGCCTGTCCGTTCGGCCAGGACGCCCGGGCCGCCCGGGAGCAGGTCGAGCGGCTCGTCGCCTCGCTCGACGCCGATCCGGTGCCGTCGGCCTTCGGGGAGCCCTTCTCCGGTCAGGACATGGTGGGCGCCATAGGCCAGGCGCTGTACAGCCAGGAGCTGTGGCCCTCGCTGCAGCGGGCGCTGGCGCAGCTGCTGGACGACGGCGACACCCGGGGCCTGGAGGGCTTCTCCTCCGGCGGCGTCACCTTCCCGGTCCGTGCGGGGTCGGTCGCGGCGGGCCGGGAGCCCGCGGGCGCCGGTCTCACGGACGAGGAGGACATACCCATGGACAACCTCCCGGCCGCCCTGATGGCGGTCAACTGCGCCGACGACCCCGACCGCCCCTCGGCCGCCGAGGTCACCGGGTCCCTGGACCGGCTTCGCGCGCGGTACGAGGAGGTGTCGCCGGTCTTCGGCCGGTACCGCCTCACCCAGGTGCTCATGTGCTACGGGCGCCCCCGGGGCACCGACTACATCCGCGACGACGTGAAGGACCTCGACACCGCCAGGATGCTGCTCGTCGGCACCCGGGGCGACCCGGCCACGCCGTACCGCTGGACCACGGAGACCGCCGAGCGGCTGGGGTCCTCGGCCGTGGTCCTCGACAACCGGGACGAGGGACACACCGGGTACGCGTCCTCCGAGTGCGTGCACCGCAAGGTCGACGACTTCCTGCTCTACGGCTCCCTGCCGCCCGACGGCAGCTCCTGCGGACCGGAGAACGGCGAGGGCGAGACCGGCTGAGCGCCCGACAGCACCGGCCGCCCCGACCGTCCGATGTGATCGATATGCCCTATCCGTCCAACGGTCCTATCGTGCTGACATGGAGCACGATCTGAGTCCCGCCACCCTCGCCGAGCTGCGGCGCCCCCGGCCGTATCCGGCCGTGTCCGTGCTGACGCCGACCCACCGCCGCGAACCGGACAACGCCCAGGACCGGGTCCGGCTGCGCAACGTGGTCGCCGCGGCCAAGAAACAGCTGGAGGACGATCCCGCGGTCACCCGCGAGCGCCGTACCGACGTCTCCCGGGAGCTCGACCGGGCCCTCGCCGAGGTCGATCTGACCTACGCCGAGGACGGCTTGGCGATCTTCGCCGCTCCGGGTGAGCACCAGGTCTGGACACTGGCCCGTTCCGTGCCCGAGCGGGTGGTCCTCTCGGACACCTTCCTGACCCGCAACCTCGTCGCCGCGCAGGCCGCCGAGCGGCCGTTCTGGGTGCTGTCGGTCGCCGCCGACCGCGTCAAGCTGTGGAGCGGCGGCGCGGACCGGGTCGTCGAGGAACACCTCGGCGGATTCCCCTTCGACCGGCCCGCCGAGGACTTCGACCCCGAACGCCAGGAGCGGATCGGCGACGCCCCGAGCACCTTCCGCGACGAGGGCACCCGCCGGTTCCTGCGGGACGCCGACACCGCGATGGGCAGGATCCTGCGCACGCATCCCCGGCCGCTGTACGTCACCGGGCCCGAGCCCGCGCTGTCCCTGTTCGACGAGGCGGGCACCCTCGCCGCGGGCGCGGTGCTGGTCCCGCACGGCGGCCTCGCGCACGGCACGCCCGAGGCCGTGTGGCAGGCCGTGCGGCAGGTGCTCGACGACGAGGCGAAGGGGTCCGTGGCCGCGGTGGCCAGGGAGCTGGACGCGGCCCGCGGGCGCAAGGACTTCGCGGCCGGGGTCGACGAGCTGTGGGAGAGCGCCCACAGCGGCCGGGTCCGGCTGCTCGCCGTCGAGGAGAACTTCAAGGTCACGATGCGCGACGACGGGGAGCACCTGCTCCCGGCGTTCGACGGGGACCTCGATGCCCGCGAGGACATCGTGGACGAGATCGTGGAGCAGTGCCTGGAGACCGGTGCCGACGTCCGCTTCGTGCCGGACGGCGCGCTCGCGGACGCGGACGGCATCGCGGGGGTGCTGCGCTACTGACGCCGGCGCTCGCGCCTCGCGGACCGTCCCCTCTTGACGACGGTGACGACCATGAAACCCTGTTCGCCGTACACGCGCCCGCCGCCCGCGGGTGCGCGGCGGACGGGGAAGGAGCCGGCGGAGCGTGAGCGAACTTCTGGGTGTGGCGGTCCTGGGCGCGGGCCACATGGGCGCCGACCACGTACGGCGCCTCGACGCGGTGGTGAGCGGCGCCAGGGTCGCCGCGGTCGCGGACCCCGACGCGGAACGGGCGAGGGAGGCCGTGGGCGGCATCGACGGCGTCTTTGTGCACACGGACGCCGTCGCCGCGCTCGACGCACCGGGCGTCCGGGCGGTCCTGATCGCCTCGCCCGGCGAGGCGCACGAGGAGGCCCTGCTGGCCGCGTTCGAGCGGGGGCTGCCGGTGCTGTGCGAGAAGCCGATGGTGCCGGAGTCCGCGGGCGCGCTGCGCGTGGTGGAGGCGGAGGCGCGGCTCGGCAGGCGGCTGGCACAGATCGGGTTCATGCGCCGGTACGACACCGAGTACCGGCAGCTGAAGTCGTTGCTGGACGGCGGGCGGCTGGGCCGGCCCCTGATGCTGCACTGCGTCCACCGCAACGTCTCCTCGCCGCCGCACTTCACCTCGGCGATGCTGGTCAACAGCTCCGTCTCGCACGAGATCGACGCCGCTCGCTGGCTGCTGGGACAGGAGCTGAGCGCGGTGACCGTGCTCCGGCCGCGGCCGTCGGCGGGGGCACCCGAGGGCCTGCTCGATCCGCAGCTGGTGCTGTTCGAGACCGACGGCGGCGCGCTCGTGGACGTGGAGGTCTTCGTCAACTGCGGCTTCGGCTACGAGGTGCGCTGCGAGGCCGTCTGCGAGGCAGGCAGCGCCCGGATCGGCGAGGCGCACGGCATGCTGGTGACGGCGGCGGGCGGCGCCCGTGAGGAGGTGCCGCAGGACTACCTCGTACGGTTCGCCGACGCCTACGACCGCCAGGTCCAGGACTGGGTGGACGCCACCCGCCGCGGCCTGGTCACCGGTCCCGGTGCCTGGGACGGGTACGCCGCCTCCGCGGTCGCCGAGGCCGGGGTGCGGGCACTGGAGACGGGTGAGCGCACGCCGGTCGAACTGGCACCGCGGCCGGCCCTCCACGACCCGGCATAGAACAAGGATCCACCGAACACCAGGGCGACGACGCCTCCGGGCTGCGGCACCCGCCAAGTCCCGTAGAGACTCTACGACTTGAGCTTAGCCGCACGTACGCCGCCCACGTACCCACGTCACTCCGCCAAGACGCTGGCATATGCCGGAAGCACCACCGTATCGTGTGTTGCCGAATCCCTTACGAGCCGTCGCGGGCTGTGCAACAGTCGTAACGGTCCTTCCGCCGGCCCCGGTTCACCCTGGTCGTACCGTCTGCACATCGGAGTGCGTCATGTCGCCCCATCTCTCCGCGGACCACCCCGCCGCCCAGCCGCCGGGACGCGGCTCGGTCGAGTCGCTCATATCGCAGGCGCGGCGGCTGCGGGGCGACGTGGACGCGGTGCGGCGGGACAGCCAGGGCGAGGCCGCGGACCCCCGGGGACGGTGGCAACGCGCGCTGTACGACCTGGCGCTGCACCAACTCACCGACCTCGACGCGCACTTGGCGCAGCTCCGGGACGGCCCGGCGCCCGCACCCCGGCCCGGTTCGCTGCTCAGCCGGGTCGGCAGCGCGGAGTGGAACCTGCTGACGGACGAGGCCGACTGGTCCGGGGAACTGTTCCAGATCCTCGGCCGCGACCCCGCCTCCACCCCGCTCAGCCTCGACGAACTCCCGTCGCTGGTCCTCACCGAGGACCGCCCGAAGCTGACCACGATGGTCACGGACTGCCTCGTCGACGGCCGGCCCATCGACGGGGAGTTCCGCGTCGTACGCCCCGACGACACCGTGCGCACCGTGCACATGATGGGCGAGCCCGTGCTCGACGCCGACGGCAGCACCGCCTCCATGTGGGCGGTGCTGCGGGACGTCAGCGAACTGCGCCGCAGCCAGCGGGCGGTGAGCGAGACCCGTGACTCGCTCCGTCACCGCCCGCCGCCCGCGGACACCGGGTCACGGGCCGCGGTAGAACCGCGGGAGGCAGCGTCCGCGCCCTGGCACGGCCTCCTGCGGTTCCCGCACCAGGGACGGCCGGGCCTCGACCTGGCCGCCGGGTACCTGCCCTCGTCGGACCACGCGCCCCGGCACAGCGCCTGGTACGACGCGTGTCCGCTCACCGGCGACGAGACCCTCTTCGCCGCCGGCGACCTCCCCGGCGTGGACACCGGCGGGGTGCAGGGCGCGGTGATGCTGATCGGCGCCCTGCGGGGCCTGGCGCTGGCGGGGATCCGTCCCGAACGACTCCCCGACCGGCTGGCCGGGTTACTCGAAGCCACCGCCCTGCCGCCCGTCCGCTCCGCCGTGTACTGCGGCTACGCGCCCCGCACCCGCGCCCTGACCTGGGCCGGGGCCGGGCACCCGGTCCCACCGCTGCTGTTCCGCGCGGGAGCGGGACGTGCGCTGACCGGACAGGGCGAGGCGACCCTCGAACCGGGTGACCTGCTGCTCCTGCACACCGGCGCGACGGAGCCCGCGGCCGTGGCACACCTCCTCTCCCTCGCCCCCCGGCTGACCGGGTCGGGCTCCGCGCGGGACGGGGTAAGGATCGCGGCCGGTGAACTCGCCGCGTCCCCGGCGCCGATGGACGACGCCTGCGTGCTGGTGGCCCGGGTGACACCCTGAACGACGCGTCGCCCCCTACGCCGGTGCGACGCTGCCGCCCTTCCCCTTTCCCCTGGCCGACTTGCCCTTGGGCAGCGCCAGTTCGATCTCCTCGCGCAGTTCCTGGATCTTCGGGTATCCGGCGTACTCGGCGGTGAGCCGGTACATCTGCCGCAGCCGGTCCCAGGTCCGCTGGGACGAGTTGGACCCCATCGACACCAGGGCCAGGCGCGCGTACCGGTCCGCCTGTTCGGGGTCGTCGGCGATGAAGCAGGCGGAGGCCATGGACAGATAGTCGAAGATCTTCGACCGCTGCCGGCCGTCGATCCGCAGGGCCAGCGCCTTCTCCGCGTAGTACTGGGCGTGCGCGGCCGCCCCCGGCTCGAAGTCGGCGAGCGTCCGGTAGGCGAGGGCCTGCATGCCGTACAGGTCCTCCTCCTTGAACGTCTGCATCCAGTCCGGCGGGGGCACGTCGGCCTTGTCGGAGACGAAGAGGTCCTCGGCCCGCCCGAGGGTGCGGCGCATGGCCTGGCCCTTGCCCATGGATGCCTGTGCCCAGGCCTCGATGGTGCAGAGCATGGCCTGGGTGCGCGGCAGCACCTGGTCGCCGGAGCCGGACTTGGCGAGTTTCATTAGGTCGAGCGCGTCGTCGGGCCGGCCCAGGTGCACCATCTGGCGGGCCGCCCGGGAGAGCGCCTCCCCGGCCCGGGGCCGGTCGCCGCCCTCGCGTGCGGCGTGGGCGGCGATGACGAAGTACTTCTGGGCCGTGGGTTCCAGGCCGACGTCGTGCGACATCCAGCCCGCGAGGACGGCGAGGTTGGCGGCGACGCCCCACAGGCGCCGCTGGAGATGGGGTGGGTGGTGGTAGGCGAGCATGCCGCCCACCTCGTTGAGCTGGCCCACCACGGCCTTGCGCTGGAGCCCGCCGCCACGGGCGGCGTCCCAGGCGCGGAACACCTCGACCGAGCGCTCCAGTTCCTCCACTTCCTGCGACCCGATGGGGGCGGCCTCGTAGCGGTCGAACCCGGCGGGGTCGGCGTGCAGGGGTTGGCGGAGGTCGGGGGCATCGGCCGCGAGGGCCGGGTCGGTGTGCAGCCAGTCGTGCATGGCGCTGCTGAGTGCGGAGCCCGCGGCGAGCGCGGCGCCCGCGCCCACCAAGCCGCGTCGGTTGAGCATGAGGTCCATTCCCGTGAATTCGGTGAGGACCGCCGCAGTCCGCTCGGGCGCCCACGGCACTCCGTCGGGATGTTCCTCGCTCCCGCCGCCCTGCCGTTTCCCCGCGCGCCCGTGCCGGACCAGACCGAGGTCCTCGATGGTCACGACACGGCCGAGTCGCTCGGTGAACAGAACCGCCAGCACCCGCGGCACCGGATCGCGCGGGATCTCTCCCATGTCGATCCACCGCCGCACCCGCGAGGTGTCGGTCGCCAGCTGGGGGTGGCCCATGGCCGCCGCCTGCCGGTTCACCAGCCTCGCGAGCTCGCCCTTGGACCAGCCGGCCAGGCCGAACAGGTCCGACAGACGGGTGTTGGGTTCTCCGCTCACGTCAAGCCCCCAGGTTCTCGGCTGAGTTGACAGTAGCCCGGTGCGGGTTGCCGGGCGACTATTCGCCACCGTTCGCCAGGGTGCGCCAGATGGTGTGCCAGGGGCGGCCGGGTGTCAGGTAGGAATGCGCCACCCCGACCCGGTTGCCGTGGAGTTACTCCCCAGGGTGACCCCCGGGCGGCCGGTCGGGCGGCGCGACGGCTTACGGAAGACACGCTCCTCCGGACACCACGGACGGGCACCGGTCTTCAGGCAGGCACAGCAGGCACACGAAGGGATCTGTCTCGCCCATGTACGCAGCATCGTCCTCCGTGTCCGCCCCGCAGCGCTCGCTGCACCCCCGCCCGGCGGCGGGCGGCGGCCCCTATCTCGCCCCCGCGCGTCCGGCGGCCCCGGTGCTCGGGGCAGGCAGGGCGCGGCGCGGCGCGGGGCCCGGCACGCAGCCGCTCAGCGGAAGAATCGACCTGTCCGGCCCCCAGGGGGCCCAACTGCGCACGGCGATCGCCTCCGTGCACCGCATCTGCCCGGAGTTCTCACCCGTGCAGGTCCTGCGCCGCAGCGGGCGCTCCGTGCTCCTGGTCGGGACGACCGGGCGCAGTACGGCGGTCGCCAAGTGCTTACTGGACCACTCTCCGGCGTGGTCGGAGCGGATCAGGCACGAGATAGGGGCATACCGCTCGTTCGTCCGGCAGCGCCCTCCGGTGCGGGTGCCGAGGCTGATCGCGGCGGATCCGGACAACGGCACGCTGGTCATCGAGCGGATGCCGGGACGGGTGGCCGCGCTGCAGCGGCACCCCGTGGAGGCCCCGCCGCGCGCGGACATCAGGGCGGCGCTGGGCGCGGTCTGCCGGCTGAACGCCTGGCGGCCGCCGGCCGGGGCGTTCGACGCCCCGCTGGACTACGCGGCCCGGATCTCCCGGTACCACGAGCTGGGGCTGCTCACCGACCGGGACCTGGGCGACCTGCAGAAACTGCTGCACGGCATCGCCCACGCGAGCGGACGCCAGGGCATGGGGCAGTTCTGCCACGGTGACGCGCTGCTGTCCAACATCCTCATGTCGCCGGCCGGTCCGGTCCTGGTGGACTGGGAGCACGCCGGCTGGTACCTGCCCGGCTACGACCTGGCGACACTGTGGGCGGTTCTCGGCGACGCCCCGGTGGCCCGCCGTCAGATCAGCCAGATCGCCCAGTCGACGGGCACCGCGGCGCGCGACGCCTTCCTGGTGAACCTGATGCTCGTACTGACCAGGGAGATCCGTACCTACGAGACGGCCGTGCAGCGTTCGATGCACGACTCGGCGCCGGCCCCGTCGGCCACGCCGGCCCACCCCGGTGCCACGCCGACCGGCGAGGAGCAGCGGCTGCTGCTGCGCCGGCTGCACGACGACTGCCAGATGGCCCGCCGGGCCGTGCGGGCGGCGGTCGGCACGCGCTGACCCGAAGGACGACGGTCCGCGGTGTGCCCCTCGGGGCGCACCGCGGACTTTGTGCGTCCAGGTACGTGCAAGGGCCATTGGTGTACGCCACTGACGCCGCGCAGGCCGGTGCCCCGCCGCCACGAAACTCGCCGGGCACCTTGCTGACGTGGGAAATCGCCGCCATGACGGCATGATTGACGGATCATCGGACCGCCGGGTAACACTGACCCACGCCCGGCCCCGCACGTCCCCCGCACGTCCGACCGTCACAGGAGGCCGCTTTGCGAAGGTCCCCCCTGGTGCCCGCCCTGGCCGGCGCCGCGCTGCTGCTGCCACTGCTCGGCGCGGCACCGTCCGCCGCCGGCCCCTCCGACGCGCCGCCCGCCACGGACCGCCTCCAGCGGGCGTTCGCCACCGCGGCGGCCGAGTACCGGGTGCCGCAGAGCGTCCTGCTCGGCGTCTCCTACCTCCAGTCCCGCTGGGACGCGCACGGCGGAGCGCCCAGCGTGACCGGCGGCTACGGTCCGCTGCACCTGACCGACGCCCGCACGGCCCTGGCCGGGACCTCGCACCACGACGAGGGCACCGAGGACCCGCGCGGCGACGACGCCCGCGCCCCGCTGCACCCGAAGGCCAGGGCCACGCGCGCCGCCGCCCTGCCGGACCGGCT
Organism: Streptomyces sp. NBC_01723; assembly: GCF_036246005.1. Taxonomy (NCBI): domain Bacteria; kingdom Bacillati; phylum Actinomycetota; class Actinomycetes; order Kitasatosporales; family Streptomycetaceae; genus Streptomyces; species Streptomyces sp. NBC_01723. Next base: position 778,930 of record NZ_CP109171.1, read on the forward strand.
GACGACGCTGCCGAAGGCGGCCGAGCTGACCGGCCTGAGCCCCGAGGCCCTGCGCACCGACCCGGCCGCGAACGTGTCCGGCGGCGCCGCGCTGCTGGCCGCCGCCCAGCGGGACCTGGGTGAGCCGCTCAGCGCCGACCCGGCGGACTGGTACGGGGCGGTGGCACGCTTCTCGGGCGCGGAGGACGCGGCGACGGCGGCCGCGTACGCGAACGACGTGTTCGAGGTGATCCGCGCGGGTGAGCGACGGACCACGGACGCCGGGCAGCGCGTCACCCTGGCCGCCCGTCCGGGCGTGGCCCCGGACACGGCGCAGCTGGGCGACGCGGGCCTGCGCACCGCCTCGGCCACCGGCACCGAGTGCCCGAAGTCGGTGTCCTGCGAGTGGATCCCGGCGCCGTACGAGGAGTTCGGCGACGGCGACTACGGCAACCACGACCTGGGGAAACGGCCCGCCTCGCAGCGCATCCGGTACATCGTCGTGCACGACACGGAAGGCGCCTGGGACGGTGTCCTGAACATGGTCCAGGACCCCACCTACGTCTCCTGGAACTACACGCTCCGCTCCACCGACGGGCACATCGCCCAGCACGTGAAGGCGAAGGACGTGGCCTGGCACGCGGGCAACTGGTACGTCAACGCCAAGTCGATCGGGCTGGAGCACGAGGGTTTCCTGGCGGAGCCGGACGCCTGGTACACGGAGGCCATGTACCGCTCCTCGGCGCGGCTGGTGAAGTACCTGGCGAGGAAGTACGACATCCCGCTGGACCGGCAGCACATCCTGGGCCACGACACCGTCCCGGGCACCACCACCGCGACGATCCCGGGCATGCACACCGACCCGGGACCGTACTGGGACTGGCGGCACTACTTCCGGCTGCTCGGCCGCCCCTTGGAGCCGACCGCGGGCCGGAAGTCCGGCGTGGTGACGATCCGCCCCGACTACTCCGCCAACCGCCCGGAGTACACCGGCTGCGAGAAGGCGGGCGAGCCCTGCGCGACGCACGGCTCCAGCGCGGTGCGGCTCTACTCCGACCATGACGTGAACGCGCCCCTGATCAAGGACATCGGCCTCGGCTCGGCCCCGACGACGGGCGTGAACGACCTGTCGTCCCGGGTCTCCACGGGGCAGCAGTACGCGGTGGCCGACCGGTGGCGGGACTGGACGGCCATCTGGTACCTGGGCCAGAAGGCCTGGTTCCACGACCCGGCGAAGAGCCCGGCGGCGGTGCCCGCCTCGGGCCGGGTGATCACCCCGAGGAAGGGGCTGGACAGCGTCCCCGTGTACGGAAGGGCGTACCCGGAGAAGGCCGCCTACCCGGCGGACGTGCCCGCCCAGACCGTGTCGCCGCTGCCGTACGCGCTGGGCAGGGGGCAGAAGTACGTGGTCGGGGAGAAGGTTCCCGGCGAGTACTACTACGCGGTCGGGTTCGACTCGGCCTCCCACCGGGTGGTGCGGGGCGAGGACCAGTACTACGAGATCCAGTACGGCCACCGGGTCGGCTACGTGCGCGCCGCCGACGTCACGCTCTCGACCGTGCGGTAGCCGCCGGGTCAGCCCTGCTGGAAAAGCTCCGCCGGGAGCGGCTTCAGCAGGGCGTACAGGTCGTCGGTGATCGGGCGGTCCCAGGCGGCGATGGTCACCAGCACGCCGTCGCTGCGGTCGAACTGCACGCAGGAGATCCGGCCCTCGGAGAGCTTGAGGCGGCGCACGATGAGCAGGTTGTCGCCCTGCATCACCGGCACGTCCTCGGCGCCGACGACGGTGACCTCCTCGTCGTTCTCCAGCGCGAGCAGCAGTTGGGCGACCTCGAAGGGGATGTCGCCGTCGGGGACCTCGCGGGCCGGGGAGCCGGCCGGCAGGTTGCCGATGATCATCGCGGGGCCGCGGCCGCCGAACAGGTCGTAGCGCAGGAAGACGCCCTGACAGCTGCCGTCGGGCGCGGGCAGCAGGCCGGCGCCCAGATTGCCGGGCCAGTCGCCCGGGTCCATGGCCAGTACGTCGAAGTCGGGCCCGGCGGGCGTGGCGCTGCGGCGGCGGAGGAACGACATGCCGCCATGGTACGTGGCCGGACCCCGCGGACGGCGTGCGGGCGGGCGGCTGTTCCGGCTATGGCCGAGGCTCGGCGGTCCGCCGCCGGCGCTGCTGGTGGCGGGCGACCCGGGCCCGGTTGCCGCAGGACGGTTTGCACCACTCCTGGCGCGGATGGTCCTTGAGGAAGTACCGCACGCAGCGCGGTGCGTGGCAGGCCCGCAGCCGCTGCCGGTCGGGTCCCGCGAGGAAGCCGATCACGGCCTGGGCGAGCGCGGCGGTGAGGTCGGGCCGGGCGCCGGGCGCGGGTGCGGCGCGGACGACGGGGGCGCCGGCGTCGGCCCAGTGCAGGACGGGGACGGTGGGGGTCCGGGCGGCGGCCTCGTTCAAGCGCCGCAGGGCTTCGGGGACGGGCAGCAGCCGGGCGGCGTCGGCCGGGCTCGGCTCGCCCGGACGCACGGCGCGGGCGAAGAGGGCGCGGGCGGCGGCCCGCACGTCCCGGACGGCGGCCGGGTCGGCGGTCTCGGCGTCCGCCGCGAGGCCGGGGTGGGCCCGTACCCAGGCGGTGAGCCCGGCGGGGTCGGCGAGGTCGTCGGCGACCCCGCCGTGCCCGTCGTGCCGGACGGTCAGGGCGAGGTCGAGGGCGATCCGGGCGTCCCTGCTGACTGAGTCCTGCATGCGGCCGATGATAGGCAGGGCAGGGTGCGCAGGAGCGCGGCCCCGTACGGGAGAGCGGGCGACGGGGCGCCCCCTCAGCCCTCCGGTGGGGCCGGTGGGACGACCGCGACCGGGGACGCCGCGTGGAGCAGGACCGCGTGGGTGACCGAGCCCATCATGCGGGCGGGGGCCAGCAGGCGGCGGCGGTGGCGGCCGACGACGACCAGCTGGGCGTCGCGGGAGGTGGCGACGAGGTGACCGGCGGCGTCGCCGGGCGCGACGTACGGCTCGGCCCGGACGTCGGGATGACGTTCGCGGTACGGGGCCAGGAAGCCGTCGGCCAGGACCCGGGTCTCGCTCTCGATGGAGACCTCGTCGATCACCGGGGGCATGATCTGCCCGGCGGCGGCCCAGGTCTGCACCGGCCACGGGTAGGCGGCGACGACCTGGAGGCGGGCGCCGCGCAGCTCGGCCTCGGCGAAGGCGAAGGAGAGGGTGGCTTCATCGGGACTGTCCACGTGCAGTCCGACGACCACCCGGGGCCCCTCCTCGGCCGGCGCCTCGCCGTGCACCTCGCGTCCGGGGCGGGGCACCACGACGACGGGGCACTCGGCGTCGCGGGCGGCGGCCATGCCGTTGGAGCCGAGCAGCAGGCTGGCGAAGCCGCCGCGGCCCCGGGAGCCGAGCACCAGCAGCTGGGAGTCGGCGCCCAGCTCGGGCAGCGCGGCGCCGGGCACGCCCTCCATGCCGACGTACTCCGTCGCCACGGCGTAGGCACGTCCCTGGAGGTGGGCGCGGGCCTGGTCGAGCACCGGGTCGTCGCCGGTGTCCGGCTCGCCCGCGACCAGGATGTCGGTCTGGGCCCAGGTGGCGTACTGGCGCACGTGCACCACCCGCAGGGACGCCCCGCGCCGGTGCGCCGCGTCGAGGGCCCAGTCCAGGGCGCGCAGGCTGTCGTCGGAACCGTCGACGGCCGCGATGACCGGCAGAGTGCTCATGGGACCTCACCTCCGGAGTACGGCCTTCCCCCCGGCGCGGGACGGGACACCCCGGTTCGGCCGGTCGGCTCACCGCACCGGGCGGGTCAGGTGAGGTCGAACTCCCCTTCCCGCGCCCCCGACACGAACGCGCCCCATTCCGCGGGGGTGAAGATCAGGGAGGGGCTTTCCGGGCTGCCGCTGTTGCGCATGGCGATGAACCCCTCGACGAAGGCGATCTGGACATCCCCCAGGCCCCGGCTGCTCGACTGCCACTGCGCGTCGCTGAGGTCCAGCTCCGGCTTGTCCCAGCCCATGATCGGGCGCTGGTGGGTGGTGCTCTCGGCCACGTCCGTGCTCCTCCCGGTCTCGTCGTTCGCGGCCAGCCTAGCGATCGGCTCCGACCGCCGACAGGCCACGCGAGGGCTGCCCTTCGAGGAACGCGGTGACACGCCGTACGAACCACTCGGGGTCGTCGAGCCAGGGGTAGTGCCCGGCACCCGGCTGGACGGCGACCTCGGCGTGCGGGAAGACGGCGGCGCAGCGGCGGGCGAGTTCCGGGCGGGGGCCGCCGTCGAGTTCTCCGGCGAGGACCAGGACCCGGGCGGTACTGCGGGCGAGGGCGGCGCGGGTGGCGGGCGGGTCGAAGGCGTCCGGGGAGAGGTAGACGTCGCCCGCCTCGTAGTTGGACTCCTGGGGGCCGCGGGCTACGTGGGCGCGGGCGGCGTCGTCCCAGCGGCCGTGGAAGAAGGGGAGGAACACCGGGTCGAAGTCGCCGGTGCCGGCCAGCCACGCCTCGAAGGGGCCGTACGCCTCCTCGAACCAGGGTTCGTCCCGTCGCAGGAGCGCGGCCGCCCTTCGGTCCTCCGGCGTGGCGGGCATGTCCAGCGCCCAGGGCGTGGCGGTGATCAGGGCGAGGCGTCCCACGCTCGTCGGGTGGCGGGCGGCGTGGAGCATCGCGAGGCTGCCGCCGGCGGAGTGCGCGAGGACGTCCATGCGGTCGAGGCCGAGGTGGACCCGGAGCGCCTCCACGTCGTCGACGAGCCGGTCGCAGCGGTACGTCGCCGGGTCGGCGGGGACGCCGGAGTCGCCGGTGCCGCGCAGGTCGAGCAGGACCAGCCGGCGGTGCGCGCTCAGACCGCCGAGGTCGCCGAGGTAGGAGGAGGCCCGCATGGGGCCGCCCGGCAGCACGACCAGCGGGGCGCCGCGGCCCCGGACGTGATAGGCGAGTTCGGTTCCGTCGTACGCGGTGAAGGTGCTCATGGCGCCGATCCTCGGCTGCCGGCGGCGGGGGCCGCAACGGAGTTGTGGAGTCAGGACCCGGCGAAGCGGTCCCGCAGTTCGCGCTTGAGGATCTTCCCGCTGGCGTTCCGCGGCAGCGCGTCCACGAACCGCACCCCCTTGGGCGCCTTGAACGCCGTGAGCCGGTCCCGGGCGTGGGCGATCAGCGCGTCCTCGGTGACCTCGCCGCGCGGCACGACGACGGCCGTGACGGCCTCGATCCAGCGTTCGTCGGGCAGGCCGATCACCGCGACCTCGGCGACCCCGTCGTGCGTGTACAGGGCGTCCTCGACCTGGCGGGAGGCGACCAGGACGCCGCCGGAGTTGATCACGTCCTTCACGCGGTCGACGATCGTGTAGTAGCCGTCCGCGTCCCGCACGGCGAGGTCGCCGGAGTGGAACCACCCGTCGCGGAAGGCGGCTTCGGTCTCCTCGGGCTTGTCCCAGTAGCCCTCGCACAGCTGCGGCGAGCGGTAGACGACCTCTCCGGGGGTGCCGTCGGGCACGTCCGCGCCGTCCTCGTCGACCACGCGCGCGTCCACGAACAGGACGGGCCGCCCGCAGGAGTCCATCCGGCCCTCGTGCTCGTCCGGGCCGAGGACGGTGGCGAGGGGGCCGATCTCGCTCTGGCCGAAGCAGTTGTAGAAGGCGAGTGCGGGCAGGCGCTCGCGCAGCCGCTCCAGGACGGGCACGGGCATGATCGACGCCCCGTAGTAGGCCTTGCGCAGGCCGCCGAGGTCGCGGGTGGCGAAGTCGGGCCGGTTCGCGAGGCCGATCCACACGGTGGGCGGCGCGAAGACGCTGTCCACGCGGCCGGCTTCGACGAGGTCGAAGAGCCGGTCGCCGTCCGGGGCGTCGAGGATGATGTTCGTGGCGCCGACGGCGAGGTAGGGCAGCAGGAAGACGTGGGTCTGCGCCGAGTGGTAGAGCGGCAGGGCGTGCACGGGGCGGTCGCCGGCGCTGAGGTCTAGGGCGGTGATGGCGCTGAGGTACTCGTGCACCAGGGCCCGGTGGGTCATCATCGCGCCCTTGGGCAGGGCGGTGGTGCCGGAGGTGTAGAGGAGCTGCACCAGGTCGTCGCCGGCCGGCTCGGGGCCGTCGTACGCGGGCGCCGCGGCGAGGCGGGTGAGGAGCGAGTCGTCGGCGTCGCGCAGCGCGAGGACGCGGGTGCCGTCCGGCAGCCGGTCGGCGAGGCCGGGGTCGGCGAGGACCAGGGAGCTGCCGGACTGGCCGACGAGGTAGGCGAGGTCGTCGCCGGTGAGGTTCTGGTTGACCGGAACGTGCACCAGCCCCGCCCGGGCGCAGGCCAGGAAGGCGATCAGGTAGGCGTCGGAGTTGTGCCCGTAGGCGCCGACCCGGTCGCCGGGGGACAGTCCCTCGGCCAGCAGGACGCCGGCCGCGCGGGAGACCGCGGTGTCGAGTTCCCCGTACGTCCAGGTGCGGTCGCGGTACTCGACCGCGACGCGTGCCGGAGTGCGTCGGGCGCTGCGCCGCAGCACCCCGTCGACCGTGCTGCCGTGTCCGGGCTTCATGACCTGATCCTCGGCCGCCCGCCGGGGCGGGTCAAGCGGCGTGCGTCCGGTCCGCGGACCGCGCACGCCCCATTGACACGACCCCGACATGACAGGAAAGTTTCACACCGCACGGCGATCCGGGAAAGATACTTTCAGCTTCGGTGGCGGGAGACTCTTCGATGGCCGGACAGGCGACCAGCGGATTCACACGGCGTCAACTGGGCGCCGGCGCCCTGGCCCTGGGCGGTGCCCTGGCCATCGCCCCGTCCGCCGCCGGGCCGGCCGAGGCGGTCGCGGACGGGGGCCGCCGGCCCACCCTCCGGCGCGGCTCCGCCGAGCGCGCGGGGCTGCTCCCGGGTCATCTGCGACGGCTCGTCAGCGACGCGGAGACCTACCTCGGGCCCTCTCCCCGGCACCCGTGGTACGCGGGCGCCGTGCTGCTGGCCGGCCGGGGCGGCACGGTCGCGCTGCACGAGCCGATCGGCATGGCCGTGCGCTACCGGGCGTACGACGAGGCGACCGACACCGGCGTCGAGTTCCCGGCCGCGGAGCAGATCCCGATGGCCGGCGACACCGTGTTCGATCTCGCGTCCATCTCCAAACTGTTCACCTCGATCCTCGCCGTACAGCAGCTGGAACGGGGTGCGCTGGAGCTGGAGGCGCCGGTCGCGTCGTACCTGCCGGACTTCGGGCGGGCCGGGAAGCAGGACGTGACGGTCCGGCAACTGCTCACGCACACCTCCGGGTTCCGGGCGTGGATCCCGCTGTTCCGCGCGCCCACCTACGAGGAGAAGGTGCGGCTCATCTACGACGAGGCCCCGGTCGGCGCGCCCGGTACGGCGTACCTGTACTCGGACCTGAACATGATCTCGCTCCAGCTGGTGCTGGAGAAGGTCACCGGCCGCGCGCTGGACGTCCTGCTGCGCGACGAGATCACCCGCCCGCTGGGTCTGCGCCGCACCCGCTACAACCCGCCCGCGTCCTGGCGGCCGGGCATCGCAGCCACGGAGGACGCCCGGCAGCCCTGGTCCGGCCTCGACCGCGGTCTGGTGTGGGGCGAGGTGCACGACGAGAACGCGTTCAGCCTCGGCGGCGTCGCCGGTCACGCCGGGGTGTTCTCCTGCGCGTGGGACCTGGCGGTGCTCGGCCGGACCCTGCTCAACGGCGGTTCCTACGGCCGGGCGCGCGTCCTGCGGCCGGAGTCGGTGGAGATGATGTTCACCGACTTCAACACGGACTTCCCCAGGGACGCGCACGGCCTGGGCTTCGAGCTGTACCAGCACTGGTACATGGGTGCCATGGCGACGCCGCGCACGGCCGGGCACACCGGCTTCACGGGCACGTCGCTGGTGCTCGACCCGACGACGGACTCGTTCCTGATCGTGCTCGGCAACTCGGTGCATCCGGTGCGCAGTTGGCGCTCGGGGTCCGCGCCCCGGGTGGCGGCCGGCACCCACCTGGCGCGGGCGGTGGCGGTCCGGCCCGCGCACGGGCGCACGGCGTGGTTCTCCGGGACGGCGAGTTCCGCGACGGCCACGCTCACGCTGCCCGCGCTCGACACGTCGGCCGGGCGGGCGCGGCTGCGCTGTGACCTGTGGTGGGACACCGAACCCGGGTCGGACGCCCTCGTCCTGGAGGCCTCGACGGACGGCGGTGCCGCCTGGCGGTCCGTCCCGTTCACGACCACGCGGCGCGGAGACGGACCCGTGGCGCACGAGGACGGCTCGGTCACCGGCTGGTCGGGGCGTGTCTGGCACCGGTTGACGGCCGGACTCCCGGCCGCCCGCGCGCTCACGCTGCGCTGGCGGTACACCACCGACCGGCTGTACGTGGGCCGCGGCGCGTACGTCGACGGGCTGCGGGCGGAGGCGGCGGGCGACGTCCTGTTCCACGACGCGCGCCCGGCGGACGCGGCGCGCGTCGAGACGGCGGGGTGGACGGCGTCGGCCGACTAGTCCAGGCCCCGGGCGGGGCGGCCGGCGCGGCCGGCCCGGGCACCCGTCACCGGTCCGCCTCCAGGACCGCCATCGCCGCGTTGTGTCCCGGCACGCCGCTCACCCCTCCCCCGCGCACCGCGCCCGCCCCGCACAGCAGGACGTTGGCCTGAGCGGTCTCCACGCCCCAGCGGCCGGTGCCGTCCTGGGTGTGCGGCCAGGACAGCTCGCGGTGGAAGATGTTGCCGCCGGGCAGGCGCAGGTCGCGCTCCAGGTCGAGCGGCGTCCTGGCCTCGATGCAGGGCCTCCCGTCGGCGTCCGTCGCCAGACAGTCGGCGATCGGCTCGGCGAGGTGGGCGTCGAGCTGGGCGAGGGTCGACTTCAGCAGGTCCTCGCGTACGGCGTCGTTGTCCCCGGCGAAGAGCCGGGCGGGGGTGTGCAGGCCGAAGAGCGTCAGGGTGTGCAGGCCCCGGCCCGCCGGATCCGGGCCGAGGATGCTGGGGTCGGTCAGGGAGTGGCAGTAGATCTCGGAGGGCGGGGCGGCGGGGAGTGAGCCCGCGGACGCCTGGGCGTGGGCGGCGGCCAACTGCTCGTACCCCTCGGCGATGTGGAAGGTCCCGGCGAACGCCTCGCGCGGGTCGGCGTCGGGGTCGCGCAGTGCCGGGAGCCGGTCGAGCAGCATGTTGACCTTGAGCTGGGCGCCCTCGGCGGGCGGCGGCGCGGGGGTGCCGGTCAGGGCGGCCATCTCTCGCGGGGAGGCGTTCACCAGGACGTGCCGTGCGGCGGTGACGTGCTCGCCGGCGGCGGAGCGGTGGGTGACCTCGGCCGAGCGTCCGTCGGTGTCGATCCGCACCGCCTCGTGGCCGGTGGCGAGCTCGGCGCCGGCGGCGCGCGCCGCGCCGGCCAGGGCGTCGGTGAGGGCGCCCATGCCGCCGACCGGCACGTCCCAGGCGCCGGTGCCGCCGCCGATCACGTGGTAGAGGAAGCACCGGTTCTGGCTCAGCGAGGGGTCGTGGGCGTCGGCGAAGGTGCCGATCAGGGCGTCGGTGAGGGCGACGCCCCGGACGGTGTCGTCGGCGAAGTGCTCCTCGATCGCGACGCCGACCGGTTCCTCGAACAGGGCCCGCCAGGCCGCCTCGTCGTCGATCCGGCGGCGCAGCTCGTCGCGGGTGGGCAGGGGCTCGGTGAGGGTCGGGAAGACGCGTTCGGCGACGTGGCCGGTCATGGCGTAGAACCGCTGCCAGGCCGTGTACTCCCGGTCCGACCCGGTGAGACGGGCGAAGGATTCCCGCGTCCGCCGCTCGCCGCCGCCGACGAGGAGCCCGGTGGAGCGGCCGTCGCGCTCGACGGGCGTGTACGAGGAGACCGTGCGCCCGCGGACGCGGAAGTCCAGGTCCAGGTCCCGCACGATCTTCTCGGGCAACAGGCTGACCAGGTAGGAGTACCGGGACAGCCGGGCGTCGACCCCGGCGAACGGCCGGGTGGAGACGGCCGCGCCGCCCGTGTGGTCCAGCCGTTCCAGTACCAGCACGGAACGGCCGGCGCGGGCCAGGTAGGCGGCGGCGACCAGGCCGTTGTGGCCGCCGCCGACGATCACGGCGTCGTAGATGCGGGAGGCGGTGGGTGTGCTGGTCGGGGTCATGGCTCTTGGTAACACGGGGTGGTCCGGGGCGGCCAGGGGTGGCTCACGGGCGGGCCGGTAGGAGCCCGCCGGTGACCGGGCCGCCTCGCGGTGCCCACGGGAGGTCCGGCCCGCCGGTGGGTGCGCACCAGCAGGGCGGTGCGCCCAGCCGGGCGATGCCGAAGTCGCAGATCTTCACGGTGCCGTCGGCGAGCCGGACGAGGTTCGCCGGCTTCAGGTCGCGGTGCACGATGCCCTGCTCGTGGGTGTAGGCGAGCGCCTGGGCGACCTGTTCGGCGATGTCGACGACGTCGGGGACCGGCAGCGGGCCGTGGCCGTTGTCCTTGAGGAGGGCCGGCTCAGGTCCCGGCCCTCCAGCAGCTCGTGACCAGGAAGAGCACGCCGTCCCACTCGCCGAAGTCGTGGACGACGGTGACCCCGCGGTGCTGGAGCGCGGCGGCCACCCGGGCCTCGCGCCGGAACCGCTCCCGCAGCACGCGGGTGAACTACTGGTCGTGCTGGGTGCCCAGCGGTTTGAGGCACTTGACGGCGACGCGACGGCCCAGTGACTCGTCCTTCGCCCGCCAGACCTCGCCCATGCCGCCGCGCCCGATCCGCTCCAGCAGCCGGTACCGGCCCTGGATCAGCGTGGTGTCCCCCGTCTCGCTGCCCGCCCCCGTAGCAGTCCGCGCCCTCCCCTGGCCGGTCCAGTACGGCGGCTTATCGTCCGAGTTTGTACGGTGCCGGGCGCGCGGCCGGACCGAGCCGTGCCATCGCGCTCAGGATGTGTCTGGGCGGCAGTTGCCAGCGCAGACGTGCGGGAATCGCGCGCAGCAGGGTGCCCGTGGCGCGCAGCCGCCGGGTGACGGTGGCGGGTGGGGGCGCCGGTCTGCCGTACAGCTCGTGCGCGTACGGCGGTAGGGAGTCGTACGCCAGATGCGCGACCCGCCGCCACAGCAGTGCGCGGGCCGGGACCAGCAGGGGCGGGACGGGCGGGTTGCGCAGGAAGTCGTCCACCTCGTGGGCCTCGGCGCCGGCGGCCAGCTCGGGCCGTACCCGGTCGAAGTAGGCGGCCAGCTCGGACCGGTCGGCGGGTACGGCGTCGGGGTCGAGGCCGACGAGGCGGGCGCTGTGCCGGTGCTCGGCGAGGTAGCGGTCGGCGTGGGCGTCGGTGAGGGGGTAGCCGGAGCGGCGCAGGACGTGCAGGTAGGAGCCGATCTCGGCGCAGTGCACCCACATCAGCAGCGCGGGTTCGTCCACGCCGTACCGCTCCCCCGTGCCGGGGTCGGTCGCGCCGAGCAGGGTGTGGATCTTCCGGACCCGGGCTCCCGCCCGCTCGGCAGCCTCCGTGGTGCCGTACGTCGTGGTGCCGACGAATCCGGCGGTGCGCATCAGGCGGCCCCAGGCGTCGCGCCGGAAGTCGCTGTTCTGCGTGACACCCCGTACGGCGCGGGGGTGCAGGGCCTGGAGGTAGAGGGCGCGGATGCCGGCGATCCACATCATGGGGTCGCCGTGCGCCTGCCAGGTCACCGAGTCCGGGCCGAACAGCCCCGGATCGGCGTTCGAACGCGTCGCCGCCATGCCGCGAGGCTAACGCCCCGCGCGGCCGGATCCCAGGGGCCGCCGCTCCCGGGCGTCAGTGCAGGGTGTCCAGGAACTCTCCGCAGGCCCGGGCGCAGTCGCGGCACGCCTGCGCGCTCTCCTCGGCGCCCGGGTACGCGTCGAAGACGTGGGCGCTCTCCAGGCACACCTGCCGGCACCACTCCAGCTGGACGCGGATGGCGTCCTCGTCCACCTGGTTCTGTTCGGACAGCACCCGGCAGGTCGCGTCGCAGACCTCCGCGCACATGATGCCCCGGCGCCGTACGAGTTCCTGGTTCTCGGTTCCGTCCGGGTCCACGAGGCTGGCCCGCAGCGCGCAGGCTCTGGCGCACTCGGTGCACGCCTGTGCGCACGCGAAGCGGTCCTCGAGGAAGCGGAACAGCTCCTGCTGGGAAGTCGTCGTCGATGTCACACCGGGCGGGTTGCCGCCGCGAGCGACGGCAAACCGGCGGGCCCGGGTGTTTCCAAGGGTTCTGGCGGGATTTCCGGGTACCCGACCGCCATGAACGACACAGCAATGGACCTGGCCGCGGGCGCGGGCGGGCTCGGCATCGGACTGATCGTGGCCGCCGTCGTGGTGGCGGCCCTGCTGATCGGCGCGTTCGCCTTCGGCAGCCGTCTGAAGCGCCGTGAGTCTCCGCCGCCGCTTCCGGAGGAGCAGCCCCGCCTGCCCGACGACGGGCCGGTGCGCGAGGTACGGGAGCGTCGGGAGCCCGACGAGATGCCGCAGAGCGATGAACGGACGCTGCCGCACGACCTGGGCCATCAGGGCAGCCGCACCGCCGCCGGACAGGAGCGGCCCCGCTGGGACGAGGGCGGCAGCGGTGGGTTCGGCAGCGGAGGGCCGGGCGGCCGACGCTGACGCGGGGTTCGTCAGCCGACACCGCCGGTGCCACCGGATGGGCCGGGGGCACCGGTTCCGCTTGCGCGCGGCACGGCGGTGTCGGTGCCGCCCGTCCCGGCCCGGGCCGGTTCCGCGCCCGCCGGGCAGTCGTCGCTGGAGCGGCCCGCGAGCCGGCCACCGGGCTGCTCCACGGTCACCTGCGCCCGGTACAGCGACGGGTCCTGACGCAGCCGGGCGGCGGCGACCGTGCAGGCCAGCTGGTCCACGGCCGTGTCGCTGAGGCTGGCGGTGCCGCGCGGCAGGAGCACGGTGACCGACGCCCCGTCGACGCGGACGGTGGGCGCGGCGGCGGTGAGCGGCAGTTCGGTCGTCAGCCCCCTGTTCCGCTCCTGGTCGTCCGGGCCCTTGAACAGCATGAGGACGATGGTGCCGGGATCGGTGGCGCTGGGCACCGTCCGGGTCACCGGCGCCAGGGCGCCGTCGTCGACGAAGAAGAGCGGCACGGCGGCGACGGGCACCGGGGTGGGCTGTGCCTGGGACGGGCTGGGAGCGGCGCCCGGTTCCACGACGCCGGTCGCGGGTTCACCCGCCTCGACCACACCGGTCTCGGGGATGCCGCAGCCGGCCAGCGGGAGCAGCGCCGCGAGCAGGAGCGGGAGGGCGCGTCGGGCGGGCCGTGGTGTCATCGGCGGTGTCATGTCCGGTCCTCCTTGGCCGCGTCCGTCGCCCCGTCGCGCGGCAGGGGCAGGACGACCGTGAAGACCGCGCCGCCGTCCGGGTCGTTGGCCGCCCGGACGGTGCCGCCGTGCAGGCGTACGTTCTCCGCGGTGATGGCCAGCCCGAGGCCGCTGCCCTCGCTGCGGGTGCGGGCGACGTCCGACTTGTAGAAGCGGTCGAAGACGTGCGGCAGGACGCTCTCGGGGATGCCGTCGCCCCGGTCGCGGACCGTGAGGACCGCCTGTTCCCCGGTGCGCGTTTCGTCCCCCGCGCTCAGGCCGACGTGGACCGGGGGTGCGCCGTGCCGCAGGGCGTTGCCGACGAGGTTCGCGACGACGACGTCGAGGCGGCGCGGGTCGACCCGGCCGCGCAGCTCGCCCGGTCCGGGCAGGCCGGCCGTCACCGAGTCCAGCCAGCCGCGGGAGGCGAGCGTGCGCCGCACGGACTCCGCCAGGTCGATCTCGTCCAGGTGCAGGGCGGCGGCCCCCGCGTCGAACCGGGAGATCTCCATCAGGTCGTCCACCAGGGCGGCCAGCTTGGTGGTCTCCTCGCTGATGAGGCGCACCGCCGTCGCCGTGTCCTCGTCCAGTCCGGCGGCGTCCTCGTCGAGTACGTCCGTCACCGCCGACATCGCCGCGAGCGGGGTGCGCAGTTCGTGCGAGACGTCCGCGGCGAAACGGCGTGCGCCGGCCTCCATGCGCCGCAGCTCCGCCACCGAGCCCTCCAGGGCGGCGGCGGTCTCGTTGAAGGTGTGGGACAGGTCGGCGAGTTCGTCGGAGCCCTGCACCGCGAGCCGGGTGTCCAGGCGGCCCTCGGCGATGCTGCGGGTGGCCCGGCGCAGTGCCCGCACGGGTCGCAGCACCCCGCGCGCGGCCAGCAGCGCGATCAGCACGGCCAGCGCCAGCGCCGGCACGGTGGCCCGTTCGATGGCGGTGACCAGGGCGTCGACGTAACCCTGTTCCTCCTGCTGGGGCACGGTCAGGTAGACCTCCAGGCCGGAGGCGCGCTCCGAGACGGGGTACGGGCCGGTGAAGGTGACCGGCATGCCGACGACGAGTGCGGACCGGCCGTCGTGCGACACCCGCTGGAACACGGTGGCCCGGCGGGAGCGTACGGACTCGCGCATCTCCGGGGACAGTTCGCGGAAGGCGTCCCCGGGGCGCGAGGTGGCGTCGGTGTCCCGGTAGGCGGCGAGTACCCGCCAGGTCTGGGACCGGCCGCTGCGCGCCACGTCGGCGGCGAACGCCTGGAGATCGGCCGCGTCGGGCGGAAAGCGGTAGTTGGGGACCAGGGTGTTGACCCGGTGCCGGAAGTCCTCGATCACGGTGTCCTGGCTCTGCTGGAGGACCCCGTTGCGTGCCTCGCGGAAGGTCAGCGCGCCGGTGGTCACGGTGGCCACGACGGCGACGAGGGTGAAGGCCACCACCAGCCTCACCCGCAGCCCGTTCAGCGCGCGCAGCGCCCGCGGAACCCTCACCGGGCCCCGAACCGGTAGCCGAAGCCGCGCACGGTGTGGACGTGGCGGGGGCTCCCCGCGGGCTCGCCGATCTTGGCCCGCAGGCGCTTGACGCAGGCGTCCACGAGGCGGGCGTCCCCGTGGTAGCTGTGCTCCCACACCGCTTCCAGGAGCTGCTGGCGGCTGAACACCTGGCCCGCCGACGCGGACAGCGTGAGCAGCAGCCGCAGTTCCGAGGGGCCGAGGGCGACGGGCCGCCCCTGGTGGGTGACGGTCAGTCCGGCGCGGTCGATGACCAGGTCGCCGTGGTGCTCCGTGCGCGGGGTGCCCTGGTCGTCCGCGGTGCCGCCGGCGCGGCGCAGCACCGCGCGGATGCGTGCGTCCAGGACCCGGGCGCGGACCGGCTTGACCACGTAGTCGTCGGCTCCGGCCTCCAGGCCGACGACGATGTCCGTGTCGTCGCCGCGGGCGGTGGCCATGATGATCGGCACCTGGTCGTGGGCGCGTGCGCGCCGGCACACCTCCAGGCCGGACATGCCGGGCAGCATCAGGTCGAGGACGACGGCGTCGGGCCGGAACGACCGCAGCAGCTCCAGCCCTTCCTCGCCCGTCGCGGCGGCGGCGACCTCGTGCCCCTGGCGGCGCAGCGCGAGGCGCAGGCCGTCGCGGACGGCGCGGTCGTCTTCGATGATCAGGACCCGTGGCATGGGTCTCAGTATGCGTATGAACGGGCGGGCGTCCCCGCGCGGGTGACGGCTGTTACACAGCGGTCCAACAGCGGTCCACGGGCGATCACGTCGTCGCGGCACGCTTCGTGATCATGAACGAGCGCCGATCGACTCCCTCGTCCTCCTCCGCGCCGGACCGGCGGCACCGCCGCCGGTCCGGCGGCCGCCGTGGCGGCGGTGCGCGCCGCCGCCGGGGCGTCCGGTCGCGTCTGCTGTGGGCGGTGCTCGCGGCCGGGGCGGTGCTGGTGTTCGCCGGTGGTCTGGCCCTGCGGGAGGGCGGGGAAGCCGCCACGGACCGCTCCGCCGGCCCGGCGGGCTCGCCGGGCCCCTCCGCGTCGTCCGCCGCATCCGCGCGGCCCGGGCCGCGCGGCGCCGTCGAGACACAGAAGGCCGAGACGACGGAGAAGGAGAAGGAGAGGACCGACGGGACGGAAGAGGCGGGGAAGGTCGACCCCGGTTCGATCCCGTCGTCCGGCCCGGGGACGTTCGCCACCGCGGGCGGCGGCGGGGAACGGGTCGGCGGGAGCGGGCGGACGCTGACCTACGTGGTGCAGGTCGAGGACGGCATCGGGATCCCGGCCCGGGACGTCGCGGCCGAGGTCGAACGGATCCTCGCCGACGAGCGGGGCTGGACGGCGGACGAAATCGTGGGGTTCCGGCGGGTGTCGGGCGGCGCCTCCGACTTCCGGGTACGGCTCGCCACAGCGGGGACGGTGGACACGATCTGCGGCCGTTACGGCCTGGACACCGGCGGCGAGGTCAACTGCAACGTCGGTCAGGACGTGATGGTCAACCTCAAGCGGTGGCTGCTGGCCACGCAGTACTACGCGGACGACGTGACGTCGTACCGGGCGCTGATCATCAACCACGAGGTCGGGCACTTCCTGGGCCACGGCCACGAGGGGTGCCCCGGGGCGGGGCGGCCGGCACCGGTCATGATGCAGCAGATCAAGGGCCTGCACGGCTGCCGGACCAACGTCTGGCCCTACGACGCCGAGGGCAGGCCCGTCACGGGGCCCGCCGTCGGCTGAGCCCGGGCGGGCGCCGGGCCCCTCGGCACCGCGTGCCGGTGGCGGAACGGTGTCAGTGGCGGGGGCCGTCCGCGTCGGTACCGCAGTCGGGGTTCCGGCAGGTGCCCGGCCCCCAGACCGGGACGTAGATCCCGAGGGTCTTGTGGCGGGTGATCTCCGCCGGGACGGAATGACCGCAGGTGGGGCAGATGTCATGGCGCTGCGCGTCGGCCTGCCGCGGTGCGGTGCGGGTCTGCTTCGTCTGCTGTGTGTGACTGCTCATGGTTCTCACGTCCGCACTGGGAACGGATTTGGGACCTCTTGTGAGACTTTACCCCTATTTTACGTTCCTATGTTCGGGTGAGGTCGGGACTTCCGCGTCGGGACCGCCCGTGTCCCCGTCGTCCGTGTCGGGTGGACGCCGCAGGCTCAGGAACACCGACGCCGCCAGGACCACGACGATGACCGCCAGACTCACGGGCGAGGGGATCTCCGGCACGGAGGGGCTGACTATCTTGTGGAGCGCCTGGAGGATGAGCTTGAGGCCGATGAACCCCAGGATGATCGCCAGTCCCTTGCTCAGGTAGTGGAAGCGGTCGAGCAGCCCGGAGAGCATGAAGTACAAGGCCCGCAGGCCGAGGATGGCGAAGGCGTTGCTGGTGTAGACGATGAAGGTGTCGTCACTGACCGCGAGCACGGCGGGCACGCTGTCCACGGCGAAGATCAGGTCCGCCGCCTCGATCGCGGCGACGACGGCGAGCAGCGGCGTCGCCACGTGCTTGCCGGCCTCCTTCACGAAGAACTTCGGGCCGGCGTAGGTGTCCCGCACAGGGATGATCTTGCGCAGCAGCCGGACGGCGAAGCTCTTGCCGGGGTCGAAGCTCTCCTCCTCGCCCTTGAGGATCTTGTAGACGCTCCAGAACAGGATGGCCGCGAAGGCGAACAGCACGGCGGTGAAGCGGTTGACCACGGCCACACCGGCGGCGAGGAAGATGCCGCGGAACACCAGCGCCCCGATGACGCCGAAGAAGAGGACGCGGTGCTGGTAGGCGCGTGGCACCTTGAAGTAGGCGAAGATCAGGGCGAAGACGAAGAGGTTGTCGACCGAGAGACTCTTCTCCAGCAGCCACGCGGTGGTGTACTCCGTGCCCGCGGTCGGGCCGAGGACGAGGAAGACGATCGCCCCGAAGACGAGCGCCAGGCCCACCCACAGGCCGCTCCAGGCGGCCGCCTCCTTGAATCCGATGACGTGTGCGCTGCGGTGGGCCAGGAGGTCGACGGTGAGCGACACGACGACGGTGGCGGCGAAGACTGTCCAGAGCCAGAAGGGCACATCGAACATGGGGGCCTCGCATGGACGGGCGGGGTTCTCATCGGTCGTCGGTCACGGGAGCGGCGCGCATCGCCTCGGGGGTCACCCGGTCGGCCCGGGCGGCGTCGGCGAGGGCCTCGGCGGCGGCCTCCGCGGCCTGGGCCGTGTCGTTGGCGGCCTGGGCGGCACCGTCGTCCGAACGGCTCTCGCGGGTGGCGGGTGACTGGGGCAGCGCTTCGGTGAAGGCGCGGGAGACGCCCTGGAGCGCGGAGGTGACCTCGCTGGGGATGACCCAGAACGTACTGCCCGAACCCTGGGCGAGCTGCGGCAGCACCTGGAGGTACTGGTAGGCCAGGAGCTTGGGGTCGGGGTCGTTGCGGTGCACGGCCTGGAAGACCTCGTCGATGGCCCGGGACTGCCCCTCGGCCTTGAGGATCTCGGCGGTGCGGTTGCCCTCCGCGCGCAGCACGGCGGCCTGCTTGTCGCCCTCGGCGGTGAGGATCTGCGACTGGCGCTGGCCCTCCGCGCCGAGGATCGCGGCCCGCTTGTCGCGCTCGGCCCGCATCTGCTTCTGCATCGCGTCCTTGATGGACTGCGGCGGGTCGATGGCCTTGATCTCCACCCGGTTCACGCGCAGCCCCCATTTCCCGGTGGCCTCGTCCAGTACGCCGCGGAGCTGGCTGTTGATGGTGTCGCGCGAGGTGAGGGTCTTCTCCAGGTCCATCGAACCCACGACGTTGCGCAGGGTGGTGACGGTGAGCTGCTCCACCGCCTGGAGGAAATTCGCTATCTCGTAGAAGGCCGCGCGTGGATCGGTCACCTGGAAATACAGCACGGTGTCGATCTCGACGACCAGGTTGTCCTCGGTGATGACCGGCTGCGGTTTGAAGGAGACGACCTGTTCGCGCAGGTCTATCACCGGATAGACCCGGTCGATGTAGGGGATGACGAGGTTCAGCCCCGGTTTCAGCGTGCGATGGTAGCGGCCGAGCCGTTCGACGTTGCGGGCACGGGCCTGGGGCACGATGCGAACCGCCCGCACCACGGTGAACACCGCGAGAAGCGCGACGATCACACCGGCGATCAGGAACGCCGAGAATTCCATGGTCACTCCCGGGGATAGACGAATGCGGTGGTGCCGCTGATCTCCATTACGTCGACCTTCGCCCCGCGGGGAATCACCAGCGTCTCGTCGTAGGAACGGGCGCTCCACTCCTCACCGCCGATACGGACCCTGCCGTCCATGCCCGTCACCTCGGAGACGACGTACGCGGCCTTGCCGACCAGCGCCTCCACGCCGAACCGCTCGGTCTGGGGCTGCAGGAGATGGCGTACGGCGACGGGGCGCACGAACAGCAGGGTGACCGTGGCGACGACGGTGAAGAGCAGGAACTGGAAAGGCGGCGAAAGGCCGGCCGCGGCGGATCCCGCCGTGATCAGCGCGGCCGCACCCAGCATTCCGAGCGCGGCGGTCAGAGTGAATATCTCCGCCACGATCAGGACCGCCGAAACGATCAACCAGATCAGCCACGGATCCATGGCGACCCCTCCCGGACGACGCGAAAAGAGCGGTCTGTTGATCAAGTAGTGATCAAGGCACCACAATGGCGCCTTTGGCGTAATTTTACCTGGTTCTCGGAAAATCCGACCCCGACCGGGATCAGCCCTTCACGGTCACGTGTTCGGCACCCGGGAGCCCTTTTTCCCACCAGTGTCCGTAGCGCCGGTACACGGCCGGATCGCGGTCGGCGAGCAGCGCCGAGAGTTTCTCCGCCTCCTCGGTCACGCCGCGCCACGCGGCCTTGCCGAGCTTGTGGAAGGCGGTCAGTTCCAATCCGCCGTCGACCGTGCGCCACACCCCGGCGACGCGGCCGTCGACCAGCAGGCAGGGCAGCACGTCACCGTTGCGGCGGACGACCGCCGGGCGGTACTCGGGAGGCAGGAACCGTCCCGGTACGACGTGCGCGAGCAGGGTGCTGTCCCACATCGGCAGCAGCCGGGGCGGGGCCTCGGTGTCCTCGGCCGGCACGGTGGCGTCCGCCAGGTCGTACAGGGCGGCGCGGCCCCGGCCCGCCACCGGCACCACCCGGTCGCCGAGTTCGTGCAGCGCCCCGTCGACGGCGCCGCGCGTCAGCAGGGTGAAGCGGGCGAAGTCCTGGGCCGTGGCGGGCCCGAACGCCCGCAGGTAGGAGAGCAGCAGCCGCCGCACCCCCGCGGCCGCCTCCCCCGGACCGTTCTCGGCGTCCGCCGGGGCGGCCAGGTAGGCGTTGCGCGCGGTGAACGACCAGGGTCCGCCGGTCGGCCCGTGATGTATCGGCGCGTAGGTGCGCAGCGCCCACCACACGCGGTGCGCGTCCTCGCCGAACCGCGCGGTGACCTCCTGCTCCACCTCGGCGCCGGTGCGGGGCCGGCCGAGGAACCCGGCCAGCTCCGGAAGGACCGAGTCGGCGTCGGCGGGGGTCAGCGCCGTCGAGGTGAAGCGGCGGTCGTACAGCCGGGAGGCGCGCAGGGTGCTCAGCATCGCCGCGCGGTAGGGCGCGTAGTCCTCGGCGTGCACGGCGTGCAGGGTGATCCGCATCAGGCTCGCCTTGACGATCCGGCGCTCCGCGAACGCCGCGTCGAGGTCCTCCGGCGCGAAGTCCCGCACCCTGTTCCACAGCGCCAGGTAAGGCGACGCCGGTGACTGCGCCTGCAGCGCGCAGACCCGGCGCACCGCCTCCGCCACGTCCAGGCGCTCGCGTTCGAGCAGGAGTTGCCGGTCCAGGGTGGCCAGGGCGAGGCGTCGCGGGGTGAGAGTCACGCACGGATTATTGCCTCCCTCGGCCGGCGCGGGGCGACGTGGGCGTGGAGGCCCCTCCCCCGCCCTCGCCCGTCGGACCGGCCGGGCCGCTCAACGCCGGATACGGTGGTCCGATGAGTACCGTCAACGCCAACGGAGTGACCCTGGGCGTCGAGTCGTTCGGTGACGACGACGCGCCCCTCGTGCTGCTCGCGGGCGGGACGACGATGCTGTCCTGGCCCGACGCGCTCTGCGAGCGACTGGCCGCCGGCGGTCGGCGCGTGGTGCGCTACGACCTGCGCGACAGCGGCGAGTCGACGACGGCGGATCCGGAGGCGCCCGCCTACACCCTGCGGGACCTCGCCTCCGACGCGGCGGCGCTCGCGCAGGCCCTGGGCGGCGGGCCCGCGCATCTCGCGGGGATCGGCGTCGGCGGGATGGTCGCCCAGGTGGCCGCCCTCGACCATCCGGAGGCGTTCTCCGCACTCACCCTGGCCGGCACCCGCGCGGTCGCTCCCGGCCCGCCCGACGACGACCTCCCCGACCACGACGCCGCGACGATGGGCCGCCTGTTCGCGCATCCCATGCCGGACTGGACCGACCGGGAGGCGGTGGCGGAGTTCGCCGCCGCCGGTGCGGCGATCCTCGGCGACGACCCCGACGCCGCGGGCACGACGGCCGCGCGCGTCTGGGACCGCACGCCCGGAACCGAACCCCCCGTGCAGCTGGCCAACCAGCTCGGCATGGTCTTCTCCGCGCTCGACTGCGCGCCCCGCTGGCGGGAGCGGCTGCCCGGGATCGCGATCCCCGCACTCGTCGTCCACGGCCGCCGCGACCCGTTCTTCCCCGTCGGCAACGCCGAGGCGATCGCCCGCGAGATCCCGGGCGCCCGGCTGCTCGTGCTGGAGGACGCGGCGACCGCGATCCCCGACGCGTCGGCCGACGAGGTCGCCGAGGCGATGCTCGCGCTCGGCACGGGCCGGCCCTAGTCGCCGGCGCCGGGCGGCCCGTCCAGGACCCTGGGGACGTACTCCAGCAACTGGAGCCCGCCGTCGAACGTGCGGTGTTCGACCATGTCGAGGGCGAGGTCGGGATAGCCGTCGAAGATGCGGTCCTTCCCGGTGGCGCCGGTGATGACCGGGAAGACGACCACGCGGAAGCGGTCGACCACGCCCGCCGCGATGAGCGACCGGCACAGGGTGAGGCTGCCGAGGGTGCGCAGCGGGCGCCCGTCACGCTTCATCTCCCGTACGGCCGCCACGGGCTCCTCGCGGTTCAGCTCCGTACTGGACCACGACAGCGGCGCCTCCAGGGTCGAGGAGAACACCACCTTGGGCGTCGCGGCCAGGAGGGCCATCCCCGGGTCGTCGGGCATCTGGGCGGCGAACCCCGACATGAGCCGGTACGTCGTGGCGCCCATGAGGGTCGTGTACTCCTTGTGCGAATCCTCCTCCAGCCAGGCGAGGTACTCGGGCCCCTCCATGCCCCAGAAGCCCGGCCATCCGTCCGCGGCCCCGTAGCCGTCGAGCGAGATGATGAAGTCCACCATGAGACTTGACATCGGTCTCTCCTCCTTGCCGCACGTGTACGTAGGAGTGCTGACCGGCGGCGGGACGGAAAGTCATCGGCGCGGGCGAAGCGACGCGTGGCACGGAGTCAGTGGGCCGGCGGGTCCCCGGCGGGGCCGGTGCGCTTCTCCAGGCGGGTGCCGGCGCGCAGCGTGATGGACATCACACCGCCTCGTCGGCCTCCGGATGCATCTCCCAGTGGTCGGCGTGGACGTCGGCATCGCTCTCCACGTGGAACGTGGCGACCTGCCAGGCGCCGGCCCCGCCGCTCACCGGCTCGGACGTCGCCTCGACGCGGACGGACTGCCCCGCTTGGCCGAGGTCGCCGGCCGCTGGGCGTCACTGACCGCCGGGGGCACCTACCTGGACGGCCTCCGGGCCCTGGTCCACGGCTTGCTGGCCCAGCGCTGAACCGGCCCCTGGGTCAGCGTGCCGTCAGGCGGGCGATCGTCCCGTTCTCCAGGGCGGTCCAGATCGCACCGTCCGGTCCCTGGACGATGCCGTGGGGTTCCGAGGCCGGGGTGGGGAGGTCGTACTCGTCGATCTGCCCGTCGGGGGTGATCCGCCCGACCCGGTTGGCTCCCCACTCGGTGAACCAGCAGCTGCCGTCGGTGCCGGCGGCGATGGCGTGCGGGCGGGACCCGAGGTCGGGCAGGGCGAACTCGTCGATCGTGCCGTCCGGGGTGATCCGGCCGATCCGCCCGGCGCCGATCTCGACGAACCACATGGCGCCGTCGGCCCCGGCCGCGATGCCCACGGGGGCGGCGTCCGGTGTCGGCAGCGGATGGACGTCGACGGCGCCGTCGAGAGCGATGGCGCCGATCGCGTTCGCCTGGTTCATCGTGAACCACAGCCGGTCGTCCCGGCCGGCGGCGATGCCCGAGGGGAAGGCACCCGAGACGGGGAGGGGGAAATCGGTGACCCGACCGTGGGTCGTGATCCGGCCGATGCGGTCGGCGCTCGCCTCCGTGAACCACAGCGCGTCGTCCGGGCCCGCCACGATCCCGAACGGCCCGGCGTCCGGCGTGGGCAGCGGGAACGAGACGACCTCCCCGGCCGTGGTGATCCGGCCGATCCGGTGGCCGCGGAACTCGGTGAACCACAGTGCGCCGTCGGGCCCCGCCGTGATGGTCGACGGTCCGCCGGAGGCCGGTTCCAGGGCGTGGGAGTCGGTGGCACCGTCGGGGGCGACGCGCCCGATCCGCCCGTGGTGGACCATGGTGAACCACACCGCGCCGTCGGGTCCGGCGGTGATCCCGTAGGGGCCTGCCCCGGGGTCGGAGACGGAGAACTCCTCGATCGAAACGGTCGGGCGGCGCGACATGGGCGGTTTCCTCGATCGGTCGGCGGCGGGAGTCCGACAGCGGATGCTAGCCGTGCCGCGGCCACCACGCCTCCGGTTATTCCGGCGGCCCGGCCCACGCCTCACGGGACGACGCGCATGCACGGCGGCGGACAGGGCAGACGCAGCGTCGTCGGCATCGGCCGACGGCTCAGGGGCGGGTTCACCGGGAACTGTCGCTTCCCCTTGCGCGCTTCGAAAGGAAACAGGGATGACCAGTGTCCAGGAGGTCCCGTCGGCCTCCGTCCGTGCGGCGGACGACGGTGCGGTGACGGAACGAGCCGTGCGGATACGGCGCCGCCTGGAGCGTCTGATCGGCATCGCGGCGACCGAGGGCAACGCGCTGCTTCCGCTGCGCAACGGGGACGAGATCTTCCCGGCCATGCTCGACGCCATCCGCTCCGCCGAGCACACCGTGGACATGATGACGTTCGTGTACTGGAAGGGCGAGATCGCGCGCGAATTCGCGCACGCCCTCGCGGAGCGGGCCCGGGCCGGCGTGCGCGTGCGGCTGCTCCTCGACGGCTTCGGCAGCCGGCTCATCGACAGCGACCTGCTCGCCGAGATGGACCGGGTCGGCGTCCAGGTGGCCTGGTTCCGCAAGCCCGCGCACCTGTCGCCGCTCAAGCAGAACCACCGCTGCCACCGCAAGGTCCTGGTCGTGGACGAGCAGGTGGCCTTCACCGGCGGCGTGGGCATCGCCGAGGAGTGGTGCGGCGACGCCCGCAACCCCGGCGAGTGGCGGGACACCCACGTCCAGGTGCGGGGACCGGCCGTGGACGGCATCGCGGCCGCGTTCGCGCAGAACTGGGCCGAGTGCCACGACGAACTCTTCGACGACCGCGACCGCTTCACCCCCCACCAGCCCCACGGCGACGCGGTGGTGCAGGTGGTGCGCGGCTCGGCCAGCTTCGGCTGGCAGGACATGCAGACCCTGATCCGGGTCATGATCGAGTCCGCCGAGGAGCGTTTCCGGCTGACCACCGCCTACTTCTCGCCGGACAGCTACTTCATCGAACTCCTGTGCGCCGCCGCACGACGCGGCGTGGAGGTGGAGATCCTGCTGCCCGGCCCGCACACCGACAAGCGCGTCTGCCGGCTGGCCGGACAGCACTACTACGACGATCTCCTCGCCTGCGGGGTGAAGGTCTACGAGTACCAGCCGACCATGATGCACGCCAAGGTCATCACCGTGGACCGTACGGCCGCCCTCGTCGGGTCGACCAACTTCAACCGGCGCTCCCTCGACCACGACGAGGAAGTCATGCTGGCCGTCCTGGACGCGGAGTTCACCGCCGGCCTGGACGCCCACTTCGACGCCGACAAGGCGGCAGCCGAACCGATCCGCAAGGGCGCCTGGAAGCGGCGTCCGTTGCTCCAGCGCGCCCGCGAGGCGGCCGTTCAGCCCATCCGCCGGTTCCTGTGACGGTGACCGTCGGCACAGCGGTCGACGGGCGCCGGGCCCTGGTCAGCGCAGTGCGCGCGCCTGCGGCCCGATGACCGCGAGGAGGCGCAGCCGGTCGTGGCTCTCGCTGCCCGGGACCGCCGTGTAGACGAGCAGTCGGTGTGACTGGTCCGGGTCGAGGAGCGTCTGGCAGTTCAGTTCGAGGGCGCCGACCTCCGGATGGCTGTAGCGCTTGACGTGGTGGGGCCGGACGCCGACCTCCTGCTTGTCCCACAGAGCGCGGAACTCGTCACTCCGGGCGAGGAGCAGCTCGGCGTAGTGGGCGGCCCGGGAGCCGGGGCCCCGCAGGGCGGTGACCTCGCGCAGCCCGGACGCGAACATCCGGGAGAGGAACGCGTGATCCTCCGGCGCGTAGAGCCGGCGGGTGACCGGGTCGGTGAACCAGCGGTAGCCGATGCTGCGCGCGGGGCCGGTGTAGCGGGTCGTGTCGCCGGTGAGGGCGATGCCGAGCGGGGTCTGGCGCAGCGTCTCCCCCAGCTCGGTGACGACCTCCGCCGGCGTGTCGTCCAGCCGGTCGAGGATGCGCAGCAGGCCGGGGCCGATGTGCTCGTCGACGGCGCCCGTGCCCCGGGCGGGCGGAGCGTGGCCACCGAGGCGGAACAGGTGGTCCCGCTCGTCGAGGGAGAGGTGCAGCCCCTGCGCGATCGAGGCGATCATCGACTCGGACGGCTGCGGGCCGCGCTCGCGCTCAAGCCGGGCGTAGTAGTCGGTCGACATGTGACACAGCTCGGCGACCTCCTCGCGGCGCAACCCGCTGGTCCTGCGCCGCGGTCCGCGCGGGAGGCCGACGTCCTCGGGTTGCAGCAGCTCCCGGCGGCGCCGCAGGAACGCCGCGAGCCCGGCCCGGTCGATCTCCATACGCTGTCTCCCTCTCGTACCGGTCCCTTTCTAGCGTGCGCGTCCGCGCTTATCCACGGTCCGCCGATCCCCCTCTCCGGCGACGCCGCGCGACCGCGCGCATCGGTGGATCGGGAGTCCCTGGATGGGTCCGGTCGCCTGGGTGACGGTGGAGGCAACGACATCGTGGGGAGCAGACATGCCACGCAAGGACATGGACATCACCGTTCCCGACCTGACCGGGAGGCGCGCCGTCGTGACCGGAGCGAGCGACGGGATCGGACTCGGCATCGCGACGCGTCTGGCCGCCGCCGGCGCGCAGGTCGTCATGCCGGTCCGCAATCCACGCAAGGGCGAACGGGCGGCCGCCGGAATCCGGGAGCGGGTCCCCGGCGCGGACGTGTCCCTGCGCGCCCTCGACCTCTCCTCGCTCGCCTCCGTCGCGGAGCTGGGCAGGACGCTGCTGGACGAGGACCGCCCCATCCACCTCCTCGTCAACAACGCCGGCGTCATGACCCCGCCCGACCGGCGGACGACGGCCGACGGCTTCGAGCTGCAGTTCGGCACCAACCACCTGGGGCACTTCGCCCTGGTCAACCATCTCCTCCCCCTGCTACGGGCCGGGCGGGCCCGCGTGACGTCCCAGATCAGCGTCGCGGCGAACCGCAACGCCATCAACTGGGACGACCTGAACTGGGAGCGTTCCTACGACGGCATGGGCGCCTACAGCCAGTCGAAGATCGCCTTCGGTCTCTTCGGCCTCGAACTCCACCGGCGCAGCGAAGCGGCGGGCTGGGGCATCACCAGCAACCTCTCCCACCCGGGAGTCGCACCGACGAGCCTGCTCGCCGCCCGTCCCGAGGTCGGCCGCGCCCAGGACACGCTGGGCGTACGCCTGATCCGGGCCCTGTCCACGCGCGGCGTCGTCGTCGGAACGGTGCACACGGCACAGTTGCCCGCCCTGCACGCCGCCACGGCCCCCGAACCCGGGGCCACGGGCGGCGGCTTCTACGGACCGAGCGGGCCCGGACACCTGGGCGGCCCGCCGGCGGAGCAGAAGCTGTACGGCCGCCTGCGCGGTACGGAGGACGCGCGGCGCGTCTGGCAGATCTCCGAGGAACTCGTGGGCGCCCACGCCTGGCGGTAGGAGGGGTTCACCTGCCGGCGCGTATGCACGGAAAAGCGAACGTAGCAGCGCAGAACGTCGAGGTCGGCGGTCTGGACGGCGGACCAGCCCGCGGTGAGCATCCAGCGGGGCCACGACCGGGGCGCTGAGGCATGTCCGGGGTGGCGTGGCCGAGTCCTCGTGGCGCCGCTCGGGGAGGCTCCGAAGTAAGCGTTGGCAGACGGGTGTCGGCCACTGCTACATTCCCGGAGGCCGTGCGAGAGAGCGAGGAGGTGGTACCCGTGAACACTGTATCGACATGGGTGCTCCCCTCGGGGGTCACGGCCGGGCGATAGGCAGGTCGTCCGGGAGCGCCGTTCCAGTGCACTCCCGAAAGGCACGACCATGCATGTCACTTCCGAGCAACGCCTCGACGACGGCGTCCTCGAACGCGCATTCACCCTCGGTGAGATCCCCGGCTTCCTGTGGACGCCCGAAACCGCGTCCGCTTCCGCACCGGTGCCGCTGATCCTGCTCGGCCACCCCCCGCTCGGGCTGCGCAGGATGTACCCCCGGCTGGCGGCTCGGGCCCGGCACTCCGCGGCGGAAGGCTTCGCCACGGCCACCATCGAGCTCCCCGGAAGCGGCGACCGGCCCGGTTGGCCCGCCCTCGACCAGGCCCGCACCGACCTGCGCCGGGCCATGCAGGCCGGGCGGCCGGTCCCCGACGAGACTGTCGACGCCCTCGTCCTCCCGTTGGTCGACAAGGCGGTCCCGGAATGGCAGGCCGCGCTGGACGCCTTCCTGTCGCTCCCCGAGGTCGGCGGTCCGGTCGGGTACTCGGGAGGAGTGATCTCCATCGGCGTCCGGCTGGCGGTGGTCGAGCCGCGCATCAGGGCCGCCGGCCTGTTCGCAGGGAGTCTTGTGCCTCGCGTCATGTTCGAAGAGGCCCGGCAGGTCTCTATTCCGCTGCACGTCCTGCTGCAGTGGGACGACGAGGGCAACGACCGTCAGGCGTCCCTGGACCTGTTCGACGCCTTCGGTTCCAAGGAGAAGTCCCTGCACGCCAACATGGGCGGGCACACCGGCGTCCCGCGGTTCGCGGGTGACTCCGCGGCCCAGTTCTTCACACGACACCTGAAGTAGGGTCCCCGTTCAGAGCCCCTGCCGAACTCTCGGCAGGGGCCCGTCCAGCGACGGGACGGGTCGGGCCGCAGTTCGGCCCAGCGGCGGCCGGCGGCCGCGCCCCGGGCGCCGGGCGCCGGTGGGGCCGTAGAGCACGGCCGTGTGGCCCAGTGCGGACAGCTCCTGCTGCAACTCGGCGAACGTGCGCGAAGAGGGGCCCCACCGCGACCGCCGGCGCGGTCGGCAGCACGATCCCGCTGCGTCCGGCCCGCAGGGCCCGCGCCACGGCGTGCGGCACGTAGCCGAGTTGCCGGGCGGCCTCCCGCACCCGCTCACGCGTCGCCTCGCTGACGCGTCTTCGCAGAGGAGCGAGGCGGGCCACCTTCGCCCGGGCGTCCGCGACCGGTGAGACCGGCCGGTGCGGTTCAGCGGGTCCGGTAGCGCGCGTAGACCAGTCCGCTGTCGAAGGCACGCTCCTCGACCATTTCCAGATCGAGGCGTACGCCGTCGGGGAAGAACCGCTTGCCGCCGCCGACCACGCTGGTGGTGATGAACAGGTGGTACTCGTCCACCAGACCGGCCGCGATCGCCTGGGCCGCGAGGTTGGGGCCGTCGACGGTGAGGTCGGCCTCGGCCTCGGCCTTGAGCCGGCGCACCGCCTCCGGGTCGAAGGTCCGCTCGATCCGGGTCTTCGCGCTGGACACCGACTCGAGCGTCGTGGAGTACACGACCTTCTCGGCGGCCTGCCAGTCACGGGCGTACTGCAGGATGTGCGGCGGCTGGTCGGGCTCGGTGTGCGCGGTCTCCCAATAGACCATCGTCTCGTACATCCGCCGGCCGTAGAGGTAGGTGCCGACGGGGCGGAAGAGGTCGTTGATGAAGCTGTGCACCTCCGGGTCCTCGGCCCCGGTGCCGAGGTCGCCGTCGGCCGCCTCGGCGTAGCCGTCGAGCGAGGTGACCATCGAGTAGATGAGCTTTGCCATGCCTCTCCTTCGAGTGCGACAGCGTCAGTCTGTCAGCGGTCCTGCGAACCAAGACCCCGACAGGGCCCGGAACTCATCGGTCGGCCGCCTCCCCTGACGGACGCTCCGGCCACCATCGGCGATTCGGCCACGTCCGCGCGGGCGGAACCGGCGCCAGCAATGAGCCGCCCCGTTCGCTCCCTTGTGCGGCAAGGGGTCCAGCGCGTCCGGAATCGAGCGCGTTCGATTCCGGGTCCGCGTCGTCGTGCCGGGCACCACCGAGCCGTCCGGGCGCGGTACCGACCTTCAGGAGGGACGCAGGTGACTGCGACTCACGCCTCGACCGCGAACGAGGGAACGCCGCCCCCTCCGCCGCCGGCCGCTATCGCCTTCGGCGGGATGCACGGCAAGAACCCACTGGCGCGGGTGGAGTCCTCGGCGTACGGCGAGGACGGGTTCGCCGACCGGCAGGAGGCTGCCAAGTCGGCGTGACCCGCACCCGGTTGACGGTCCAGGACGCCCAGCGGTTCATGTCCGCCCTGATCCGGATGGCCGCCGCGAGCGGAGTCGTCACCGCGCTGCACCCGCTGATGCTGCCCCTGCTCCTGCCGGCCGGCGCCGGGGCCGTGCTGTCCGCACGCGTCACGTACGAGACCCACTACCTCAACGTCGGCGACCGCAACGTCCGGACCATGATGCGCTGGTGGGCGACCTACTCGCGGCACGGCGACGAGGTCCGCGCCAACGGCATGACCGGCTACCTCCTGTACTGGTACCGCGCGCTGTCCGACCGCATCGACCGGCGCACCCTGACCGCGGCCCCGCGCTCGCTGCGCATCGTGCTCTCCACCAGCGCGCTGGGCGGTGTCTTCCTGCTGGGCCCTGGGCCACCCTCGCCTGGCTGGCGGCCGGCGGCCGGGTCGCCCTGCCCGTCGCCGCCACCGCCGTCGTCGCCGTGCAGACCACGCTCGCCGCGCTGTCCCGGTTCGTCGCCCACGGCGCGGCGATGTTCCACACCTCGCTCCACCTGGCCGACATGCGGGCCTTCCTCGATTCGGCCGCCGAACGCGCGCCCCGGCGGGGGACGTCGACCATTCCCACGGCCTCGCGTTCCTGCATCTCGACGGCAAGCTCGACGCCTCCACCCCCGAGGTGGTCGCCATTCAGGTCCGGGCGGCCGTGCACGCGCTGTTCGCCGCCTCACCGGCGGTCCGCGAGGTGCCTTCTACTTGACGCGGTCGAGGAAGCCGAGCACTCGACGGGCGACCTGCTCCGCGGCTCGTTCGTCATAGGACGGCAGGCTGCTGTCGGTGAACAGGTGCCTGTCGCCCGGATAGAGGAACAGCTCGCCGTCCGTCGCCGTCTCCACGAGCGCGCGGGCGGCGTCCACGTCGCCCTCCCCGGCGAAGTAGGGATCCGCGTCCATGCCGTGGACCTGGACCGGGACGTCCCGGGGCCAGGCGCCGCCGAACTCGGCGACCGGGACGCACGACTCGAGCAGCAGCGCGCCCTTCGCGCCGGGGCGGGTCTGCGCCAGCTTCTGCGCCGGCAGGACGCCGAGTGAGAAACCGACATGGACAAGCTCCGGCGGCAGCTGCTCCGCCGCGGCGATTCCGCGCGCGGCGATCGTGTCGAAGCCGGTGTTCCGGGCGTAGGCGATGCCCTCCTCAAGGGTGTCGAACACCTGCCCCTCGTACAGGTCCGGGGCCTGGACGGTGTGTCCGGCCCGCCGCAACCGCTCGGCGAACTCGCGGACGCCGGCGGTCAGTCCGTGTCCGTGGTGGAAGACCAGAACCTCAGCCATGTTGCTCCCCTCGTGTCACGGTGCCCGGGTGGCGCCGCGGCACGAGTATGGCGGGGAGCACTGACACCCGGCCCGGCTCAGCGTGCACCCACTCCGGCAGAGAGCCGGGCGGGTGCCCGGCACCCTGCGTCGGCCCGGGCCGTCGTACGAGGCCAGTGCGCGGATCTCCCGGGCCGCTACGACCACATCCTGGCCGCCGGCCGGGTGTGCGGGCCGGCTGTCGGGTGCGGCGCCGGCCGGTACCAGTGACACGTCCGGTACGTCCGAGGGCGACGGCGGGCGCGTGCGGGGTGAACGCTTCCTGACCGCGGAGGCATGCGGGTGCGGGATTCTGCGCGCAGAATGAAGCCCGTCGTCGGCCGTGTGGCCGTCAGCGGGAGGAGAAGCGTGGGCGAGATGCCGTCGAAGCACATCGCCTCCGGGATGCGGGAGGCGGCGCATGTGCTGCTGGCCGCCCTGGAGCCGGAGCAGGTGCGTGAACTGCGCTCAGGGCCCGACCGGTTGGACGCGCCGGAGCTGCGCGAGTGGACCTACCTGCCGGGCCCGCGCCCCGGGCTCTCCACCGAAGGGCTCGACGCCGGGCAGCGCGAGGCGGTCGACGCGCTCCTGGCCACGGCGCACAGCGTGCCGGGAGCGGAGCTGGCGCGCGGGGCGATCGAGGTGGAACGGCATCGCCGCGCCCAGCAGGGGTCCGTCGGCGCGGACCGCTACTGGGTGCGACTGCTCGGCGACCCGGACGGCGACGAACCGTGGGGCTGGCGGATGAACGGCCACCACCTCGCGGTGCACGTCCTGGTCACGGCGGTCGGGATCCGGGTGACGCCGCACTTCGTCGGCTCGGAACCGGCCCGCGTCGGCAGCGGCCCCCAAGCCGGCCGCCGGCTCCTGGGCCCGGAGGAAGACCTGGCCAGGGAGCTGATCACGGGCCTGGACGGCGGTGCGCGGGCCGAGGCGGTCTTCGCCGCCACGCCGCCGGACGACATCCTGACCCGGGACGATCCCTTCGCCGATCCGGCCGTCCTGCCGGACGGCCTGACCCACGACCGCATGAGGCCCGGTCAGCAGCGCCTCCTGGAGTCGCTGGTGCGCCGCTATCTCGACCGCGCGCCCGCGGCCTACGCGCAGGAGTGCTGGTCGGACGCAGTGACCCGCGGACTGGGTTCGGTCTCCTTCGCCTGGGCCGGCGGCCTCGTCCCCGGCGACCGGCACTACTACTGCGTCCGCGCCCCGGATTTCCTCATCGAGTACGACAACACCCAGGACGACGGCAACCACGCCCACTCGGTCTGGCGCCACGTCCGCCACGACTGGGGAACGGACCTGCTCCGGAGGCACTACACGGAGCAGCATGCTTAGCGCGGTGCCTCACCGTTCAGTCCCCGGATCCGACGATGGCGGTGACGCGGATCTCCACGCGCATGGCGGCGAGGCCGAGGACGGTGACGCCGGTCTCGGTCCAGATCGGCGCGCGGCCGCCGAGGCGACGGCGGAACTGCTCGGCCATCACCCTGTTGTGGTCGTCGCCGATGACGTCGTCGCCCGGTGCGACCTTGTGGTACGAGTTGACGTGGATGACGTCCTTCCACGTCGCGCCCACCGTGGCGAGCGTGCGCTCCACGTTGTCGAAGGCCTGGACGATCTCGTCCTCCAGCGAGTCGGGGATGACCAGATCGTCGTCCACCCCGGCCTGACCGGAGATCTCCACCCGGTCGCCGACGCGGACGGCTCCGCTGTAGCCGAGGGCCTCGTGGAGCTTCTCACCGAAGCCCGGAGTGATGCCGAAAGTGACGGTGCTCATGGTGGTCCTTCTTCCTGCCCGCAGGGCCGCGTTTCCTACCGCATGACTTCACGCGTAAAGTGAGACTAGCAAGCGATGACTTCAAGCGCAAAGTGATGACGGGAGGGCCCGTGGGCGGCACCGGAGAACACGAGGACGATCAGGAGCTGCGATGGCTCGACGAACAGGAGAAGGCGGCGTGGACGGGGCTGATCTCCCTCGTCCTGCTGCTGCCCGGCAAGCTGGAGTCGCCGCTGCGGCAGGAGCACGGCCTCACCCTGTTCGAGTACCTCGTACTCAGCCACCTCTCCGAGGCTCCGCAGCGCAAGCTGCGCATGGGAGAACTCGCCTTCCTCGCCAGCGGGTCCCTCTCCCGCCTGTCCAACGTCGTCAAACGCTGTGAACAGCGGGGCTGGATCGTACGGGCCCCGGACCCGGCGGACGGCCGCTACACGCTCGCCGAACTCACCGACACCGGCTTCGACACCGTGGACCAGGCAGCCCCCACCCACCTGCGCTCCGTACGCCGCGTCGTCCTCGACTCGCTCAACACCACCGACCAGAAGGCCCTCGCGCGCATCGCACAGAAGCTCCGCATCGTCCCCGACGACTTCGGCTGACGGACGGAGCCGGTCACATCAGTGACACGGCGCGGGCGACGAAGTAGCCGGCGAAGATCGCCGCACCGATGAGGATGATCCACGTCCAGATCCGGGGGTGCTCCCAGATACCGCCGTCTGGGCGCTCCTCGTGTGCCTCCGCCGTGGAGCCTTCGACGGGAGGGGTCTCCTGAGGGGGTACGAGCGGTTCTGTCATGGTTCCAGGTTCCTGCAGACACCCGGGGTACGCATCCGCTGCCCGCACACGCCCCGCGGACGCGGAGGACGAAGGTCCCGGCAGTGACACGACTGTCACTGCCGGGACCGGGCACCGCCGGGGTGATCACCGGCGCCGGGATCAGACTCCCGTGGGGTCCTTCTCGTACGTCCGCCGTGCCAGGTTCGCCGGCTCGTGGCCGCCCTCGCTGAGGCCGAAGCGGTCGTGCGCCTTGCGCAGGAACGGTGGCGCGTACCAGGCCGAGCGGCCGAGCACGCGCATCGCGGCGGGCACGAGCACGCCGCGGACGGCGACGGCGTCGATGAGGATGGCCAGTCCGCTGCCCAGCCCGAACATCTGCATGTAGCTGATGCCGGCCGTCCCGAAGGCGAAGAAGCTCACCGCCAGCAGACAGGCCGCCGCGCTGACGATGCGTCCCGTGTGCCCGAGCCCGTTGACCACCGCGGTCTCGTTGTCCGCGCCCTCGTCGTGCAGCTCCTTGATCCGGCTGGTGACGAACACCTCGTAGTCCATCGAGAGGCCGAAGGCGATGCAGAACATCAGCAGCGTCATCGACACCTCCATCGGCTGCGGCGTGAAGCCGAACAGGTCGGAGAGGTGGCCGTCCTGGAACATCCACGTCATGACGCCGAGGGCCGCTCCCAGGCTGACGATGTTGAGCACCAGCGCCCGCAGCGGCTGCACCACGCTGCCGGTGAACAGGAACAGCAGGATGAAGGTGGTGAGGGCGATCAGGCCGCCGGCCAGCGGAATCAGGCTGGTGATGGAGTCCTTGGAGTCGACCAGTGCGGCGTCTCTGCCGCCCGCCAAGGCGCCCGTCCCCTCGGGCGCATCGACCGCGCGCACGTCCTTGACCAGGTCCTGGGCGGCGTCCGACATCGGTGTCAGGTCGCTCACCACGTTGATCCGCTGCGCCTCGGGGCGGCCGAGCGCGGTGTTGCGCGGACCGGGCGCCGTGGCCCGACCGCCGGTGTAGGTCCCGGTGGACGCCTCGACGCGGACCACGCCGTCGAGCTCCGAGAGCTTGCCCGCGTACGCGTCCAGCGGTGCCCTGTCGACCGCCTTGTCCATGACCACGTGGATGGCCGCCGCGTCGCTGCCGTTGAAGTTCTTCTCCAGTGCGGCCGAGACCTGGCGGCTCTTGGCGTCCTCGGGCAGGGAGCGCTCGTCGGCGATGCCGATGGTGATGCCCAGCAGCGGGCTCGCCGCCAGCAGCAGCACCGCGAGCACCGGCAGCGCGGTGAGGGCGGGACGCCGCATGGCCGTACGGGCCAGCCGACCCCAGAAGGGGACCCGGGACTCCTGCCGCCTCGCGTTCTTCGCCCAGGGCAGCTGACCCTTGTTGACCCGGTGCCCCAGGACCTTGAGCAGGGCCGGCATCACGAACAGGGTGCTGATGGCGGCGATGGCGACGACACCGACCCCGGCGTACCCGAACGAGCGCAGGAAGTACTGCGGGAACACCAGCAGCGCGGCGAGCGCGACCGCTACCGTGGCGGCGGAGAAGGCGACCGTGCGGCCCGCGGTGTGCACGGTGTGCCGGACGGCGTCGTCCACGCTCGCACCCTTGGCGAGCTGCTCGCGGAACCGGCTGACCATCAGCAGCGCGTAGTCGATGCCGAGGCCGAGCCCCAGGGCGGTGGTCAGGTTGGTGGCGGTGATGGAGATGCTGGTGGCGCTGCCGAGGAGGAAGAGTTCCGCGAACGTACCCACGATCGCGATGAGCCCGATGACCAGCGGCAGCAGGGCCGAGACCACACTGCCGAAGACGAGGAGGAGCAGCAGGAGGGTCAGGGGCAGCGCGATCGCCTCGGCGAGGACGAGGTCCTCGGAGGAGTAGGTCCCCATGTCGTCGCCCACGGCAGCGGTGCCGCCGGCCTCGACGGTGAGCCCGGCGCCCTTCGCACCGGTGTACTCGTCGATGATCTCCTTGGCGTTCTCCCGCTCCTCGGTGTCACCGCCCTTCACATGGGCGAGCACCATGGCCTGGCTGCCGTCCTTGGAACGGAGGTCCGGGTTGCCCGTGTCCCAGTACGAGACGGCGTTCGCGACCGTGTCCTCC
Organism: Streptomyces sp. NBC_01723; assembly: GCF_036246005.1. Classification (NCBI taxonomy): domain Bacteria; kingdom Bacillati; phylum Actinomycetota; class Actinomycetes; order Kitasatosporales; family Streptomycetaceae; genus Streptomyces; species Streptomyces sp. NBC_01723. The sequence continues at coordinate 814,278 of NZ_CP109171.1, forward strand.
TTCTTCAGGTCGGCAGCCAGTTTCGCGCCCTGCCGCTTGACGGCCTCGGCGTCGACGCCGCCCTCGGGGGCCCGGACCAGCAGGACCAGGTTGGACTCCCCGCCGAACTCGTCGCTGATGACCGCCTTGGCCTTGCTGGACTGGGAGGACGGGTCGTCGAAGCCACCGGGCAGGAGCTTGCCGAACGCGCCGGCGCCCAGAACTCCCATGAGCACCACGGCCGCGGCGGTGATGACGAGTACCAGCCGGGACCGGCGGATCGCCAATTCGGCTATGCGTTCAAACACGCACTTTCTCCTTGCATTCTGACGGCGCGAACCCTGGGCCCGCGCGGGTGGCGGGGGTGTGGCCCTGAAGGTAGCCAGGCAGCAAGGGGCTTTGGCAGTGCGAGATTTACTTGACACTGCCAGGTAGTTCTCACACCTTGGATTCGGGCGTGCAGATGCATGTCGTGCCGGCCGTCGTCGTGCACGGCGGCACGGCGCTGGGTTCCTTCGAGTGGGTAGCCGGACTTGGTGGCGACCGCGCAGGAGGCGTGATTGCGCGTCGCATGCTCCAGGTACAGGCGGTGGAAACCGACCACGACCAACGCCCAGGCTGAAACTGCTGCCACCGCCGAGGTCGCGACACCGCGACCGCGGGCGTCCGGAAGCACCCAGTAACTGACGTTTGCGACACCGTCGTCGAAGCCGAAGCCGCGCAGCGCGACCCGGCCGAACCATGCTCGCCCACCGGCAACGAGACAAGTCAAGGCCGGCCGGCTCCCCACCAGGCGGTCACTTCGCGGCCTGAACCGCGGTGTCGCTGTCGCGCGGCGCCCGGGCGCCGCGCGCTGCCGCATCACCGTGGCGAGCCGGCGGAGTGCCTGTCAGCCTCGGCCGAGGCCGCGGAACTCGTTGCCTTCCGGGTCGGCCGTCATCGTCCACGGTGCGTCGACCCGGCCCCTTCGCCCGTGCGATGGACGCCGTACTGCAAGGTCTCCGGGGCCCGGGACGCGGACGAGACCGATGCACACCGCTGCGCTCCCCGACCGCCCGTCACACGCTCCGTTCGGGGATCGTCGGGAGGATCCTCTTGGCAATACCGAGGAGGGCGCTGTCGTCCGGGAGGGCTCCGGTCGTGCTCCACACGGTGATGTCGAAGTAGCCGCCCCGGTCCTTCGCGTCGAAGGCCACGGACAGCGTTCTGGCCAGCGGGCCCTGCTCGACCGGTCCGCCGGATCCGCCGCTCCCGAGATTGATCTCGATCTTCATGGTGTGATCCGAGGCGAGGACCGCGGGCCGGCCGAGGACCACGAGCGTCTTCACGTCCGTCTCCTCGCCGTACTTCATCAGGTTCACGTACTGGGCGATCGACAGCTTGTTGTACGTGGCCGAGACGTTCACGGTGTAGGTGTCGAACTGGACCTCGGCCTCCGGCTGGGCGACCTTCCCGTCGGTCAGGGGCGCGGTGTTGCTCGTGCCGGACGCCACGGTGGCGGTCTCGGCGGGCGTTCCCAGGAGCTGGGCCAGGTCGGAGACGTTGAGCGCCTTGCACAGTTCGTCGCCGGTCACCGCCTCGGGGTGCTTCGCGTAGGCGCTCGGCAGTTTCTCGCCCTCCCCGCTCGAACACGAGGCGGCCTGCGGCGTGCTGTCGTTCTCGGAGGGCTGCAGACGCGGGCCCAGCCACACCGCGGCCCCGAGCGCCGCGAACACGGCCACGGCCGCGAAGGCCTGCGCCCACGCGTTGGGTTCCTTCTCCCGCGCGGACGGGGTGGGGCGCTGCACTGCTGGAGCGTGAGTCTGCGCCTGCGCCTGCGTCTGGACAGGGGCGGCGGTCGCCGTCCCGTCTGCCGAGACCGCCGGGCCCGGGTTCCGGCGGGCGCGCAGGGCACGGACCACCGTGTGGACGCGCACCGCGGTGAACACGAGGAACACCGCGCCGATCCCGGCCAACACCCATTCGTCGTCGCGGAGGGCGAGATGCACGAGGCGTACGCCGAAAACGGCCCCGACCACGATGAACAGCGGCTCACGGACCCAGAAGGGCAGGAGCCGGAGGAGGAAACCGAGCATCCGGCCATCTCATCAGGGCAAGATCACATTGGCTGTGGTGGAAGCCACAGTTCCGGCTCGGACGGTAGGCGGTGCCGTCGAACACGCCGGGGCACGCACGTTCCCGGCGGAGATGGCGAGGAACGGGAATCGGAGGGCCGTCGGTTGACAGTCAGCGGCGGCGCAAGAGGCACCGATTCCGAGGGCGGCGCGGCCCCATTGACGCGGCACATCGCTCTGGGCAACCATCCCCGCCGGAGGGAAGACGACCGTCACCCACGCCGTCGCCCTCCTCTCACCGCGTCATCCGGCCCTCACCGACCTCCCCGCCGTGTCCCGGTGAGGGTGGGCGGGCCAGTGGGTGCGTGAGCGGCTCATGTCACACACGCGGAGAGAACAAGGTCACAACCGCTCCCTCTGCTGCTCGTCTGCCCGCCTGACCTAACATCCGAGCATGACGCTCCTGCCTGACGACGGACTCGACCTCGCAGCCGAGTTCCCTCACGCGACACACGAGCAGTGGCAGCACCTGGTGGCGGGCGTGCTGCGCAAGTCGGGCAGGGAGGTGCCGGACGACGAGGCGGAGGACGCCCTGTCCACCGCGCTCGAGGACGGCCTGCGGGTACGGCCCCTGTACACCGCGCGCGACGCCGCCCCCGACCCCGGTCTGCCGGGCCTCGCGCCCTTCGTGCGCGGCGGCCGCGCCCAGGCCGCCCGCATCGGCGGCTGGGACGTGCGCCAGCGGCACACCGTGGCCGAGGGAGCGTCGGTCATGACCGACCTCGAGAACGGTGTCACCTCCCTGTGGCTGGTCGTCGGCGCGTCCGCCGGCATCCCGGTCACCGCGCTCGACCGCGCCCTCGACGGCGTCCACCTCGACCTGGCTCCCGTCGTCCTGGAGGCGGGCGACGCCTTCGAGCCGGCCGCGCGTGCCCTGCTGCGCCTGCACGAGGAGAGGGGCGTCCCGGCGGACACCGTGCGGGGCAACCTCGGCGGCGATCCGCTGGGCCACGAGGCCCGTACCGGCAGGTCGTACGAGACCGCGCCCGTGGCCGAGCTGGCCCGGCTGTGCGCCGAGCGCCACCCCGGAATGCGGGCGCTGACCGTGGACGCGCTGCCCTACCACGAGGCCGGTGGTTCGGCCGCGCAGGAGCTGGGCTGCTCCCTGGCGACGGGCCTGGCCTATCTGCGCGACCTGACAGCGGCCGGACTGGACACGGCGCAGGCCCTGACCCAACTGGAGTTCCGGTACGCCGCGACCGCCGACCAGTTCCTGACCATCGCCAAGCTGCGTGCCGCACGCCGGCTGTGGGCGCGCGTGGCGGAGGTCTGCGGCGCGCCGCGCGAGGGCGCGCAGGTGCAGCACGCGGTGACCTCGACGGTGATGATGACGCGCCGCGACCCGTGGGTGAACATGCTGCGCACCACGGTCGCCGCCCTGGCCGCCGGGACGGGCGGCGCCGACGCCGTGACCGTGCTGCCCTTCGACCACGCGCTCGGTCTGCCGGACGCGTTCGCGCGCCGTATCGCCCGCAACACCTCCACCATCCTGATCGAGGAGTCGCACCTGACCCGGGTGATCGACCCGGCGGGCGGTTCCTGGTACGTGGAACGGCTGACCGACGAACTGGCCCACGCCGCCTGGGCGTTCTTCCAGGACATCGAGCGGGCGGGCGGGCAGGCGGCCGCCCTGCGCTCCGGCACGGTCGGCGAACGGCTGGCGGAGACCTGGGCCGTACGCAGCGCGAAGCTGGCGAAGCGACGGGAGCCGGTCACCGGGGTCAGCGAGTTCCCGCACCTGGCCGAGAAACCCGTCGTGCGCGAGCCCGCGCCCGAACCTCCGTCGGGGGGCCTGCCCCGGGTGCGGCGGGACGAGGCGTTCGAGGCGCTGCGCGCCCGTTCGGACGCCCACCTGGCCGCGACCGGCGCCCGGCCCCGTGTCCACCTGACCGCGCTCGGCCCGGCCGCCGCCCACACCGGCCGGCTCACCTTCGCCGCCAACCTCTTCCAGGCCGGCGGCATCGAAACCGTCACCGAAGGGGACTTCGGTGAGAGCGGGGCGCGGGAGGTGTGCCTGTGCTCCAGCGACGCGCTGTACGGGGAGCAGGCCGAGTCCACCGCCGCCGCGTTGCGCAAGGCGGGCGCCGAGCACGTGTTCCTCGCGGGCCGACCGGGGCCGTACACGGGCGTGGACACCTACGTCTTCGCGGGCTGCGACGCCGTCGCCGTGCTGTCCGCCACCCTCGACCGCATGGGAGTGTCCTGATGTCCATCCCCGACTTCTCCGCGATCGAGCTGGGGGCTCCGACCTCCGACGCCGACGCCCTCGACGAGTGGCGTGCGGCCGTGAAGAAGGCCGCCGACGGCGACGACCTGCTCTGGGAGACGCCGGAGCAGATCACGGTCAAGCCGCTGTACACCGGGCAGGACCTGGAGGGTCTGGACTTCCTGGACACCTTCCCGGGCGTCGCCCCGTACCTGCGCGGCCCGTATCCGACGATGTACGTCAACCAGCCGTGGACGATCCGTCAGTACGCGGGGTTCTCCACGGCCGAGGAGTCCAACGCGTTCTACCGCCGCAACCTGGCGGCAGGGCAGAAGGGCCTGTCGGTCGCCTTCGACCTGCCCACCCACCGCGGCTACGACAGTGACCACCCGCGGGTGACCGGCGACGTCGGCATGGCGGGCGTGGCGATCGACTCGATCTACGACATGCGACAGCTGTTCGACGGCATCCCGCTGGACCGCATGACCGTGTCGATGACGATGAACGGCGCCGTGCTGCCGGTGCTCGCGCTGTACATCGTGGCGGCGGAGGAACAGGGCGTGCCGCCCGAGAAGTTGGCCGGGACCATCCAGAACGACATCCTCAAGGAGTTCATGGTCCGCAACACCTACATCTACCCGCCGAAGCCGTCGATGCGGATCATCTCCGACATCTTCGCGTACACGTCCCAGCGGATGCCCCGCTACAACTCCATCTCCATCTCGGGCTACCACATCCAGGAGGCGGGCGCGACGGCCGACCTGGAGCTGGCGTACACCCTCGCGGACGGGGTGGAGTACATCCGGGCCGGGCGTGAAGCGGGCCTGGACGTCGACGCCTTCGCGCCCCGGCTGTCGTTCTTCTGGGCGATCGGCATGAACTTCTTCATGGAGATCGCCAAGTTGCGGGCGGCCCGGCTGCTGTGGGCCAAGCTGGTGAAGCAGTTCGACCCGCAGAACGCCAAGTCGCTGTCTCTGCGTACGCATTCGCAGACCTCCGGCTGGTCGCTGACCGCCCAGGACGTGTTCAACAACGTCACCCGCACCTGCGTGGAGGCGATGGCCGCCACCCAGGGCCACACCCAGTCCCTGCACACCAACGCCCTCGACGAGGCGCTCGCGCTGCCCACCGACTTCTCCGCGCGCATCGCCCGCAACACCCAGCTGCTGCTCCAGCAGGAGTCCGGCACGACCCGCGTGATCGACCCGTGGGGCGGCAGCGCCTACGTGGAGAAGCTGACGTACGACCTCGCGCGCCGCGCCTGGCAGCACATCCAGGAGGTCGAGCGGGCGGGCGGCATGGCGCAGGCCATCGACGCGGGCATCCCCAAGCTGCGGGTCGAGGAGGCCGCCGCCCGCACCCAGGCGCGGATCGACTCCGGGCGGCAGCCGGTGATCGGCGTGAACAAGTACCGGGTGGACTCGGACGAGCAGATCGAGGTGCTCAAGGTCGACAACTCCTCGGTGCGCGACCGGCAGATCGCCAAGCTGCGGCGGCTGCGCGAGGAGCGGGACGAGACCGCGTGCCGGGACGCGCTGGACGCGCTCACGCGGGCCGCCGGCGCCGAGGGCAACCTGCTGGAGCTGGCGGTGCGCGCGGCTCGTGCGAAGGCGACCGTGGGGGAGATCAGCGACGCCCTGGAGAAGGTGTACGGGCGGCACGCGGGTCAGATCCGTACGATCTCCGGTGTGTACCGCAACGAGACGGGCGAGTCGCCGGCCGTGGAACGCACCCGGGCGGTGGTGGACGCCTTCGCCGAGGCCGAGGGCCGTCGGCCGCGCATCCTGGTCGCCAAGATGGGCCAGGACGGCCACGACCGCGGCCAGAAGGTCATCGCCACCGCCTTCGCCGACCTCGGCTTCGACGTGGACGTCGGCCCGCTGTTCCAGACCCCGGCCGAGGTGGCCCGCCAGGCGGTCGAGGCGGACGTGCACATCGTCGGGGTGTCGTCCCTGGCCGCCGGGCACCTCACCCTCGTCCCGGCGTTGCGCGAGGCGCTCGCCGAGGAGGGGCGGGAGGACATCATGGTCGTCGTCGGCGGGGTGATCCCGCCGCAGGACGTGCCGACCCTGCTGGAGATGGGCGCGGCGGCCGTGTTCCCGCCCGGCACGGTGATCCCGGACGCGGCCCGTGACCTGGTGGGACGGCTGGCGGCCGGTCTCGGACACGGCGAGCTGTGAGCCGGTGACGTGATGGCCCTCGAACTCGACGCCTACGTCAAGGGCGTCCTGGACGGCAAGCGCGCGGTCGTCGCCCGTGCGATCACCCTCGTCGAGTCCACCCGTCCCCAACACCGTACGCTCGCGCAGCGGTTGCTGACGGAACTGCTGCCGCACAGCGGCACGGCCCGGCGGATCGGGATCAGCGGCGTGCCGGGTGTCGGCAAGTCGACGTTCATCGACGCCTTCGGCACGATGCTGACCGGGCTCGGCCACCGGGTCGCCGTCCTCGCCGTCGACCCGTCCTCGAGCCGGACCGGCGGATCGATCCTCGGCGACAAGACCCGGATGGAACGCCTGGCCGTCGACCCGGCGGCGTTCGTCCGCCCCTCCCCCACCGCGGGGACGCTCGGCGGGGTCGCGAAGGCGACCCGCGAGTCGATCGTGGTGATGGAGGCCGCCGGCTACGACGTGGTGCTGGTGGAGACCGTCGGCGTGGGCCAGTCCGAGACGGCCGTCGCCGACATGGTCGACTCCTTCCTGCTGCTCACCCTGGCCCGCACCGGCGACCAGTTGCAGGGCATCAAGAAGGGCGTGCTGGAACTCGCGGACGTGATCGCCGTCAACAAGGCGGACGGGCCACACGAGCGCGACGCCCGCACGGCGGCACGTGAACTGGCGGGCGCCCTGCGGCTCATGCACGGCAAGGACGCCTTCTGGACGCCGCCGGTGCTCAGTTGCAGCGCACGCGAGTCGACGGCACTCGACACCGTCTGGGAGCGCCTGGAGCAGCACCGCACCCTGCTGGACTCCACCGGCCGCCTCGCCGCCAAGCGCCGCACCCAGCAGGTCGACTGGGTCTGGAGCATGGTCCGCGACGAACTGCTGGGCCGCCTGCACGCCGACCCGGCCGTCCGGTCTCTGGCTCCGCGGCTCGAACAGCAGGTGAGGGAGGGCGGATTGACCGCGACCCTGGCGGCGGAACGCATCCTGGACGCGTTCACGAACGACACAGCCGTCCCTGCACCACTCGCCTCCCCTCAGTGACCTTCCCCCCATGGGTCAGTGAGTGACCGGTTCGACCAAGCGAGTCGTCGACTTCACGCCGGGGAGAGGCCGCCTGCCCGTGAGCAGGTGCTCGCCCCTCGGGTTGTCGTTGAGGTGCTTCTCGAAGAATGCCGTGGCGTATGCGGTGAAGGCGTCCTGGTGAGTCGTAGGGGCGAGTCCGCGCTTCGGGCAGGTGCTGTCGTCCTCGCCCAGTGGGGCAGGGGGGCCATCGGGTGTTGAAGAAATCGTGGTTGCCGTCGTGCAGCGAGACGGAGTAGGCCGGTGCGGAGGAGCGTCCCTCGGCGTCGTCGAGGTATTGCTGCCGCTCTCGCGGGGCCACTGTTGGGCGTCGGGATCGGTGCACGCGTACCAAGACCCGTGGGAGAGAACCACCAGTGGCAGCTGTCCACGCACGGTGCTCGGGCGGGGCACCACCGCGCGTATCTCACTGACGGTGCCGCTGCTGGGGTCGCTGAAGGCCTCCTCGCCCAGGTCGTAGGTTTCGGTGACCGGATGGGTTCACTCGGGGGCACGACGGGCGGTGCACGGCGCCGAGTTGAGTGATTCTCTCCCGGCGCGGACGGTCTGGGGTCACCTCACGGGGCTCACCGCCGGACGGCACGCAGTCCGTCCAGGAGCAGCCGCAGGCCGAACTCGAAGTGTGCCGTGAAGTCCGTGCTGGTGAGCACCGGCAGGATGGCAGCGAGGTGCGGATACGTCCCTGTCACCACCGCCTCGCGCAGGGCGCCCGCATCGGCGGGCCCTCCGGCCCCGGGCTGGACGGCGGCCTGTTCCTCCAGGGTGTGTCCGACGGTGAAGTTGGTCACCGCGTAGAGCGCCCGCGCCGCTTCGCCGTCGCCGAAGCCCGCCTCGCGCAGCTCGCCGACGAAGCTGTCGGCGAAGCCCAGGGTGTTGGGGCCGGTCGAGTGAGTACCGGCGAAGACGCGTGCGCCGTCGCGATGGGCGAGCAGGGCCGTACGCAGCGCGCGGGCGAGGCGCGCCGCTCTCTCGTTCCAGTCGCCGTCTCCCGTCGGCCCGGCGGCGTCGGCGACGCCGTCGACCATGCGCTCGGCCATCGCGGTGAGCAGATCCTGTTTGGTCGCGAAGTAGCGGTACAGCGCACCGGCCCGGACGCCCATCGCATCGGCGAGCCGCCGCATGGTCAGCGCGTCGAGACCGGACTCGTTCAGCAGGTCGAGAGCGGTCTGGACGGTGCGGGCCTGGTCGAGCCGGGCGGGCCGGCCCCTGGTCGGGCTTGACGGGGAGCTCATGCACCTCACTATAGTGAACGGCGTTCACGTGAACACCGTTCATTAAATAGAGGAGGACAACTCCGATGAACACCGACGTGATCGTCGTGGGCGCGGGCCCGACGGGGCTGATGCTCGCCTGCGAGCTGGCACTGGCGGGCGTACGGATCCGGATCATCGAGCGCCGCACCGAGCCGCAGCGCGATTCGCGGGCGCTGAGCCTGCACCCGCGCAGTGTGGAACTGCTGGACCAGCGGGGCCTGCTCGACCGGTTCCTCCCGCTCGGCCGGACCGTGCCGGGCTGGCACTTCGCCGGGCTGCGGACACAACTGGACTTCCGCGCTCTCGACTCCCGGCACGGCTACAGCCTCTTCCTGGCCCAGGCGCGCACCGAGGCGATCCTGGAGGAGCGGGCGCACGAGCTGGGTGTGGCGATCAGCCGGGGATACGAGGCCCTCGGCGTGAGCCAGGCCGGCGACGGGGTCGAGATGCAAGTGCGCGGTCCGGGGTGCGGCACCGAGACCGTGCGCGCCCGGTACGCGGTCGGGTGCGACGGTGGCCGCAGCGTCGTACGGCGGGCCGCGGGGATCGGCTTCCCCGGTACCGACGAGACGCTGACCGGGGTGCTCGGGGACGTCGCGGTCGTCGACCCACGGCCCGGCGCCCTCGATGTCGCACGGGCCCGTGGCGTACTCGTCGCGCCGCTCGAGGGAGGACTCACCCGGGTCGTCTACCTGGATCCGGAGCGGATGCGGGTGCCGGCCGGGGAGCCCGTGACGCTGGAGGAGTTCCGTGCGTCGCTCACCCGGATCACCGGATCCGACTGCGGGGTCGCCGAGCCCCGCTGGCTGTCGCGCTTCGGCAATGCCACCCGGCTCGCGGAGAGCTACCGTTCGGGACGCGTCCTGCTGGCGGGAGACGCCGCCCACATCCACTTCCCCGCGGCGGGCCAGGGCCTCAACACCGGTCTCCAGGACGCCATGAACCTCGGCTGGAAGCTGGCGGCCGTCGTCAACGGCTGGGCGCCACCGGGGCTGCTCGACAGCTACGACGCGGAGCGCCGGCCGGTCGGGCAGTCGGTCACCGAGAACACCGAGGTCCAGACCCTGCTGGCGGAGCTGGCACTCGTCGAGCAGTACCAGCGCCCGGCCGCGGCCCTGCGGAAACTCCTCGACCAGCTGCTGGGCATGGCGGAGGTCAACCGCCTGCTCGCCGATCAGGTCTCCGCGCTCGGCACCGGATATCCACCGGCGGCCCCGGGCGCCGATCCGCTGGTGGGGCGGCGCATGCCCGACATCGGGCTGACCGCCGCCGGTTCGCAGGCGACGCGGGTCTACGAACTGCTCCCCCAGGGCCGCTTCGTTCTGCTGTCCCTGACCGGCGACCCGGCACTTCGGGAGGCCGTCGACGCGGGCTGGGGCTCGCGGGTCACGGCCTTCACCGCCACCCGGCACGACGAGCACGCGGACCTCGTCGGGGTGAACGAGGTTCTCGTACGCCCCGACGGTCACGTCGCGTGGGCCACCCGCACCACCGACGCCGGCGCGCGCGGCGACGAGCGTGCTCGGGCACTGACGGCCTGGGCGGGTAGGTCTTCCTGAAAGGAGCGGATCACCCGCGCACCGAGTGAGGCCACGTCCGTGTACCACCCGGCCGACCGGATCAGCCATGAGCGCACCGTCTCACCGGACTCTGACCGGTCGCAGCCGGCGGGCTGGATGCGGTCGGGTCCTGGGACGACTGGCCGACCGGACACCGGTCACGGAGGATCGGCCGGGTCGAGGCCGAGCGCCCGGGCCGCGCGGTCACGTCGCTGATCGAGGTCGGGCACGTTCTCCCGGTACTCGTCGGCGACTGCCTGGGGTTCTCCGGCGGTCCGTCCGGGGGCGTCCCGCCACCACGGAGCCACCGGACACAGCCTCGACCCCGCCAGTCCGAGCGCGAGCGGCCCTGCCTCGGCGTCGAGGCTGACCTACACCACTGGGCGTCCCCCCGCCGCTCTCGCCGAAGCAGGCGATGACACCCTCGTCGGTACCCGGGAATCGGCAGCAAGGCGCCAGGGTGACCGGGTACGTCGGCTGGGCGACCGAGGCGCGCCCATACCGTTCTCGCGCGTGACCTTCGCTGCCGCAAGGCCGATACTGCCGACAGCGGCATCCTGACCACGCCGCGCCCGACCGTCCGACCGACCTGACACGCCGGCACCGACGTCAGCCTTGAGTCGGCATCAGCGCTGCCAGAACCCGCATACGCAGGTCAACGACTGGCCTGTCAGGCTTCCCAGGAGGTACCCATGAAGATGCTCATCAACGTCCCCGAGACCGTGGTCGCGGACGCGTTGCGCGGTATGGCGGCCGCCCATCCGGAGCTGGCCGTGGATGTCGAGAACCGGGTGATCGCGCGGCGGGATGGGCCCGTGGCGGGGCAGGTCGCATTGGTGTCGGGGGGCGGGTCCGGGCACGAGCCGCTGCACGGCGGGTTCGTGGGCCCGGGGATGCTCGCGGCGGCCTGTCCGGGTGAGGTGTTCACCTCGCCGGTGCCGGACCAGATGGTGCGGGCCGCGGCGGCCGTGGACAGCGGGGCCGGGGTGTTGTTCGTCGTCAAGAACTACACCGGTGACGTGCTCAACTTCGACATGGCCGCCGAGCTGGCCGAGGACGAGGGCATCCAGGTCGCGAAGGTGCTGGTCAATGACGACGTCGCGGTGACGGACAGCCTCTACACGGCCGGGCGGCGCGGCACGGGGGCGACGCTGTTCGTGGAGAAGATCGCCGGGGCCGCCGCACAGGAGGGACGGCCGCTGGAGCAGGTGGAATCGCTCGCCCGGCGGGTCAACGACAGCTCCCGCAGCTTCGGCTTCGCGCTCAGCGCCGTCACCACGCCCGCCAAGGGCACCCCGACCTTCGACCTCCCGGCGGGTGAACTGGAACTGGGCATCGGCATCCACGGGGAGCCCGGCCGTGAGCGGCGTCCCATGATGACCTCGGGCGAGATCGCCGAGGCCGCCGTGGACGCGGTCCTCACCGACCTCGCGCCGCGCAACCCGGTCCTCGTGCTGGTCAACGGCATGGGCGCGACGCCGCTCCTTGAGCTGTACGGCTTCAATGCCGAGGTGCAGCGCATCCTCCGCGGGCGCGGGGTCGCCGTCGCCCGTACGCTCGTCGGCAACTACGTCACCTCGCTCGACATGGCGGGCGCCTCCGTCACCCTGTGCGAGATCGACGAGGAGCTGCTCGGACTGTGGGACGCGCCGGTGAGCACCCCCGGACTGAGGTGGGGCATGTGACGGTGGACGGGGAAGGGATCGCAACGTACCTACCAGGCAAGGAGACACTGTGCTCGACGCCGACTTCTTCCGCCGCTGGATGACGGTCACCACCGCGTCCGTCGACCGCGAGGCGGAACGGCTCACCGCCCTCGACTCGCCCATCGGCGACGCCGACCACGGCAGCAACCTCCAGCGGGGGTTCAGGGACGTGGCGGCCGCGCTGGAGAAGGAGGCTCCGGACACTCCCGGCGCGGTCCTGATCCTCGCCGGGCGCCGGCTCATCTCCACCGTCGGCGGTGCCTCGGGGCCGCTCTACGGGACGCTGCTGCGCCGTACCGGCAAGTCACTCGGGGACGCGCCCGAGGTCAGCCGGGAGCAGTTGGCGGAGGCGTTCCGGACGGGCGTGGACGCCGTCATGACACTCGGCGGTGCCGCGCCGGGCGACAAGACGATGATCGACGCCCTGGTGCCGGCCGTGGACGCCCTCGGTGACTCGTTCGCCGCGGCGCGCACGGCGGCCGAGGAGGGGGCCGAGGCGACCACGCCGTTGCAGGCCCGCAAGGGCAGGGCGAGCTACCTCGGCGAGCGCAGCATCGGGCACCAGGACCCCGGCGCCACCTCGGCGGCACTGCTCGTCGCGGCACTGCAGGAGGCGGCCGGTGAGTGACGAGAAGCTGGTCGGGATCGTGCTGGTGTCGCACAGCGCCGCGGTCGCCGCGTCCGTGGCGGAGCTGGCCAAGGCGCTGTCGGGCGGTGGCGCGGCCGTCCCCGTCGCCCCGGCGGGCGGGACCGCGTCCGGCGAGTTCGGCACCAGCTCCGAGCTGGTGGCGGCGGCCGCCGCGTCCGTGGACCGGGGTGCGGGCGTCGCCGTCCTCACCGACCTCGGCAGCGCGGTACTCACCGTCAAGGCGCTGCTGGCCGAGGGCGACGAACTCCCGGCGCACACCCGTCTGGTGGACGCGCCGTTCGTCGAGGGCGCGGTGGCCGCTGTGGTGACGGCCTCGACGGGCGCCGACCTCGCGGCCGTGGAGGCGGCCGCCGCCGAGGCGTACTCCTACCGGAAGGCCTAGGTCCTGCGCCGGGGCGGTCGGGGGAGCCCGGCCGCCGCGGCGCGGTGCGCGGCCGTCGGTCGTCCCGGTCTCAGTCGTCGCCCATGAACTCCCGTACCAGCCGCTCCCCCTCCTTCTCAGCGGCCGCCAGGTCCTCGATGGGCTCGACCTGGCTGCCCTTGAAGACGATGTACGTCACGTCGGACGCCGCGCCGCCGCCGTGCGGGTCGGCCGGGACGCCGAGCGCCTTCGCGGCGGCGTAGGACGCCTCGCCGATGAGGTCGCGCGGGCCGACGTCGCCGACGACCGCGTACCGCACCCGGTCCCCGTGGACGAGGGCGGCGAGCGATCCGCCGCGCACGTCGTCCTCGCGGTGGTCCCAGACGTCGCTCGGCTCGGGCACGACGACGTAGGGCAGGTGCTCGGCGTCCAGCGGGCGGCCGTCCGACCGGGTGAACGCGGTGGCGGGGCTGAAGTGCGGGTCGCTGCGGCTGTTGCACCGGTCGCCGGGCACCCCGTCGCAGTCGACGTCCAGGTCGGCCTTCCAGTACACGGCATCGCGCTTGCCGCAGACCGGGATGTCCGCCGGCGTCCCGGAGTCCTTGCGGTAGCGCCCGCGCGAGACGGGTGTGCAGTCGCGTACCTCGGCCAGCAGGTCGGCCGCACGGACGGGCGCCTCTCGCCCGTGCCCCTTCGGACGGTCCGGGACCGGCCCGATCCGGACCCCGGACCGGTTCGCGCGCCCCGGGACGTCCTGGGACCGGACGTCGGCCAGGTGGTGCGCCGGGAGGTCGGCGCGGAGCGGGTGCGGAGCGTCGGGGAACGCCGTGGGAGCGATCAGGGCGGCACTGGCCGCGACCAGCGTCAGCGACTGGACACGCACGATGTGGCCTCTCCTGGGGGACATGGGCGGGCACTCGGTCCCATGTGTCCCCGATTCGGCCGTGCGACCACCTTTCACAGGGCCAGACGGTGCACGTCCCTGTCCTCCGCGCCCGCCTCGGGGGTGCGACCGGGGGCGGGCGGGCCGGGACCTGTTACGGCTCCCGGCGCGCCCGGCCACCCGTGCCGGCACGGGATCTGCGACGACAGCGGTCCGTGCCTCCGGCCCGAACCCGCCCGGAATCCCCCGGAGTTCGACCCTCAGGTGACTCAGCATACGTAACCCGGCGACGCCCCTCTTGATGTGATCGCGTCACGGGCGTCATATTGGTCCGGACCATTGCCGTCGCATCGAATCGGACCGACGCCCCACCGGAGGCTGAGCCGTGCGAGACGTACCCGTTCCCGCTGTCCCCGCTCCCACCGCCGCCCCCGGCGTGTTCCTGCGCCGGTGCGCCCTGCCCCTGCTCTGCGGCACGGTCGTCCTGCTGACCTCCTGCGGCACGGGCACGGGCTCGGGCGGGGAGGGGGAGGGCGGCGGGCTGCCCGGCGTGCCCATGGGCGTCACCGCCGAGGCGGGCAGCGCGACGACCGTGCACGTGATGTGGAACGCGCTGGACGGGGCCGAGAGCTACGAGGTGTACCGCGGCGGCAGGTTGGTCAAGGAGGTACCGGCGTCCGACCGCATGGTGGACGTCACCCGGCTGCGCCCCTCGACGGCGTACGCCTTCACCGTCCGGGCGCGCGACGCCGACGGGCGGCTCGGGCCGCGCAGCCGGGAGGTGAGGGCCACCACGCCGGCCGCCGTCACCGACGCCTCCGCCCCCACCCGCCCGGAGGGCGCCGAGGGCCGGGCGGCGGGCGGCCGGGCCGTGCAGCTCACCTGGTCGGCCGCGAAGGACGACCGCAAGGTGGTGTCGTACGACGTCTACCAGGGCGGCACGAAGGTGCACAGCGTCGGCGGCGCCCAGACGGCGGCCGTCGTCACGGGGCTGCGGCCGGGCACCCGTTACACCTTCACGGTGCGGGCGCGGGACGCCGCCGACAACCTCTCCCCCGCCAGCGCGGTCGTCCGGCTCGCCACCCCGGGGTCGGACGACGGCCGCACCTCCGCGCCCACCGGTCTGCGCGCGGCCTCCCATCTCGCCGACGGGGCGTACTACCTCGACCTGACCTGGGTCCCGCCGCGGACGGACGGCCCGGTCACCGAGTACCAGATCCACCTGGACGGCCGTCCGGCGACCTCCCTGGTCTACGGGGCCGAAGCGCCGCGCGACCTGGCCGAGTACAGCTTCTACGCGGGACGGGAGGCCGGTGTCACGCACCGGGTGCGGGTCCGGGCCAGGCTGGCCGACGGCACCTGGGGCGGCTTCTCGGAGGAACGGAAGGTGACGTTGGGCGCGGGCGGCTGACCTCGGTGCGGCCCGGGCCGGGCGGCGCGTCACCTGGGCGGTCGCGCTCGGCATGCGGGTGCGGCCGCCGCGCTGTTGGCTGCCACTGAGGGGACACGGGCGTTCCCGATCTCGGCGACGCAAGGGATGTGCCGCCGACCGTGCCGCCGGAGGGCAGTCCACATGCGCATCTCTTCGCCGTTTCTCCGCTCCGGCCTGACCGCGGCAGCCGCCGCCGCGCTGCCCGTCGCCCTGGCCGCCGGGCCGGCTCTCGCGGGGCCGGGCATCTCGGTGAGCACCACCGGGACCACGGTGTCGGTCACCACCACGGCTTGCGCCCAGCTCAACGGCAGTTGGGGCACCGCCTCGCTGCTCACCAGCAGCCAGCGCGACTTCGCGCAGGGGCGCCAGGTGGCGCTGTCCGGCACCAGCTCCGGGCAGTCGGCGGCCTGGTCGGGCATCTCGCCGGGCACCTACACGGTGATCGTCATGTGCTCGAACAACAGCACCGCGGGCACCCAGACGGTCATCGTCTCCAGGGCGCCCTCCCCGTCCCCGAGCCGCTCGGCCACTCCGTCGCCGTCCGCGTCGCCGCGCGGTGTCATGGGCGGCCTGGGCGGGGCGATCCAGGACTACGGCACCGCGACCCTGGTGGCGGGCGGCGCGCTGGTGGGGGCCGGTGTCATCGGCGCGGCCTGGTTCCTGCGCCGCCGCGCGAAGCCCTACCGGTTCTGAGTCCTACCGGTCCCGAGCCCCGGTTCCCTCGGCGGGCAGCTCGGCGAACTCCGCCAGCGCGTGCCTGAGCCATCCCGTCCAGAAGGTCTCCAGGTCGATGCCGGCCCGGAGCACCAGGTGCCGCAGCCGGTCCTCGGCGCTGTCCCTGCCGGGCGGGAAGTCCCGCTCCTCGATCTGCCGGTACTCCGCCAACTGCCGCTCGTGCAGGTCCAGATGGCGACGCAGGTCCTCTTCGACACCGGCGGTGCCGACCACGGCGGCGGCCCGCAGGCGCAGCAGCATCGTGTCCCGCAGGGGCTTGGGGTCCTGGGGTACGGCGGTCCAACGGGCCAGCTCCTCGCGGCCCGCGGGCAGCACCTCGTAGGACTTCTTCTGCCCGCGGGCCGGCTGCCGCCCGGGCAGCTCGCGAATCAGGCCCTCACCCTCCAGCTTTCCCAGCTCGCGGTAGATCTGCTGGTGCGTCGCCGACCAGAAGTAGCCGATCGACCGGTCGAACCGGCGGGTCAGCTCCAGCCCGGACGACGGCTTTTCGACCAGGGCGGTGAGGATCGCGTGCGGGAGGGACATGTGCACATCCTAGGGATGCCGCGGGCCGCCCGGACGGCCGCTACAGCGCCGCCGCCAGTTCGGTGCCCTGCTTGATGGCGCGTTTGGCGTCCAGTTCGGCGGCCACGTCGGCGCCGCCGATGAGGTGCGCGCTGCGACCGGCGGCGATCAGGTCGTCGTACAGGCCGCGGCTGGGCTCCTGTCCGGTGCAGAGCACGACCGTGTCGACCTCCAGGACGGTGGACTCGTCGCCGACGGTGACGTGCAGTCCGGCGTCGTCGATCCGGTCGTAGCGCACGCCCGGGACCATGGTGACGCCGCGCTGCCTCAGCTCGGTGCGGTGGATCCAGCCGGTGGTCTTCCCGAGCCCGGCGCCGACCTTGGAGGTCTTGCGCTGGAGCAGGTGGACGGCGCGCGGCGGCGCGGGGCGCTCGGGCGCGGCGAGACCGCCGGGGGTGGCGTAGTCCATGTCGACGCCCCAGAGGCGGAAGTACGTCGACGGGTCCTCGTGCGCCTTGTCGCCGCCGTCGGTGAGGTATTCGGCCACGTCGAAGCCGATGCCGCCGGCGCCGAGGACGGCGACCCGGTCGCCGACGGGGGCGCCGTCGCGGAGCACGTCGAGGTAGCCGACGACGCTCGGGTGGTCGATGCCGGGGATGTCCGGGGTGCGGGGCGTGACGCCGGTGGCGACGACGACCTCGTCGTGGCCGGTGAGGTCGTCGGCCGCGACCCGCGTGTTGAGGCGTACGTCGACGCCGTGCGCGGCCAGTTGGGTGCGGAAGTAGCGCAGCGTCTCGTCGAACTCCTGCTTGCCGGGGACCTTGCGGGCCACGTTGAGCTGGCCGCCGATCTCGCCGGCGGCGTCGAAAAGGGTGACCTCGTGGCCGCGTTCGGCCGCGCTGACCGCGCAGGCGAGCCCGGCGGGTCCGGCGCCGACGACCGCGACGCGCTTGCGCCGCCGGGTCGGGGCGAGGACCAGCTCGGTCTCGTGGCAGGCGCGGGGGTTGACCAGGCAGGAGGTGATCTGGCCGCTGAAGGTGTGGTCGAGGCAGGCCTGGTTGCAGCCGATGCAGGTGTTGATGGCCTCGGGGCGGCCGGCGGCGGCCTTGGCGACGAAGTCGGGGTCGGCGAGCATCGGGCGGGCCATCGAGACCATGTCGGCGGTGCCCTCGGCGAGCAGCCGCTCGGCGACCTCGGGGGTGTTGATGCGGTTGGTGGTGACGAGCGGCACCGTCACCTCGCCCATCAGGCGCCTGGTCACCCAGGTGTAGGCGCCGCGCGGCACGGAGGTGGCGATGGTGGGGATGCGGGCCTCGTGCCAGCCGATGCCGGTGTTGATGATGGTCGCTCCGGCGGCCTCGACGGCCTTGGCGAGGGTGACGACCTCGTCGAGGGTGGAGCCGCCGGGCACCAGGTCGAGCATGGACAGGCGGTACACGACGATGAAGTCCTCGCCGACCGCCTCGCGCACCCGGCGGACGATCTCGACGGGGAAACGCGTCCGGTTCTCGTACGAGCCGCCCCAGCGGTCGGTGCGGTGGTTGGTCCGCGCGGCGATGAACTCGTTGATCAGGTAGCCCTCGGAGCCCATGATCTCGACGCCGTCGTACCCGGCCCCGCGCGCCAGCCGGGCGGTGCGGACGTAGTCGTCGATGGTGCGCTCGATCTCGGCGTCGGTCAGCTCGCGGGGCACGTGCGGGCTGATCGGCGCCTGGAGCGCGCTCGGGGCGACCAGGTCGGCGTGGTAGGCGTAGCGGCCGAAGTGGAGGATCTGCAGGGCTATGCGGCCGCCCTCGCGGTGCACCGCGTCGGTGACGACGCGGTGCTGCTCGGCCTCGTCCTCGGTGGTGAGCCTGGCACCGCCCGGGTAGGGGCGGCCCTCGTCGTTGGGGGCGATGCCGCCGGTGACGATCAGGCCCACTCCCCCGCGGGCCCGGGCCGCGTAGAAGGCGGCCATGCGCTCGAAGCCGTTCTCCGCCTCCTCCAGGCCGACGTGCATGGAGCCCATCAGGACCCGGTTGGGGAGCGTCGTGAAGCCCAGGTCGAGCGGGCTCAGCAGGTGGGGGTAGCGGCTCATCGGGGCGCCTCCGTGCGGGGTGTGGTGCCTCCGTTGTAGAGGACGGCCGCCTCTTTGTGCAACTAGTTGCACAAAGAGGCGGCGCACACCACACCGCCGCACCGGCGGGTCCCGGTCGGCTCAGCGGCTCTCGAGCCGTACGTGCAGCTCGCGCTCCTGGTCCCCGGAGGCCGTGCTCAGGTCGCGCACGGCGAACAGGGAGTCCAGGGTGGTGCGGAACCTCTCGATCGCCCAGTAGCCGCCCTGTACGTCGGCCTCCACGGACTCCCGGAGCCGGGCGGGGTCGCACTCGCCCCGGTGCGCGTCGGCCACGTCGAAGGTGCCGAGCCACACCGTCGGGCGGACCTCGTGGTACTCCCGGGTCACGTCGCCCGCGTGCCGGTCCGACCCGTAGCACGCGCACAGCGCGTCGAACACGGTCCGGGCGTCCTCCTTGCTGCACCCGCTCAGCTCCACGGAGACGGATTCCGGATGCAGTCGCTCAGCGTCCATCGTGATCGCTCCTCTCGCGGCCATACCACCAGAAAAGCACCACCTGGTGCCGGGCACTACCGGGTGAAGCGGTAGGTCTTGCTGTCGGTCAGCACGCAGAAGCCCGGCGAGACGACGATCACGCGCAGGGTGCCGGTGCGGCGGTCGTAGTCGATGCCCTCCGTCTCGAAGTCGCCGGAACAGGCGCTGCGCAGGGGCAGCTGCCGCAAGGCGGTGACGTGGCCGGAGACGTCCGCGGTGCCGTTGGGCGCGGCGGACAGGTCGATCCGCAGCAGGGGTTTGGTGATGCCGAAGAGAGTGCCCGCCGGGTCGTCCGAGGAGCAGAGCAGGGTGGTCGCGTCGAGGAAGTCGCAGCCCTGGACGTCGCGCACGGCGTGGTCCAGACGCACGGTGGCCGCCTGGGGGAGGTTCGCGGACGGCGAGGTGGCCGGATTGACGCCGGGTGTCGGGAAGACCAGCAGCCGGTCCATGGTGCCCCACTCGCCGGAGAGCATCCACCGGCCGTCCGGTGAGACGGCGGACCAGGAGTTGTTCCGCGCCTCACCGGGGCTGAGCGTGTGCACGTACTCCGCCCAGCTTCCGTCGGGCTCCTGTACGCGGAACATCTTCGTGTTGCCGTCGTCGCGCTGGTACGGCTCGATGTAGTGGCCGTCGTAGGAGGCGTCGGGGTCGCCGACGTGGTTCCAGCCCCGCGTGCTGAGGTTCAGCGGGATGGTGCCGATGCCGGTGTAGCGGTTGGGGCTGCCTGCCGGGACCTCGACCGAGGCCAGGCCCTGGCTCTCGGTGAGCGGGTCGGCGCGGTCGGAGCCGACCTCGGTCCAGGTGTCGGCCGCGGACGACTCGGCCAAGGTGCCGGCGGCGGCCGCAGGGCCCGCGAGGCCGGCGGAGAGGGCGAGGGCGGCGAGTCCGGTCAGGACGGTGTGACAACGTTGCCGGGCGCGCAGGGGCATGGAGGCTCCTCGGTGGGGGGCGGGCGGCAAGGACGGGGCGAGCGCGTTCGGCGCACAGTCTGGACCGCCGGCCCGGGCATGTACAGACCAACTCCGGACGCGGTTCGTGCGGCGGTCACCGCCGGGCCGGGAGATGCTGGAAGGAGTCCGCGGAGCCGCTCGGAATCGGCCCTGTGCGCGACGGAACGCGGTAGAACAAGGGAGTCGGCATCAGGAAGGCGTGCCGCGCGGAACGGTGAAGGCGGGGCGTGGGATGAGTACAGCCGGGTCTGCCGGGTTCGAGGGCGACGCGTCGCCGCGCGGCCCCGTGCGGCCCAGCGGACTGCTCGACCTGCTGAGCGTGGCCTCGGTCGTGCTGGACGCCGAGGGCCGGATCGTGCTGTGGAGTCCGCAGGCGGAGGAGCTGTTCGGATACTCCGCACAGGAGGCGCTGGGGCAGTACGCCGCCCGCATCATGGTCCACGAACGCCACCTCGACCTGGTCGTCAAGCTGTTCACCGACGTCATGCGGACCGGCCGCAGCTGGGCCGGGGCCTTCCCGGTCCGGCACAAGGACGGCGGCACCCGACTGGTCGAGTTCCGCAACATGCGTCTGCTGGACGACCGCGGGGACGTCTACGCGCTGGGGCTCGCGGCCGACCAGTCGACGGTGCGGCGGCTGGAGCGCGACCTGGCGCTCTCCTCACGGGTGATCACACAGTCACCGGTCGGACTGGCGGTGCTGGACACCGACCTGCGGTACGTCTCGGTCAACCCGGCCCTGGAGCGGATCAACGGCATCCCCGCCGAGGACCACATCGGCCGGAGGACCCACGAGCTGCTGCCGCAGGTGGACGCGGCCCAGATGGAGGCCGCGGCACGGGAGGTGCTGGAGACCGGGCAGCCGGTGATCGACAAGCCCACCACCGGACGGACGCCCGCCGACCCGGACGAGGACCACGCGTGGTCCGTCTCGCTGTACCGGCTGGACGACGCGCTCGGCACGGTCCTGGGCGTGGCCGTCTCGGTCGTGGACGTCACCGAGCAGTACCGGGTGAGCGCCGAGGCCGCGCGGCGCCGGCTGGCCGCGGTCGCGGACGCCTCCGCCCGGATCGGCACCACGCTGCAACTGGACCGCACCGCGCACGAGCTGGCCGACGTGGCCGTGCCCGGCCTCGCCGACGTCGCCGCCGTGGATCTCCTCCAGGCCGTGGTGGAGGGCCGGCGCAGCAACCTGGGCCCGGCCGAACCTGCCGTGATGAGGGCGCTGGCCGTGCACGCGGACGACGCCCCCGACGCGCTCACGGCGGCCGACCGGCCCGGCCAGGTGGCCCGGTACGGACCGGACCGCCTGGTCACCGAGTGCGTGCGCAGCGGGCGGCCGGTGTGGGTGGCCCGGGTGACCGGGAAGGACCTGGAGCGCATCGCCCGTTCACCGGAGGCGGTGGAGCTGCTGCGCCGGGCGGGCGTGCACTCGTACCTGGCCGTCCCGCTGATCGCGCGGGGCGAGGTGCTCGGCGCCCTGGACCTGAAGCGGACCGCCAACCCGCTCCCGTTCGGCAAGGACGATCTGCTGCTGGCCAAGGAGCTGGCCGCGCGGGCCGCGCTGCAGATTGACAACGCCCGCTGGTACCAGAACGCCCGTACCACCGCCCTGACCCTCCAGCGCAGCCTGCTGCCGAGCCATCCGCCGGTGACCGGTGGCCTGGAGGTCGCCTCGCGCTACCAGCCGGCCGGGGCCACCAGCGAGGTCGGCGGCGACTGGTTCGACGT
Source organism: Streptomyces sp. NBC_01723 (assembly GCF_036246005.1). NCBI lineage: Bacteria > Bacillati > Actinomycetota > Actinomycetes > Kitasatosporales > Streptomycetaceae > Streptomyces > Streptomyces sp. NBC_01723. Next base: position 836,175 of record NZ_CP109171.1, read on the forward strand.
GATCGAGCTGGAGGGGTGCAAGACCGCGCTCGTGGTGGGCGACGTGATGGGCAGCGGCATCGCGGCGGCGGCCTCGATGGGGCGGCTGCGGACCGCGACGAACACCCTGGCCGCCCTCGATCTGGATCCGGCGCTGCTCATGGAGCACCTGGACCGCACCACGGCGGGCCTGGACCAGGCCATCGCGACCTGCGTCTACGCCGTGCACGACCCGCACGAGAGGCGGTGCCTGATCGCCAACGCGGGGCACCTGCCGCCGGTGCGGCTGCGGGCCGGGCACCCGCCGGAGCTGCTGGACCTGCCCACCGGGGTGCCGCTCGGGGTGGGCGGCGTCCCGTTCACCACGACCGCCGTCGCCCTGGAGCCGGGCGACCGGCTGGTGCTGTACACCGACGGCCTCGTCGAGACCCGCCGGCACCCCCTGGACGAGCGGCTGAACGCCCTCCTGGCGCTGCTGGACGGCCCGGACCGCCCCCTGGAGGAGGTCTGCGACCAGCTCCTGCGCACCCTGCACGAGCCGGAGAACTCCGACGACGTGGCCCTGCTGATCGCCCGCGCCACGCCGCCCGCCTAGAGGTGCCGCACCCCTAGGGGTGCCGTTTGGATCTGGCCGGCCCCAGGCAACGGCGCCCTGCAACCGGCCCGAGCGGGGTCTGGCGCGTGCAGCTGCAAGGCGGAGGAGGGCGACAGGGCGGAGCCCTGGCAACCGACGACAACGCCGCGGATGTGCGTGCCAGACCCTCCGACCCCGGCAAGATCCAAACGGATCCCCCTAGTCCTGTACGCCTGTCACCACGTGGGCGTACAGCTCCTCCGAGACCGCGACGCGGGTCGTCATTCCGGCGCGGGTGAAGGCGGCGACCGCGGCGGGTGCCTGGGCCTCGCTCGTCTCGACCAGCAGGCAGCCGCCGGGCGCCAGCCAGCGGGGCGCCTCGGCCGCGACGCGGCGCAGCACGTCGAGTCCGTCGGCGCCCCCGTCGAGGGCGACCAGCGGTTCGTGGTCGCGGGCCTCGGCCGGCAGCAGGGCCACCTCGGCGGTGGGGACGTAGGGCACATTGGCCGCGAGGATGTCCACGCGGCCGCGCAGGGCCTCGGGCAGCGCGTCGAACAGGTCACCGGCGTACACCCGGCCGCCCGCGTCGGCGAGGTTGCCGCGGGCGCAGCGCACGGCGGCGGGGTCGACGTCGGCGGCGTGCACCTCGGGCCGGTCCAGCGCGGCGGCCAGGGCCGCGCCGACGGCGCCGGAGCCGCAGCACAGGTCCACGACGACGGACGCGTGCGGCGCGTGGGCGAGGGCCTCGTCGACCAGGAACTCGGTGCGGCGGCGGGGGACGAAGACACCGGGGGCGACGGCGACCCGCAGGCCGCGGAACTCGGCCCAGCCGAGGACGAGTTCGAGGGGCAGCCCGGAGACCCGGCGGTCGATCAGGGCGGTGAGTTCACCGGCGTCGCGGGCGGCGGCCATCAGGAGCGCCGCCTCGTCCTCGGCGAAGACGCAGCCCGCGGTGCGGAGCGCGGCGACGACCCCGTCACGCGACGGGCAGGGCACGGAGGGCAGGGGGGAACGCGAGGGGGCGGAGAGCGAGGGGCGTGCGGGAGAGGACGAGGCCATGGGAGCCGAGAGCCTTTCGGGAACCGAAGGGCGCTCTCGACGGTCAGCCGTTCGCGGCGACCGTGCTGCCGTGAGGTGAGAGCACCCGGGTCGACACAGCGGTAATGGGTCTCACCTCCCAGACGTCCGGCGGCCGGGACGGTCCGCGGCCGACGGTCACACTACCCCAAGTTGTACTCTGCAACCAGCGATGCGAGGGAGGACCTGTGACGGCTGCCGAGATGCCCGATGCCGCGGCGGACGCGGCCGTGGAGACCGTCCAGCGCGAGATGACGGCCTTCGCCCGCCGCGCCCGCGCCTCGGCGGGGCGTATGCATCCCGAGCTGTCGCTGGTGTCGTACACACTCCTCGGCCACCTGGAGGAGCGGGACGGCTGCCGGGCCACCGACCTGGCGGCCCACTACGCCCTCGACAAGTCCACGGTCAGCCGCCAGGTGTCCGCGCTGGAGCGGGCCGGGCTGATCGAGCGGCGTCCGGACACCGAGGACCAGCGCGTGCAGGTCCTGCACCTGACGCGAGCCGGGCGGCGCATCCTTGCGCAGGTCACCGAGAGCCGCCGGGCGGCCTTCCGCGAGCGGCTCGCCGACTGGCCCGACGAGGACCTGATCCGCTTCGCCGCGTATCTGGAGCGGTACAACGCGTGGCGGGGCGGTCCGCGGGGCGAGGACCCGGACCGGGGAACGCCGGCCAACACGTACCGTTGACGGCGTACGCACTGATCACGCAGGCCGCGAGCACCTCCCGCAGCGGCCCGAAAGGCCCCACCGCATGAACACCACCCGAGGCTTCGCCGGGCGCCCGCGCGTCGACCGGCCGGGGCTGCCGCCCGGCCAGTACGACGCGGGCGACGACTGGCCCGTGCTGTCCGCCGAGGTCACGCCCGACCTCGCCCCCGCCGACTGGACCTTCCGGGTGGGCGGTCTCGTGGCCGAGGAGCGCACCTGGGACCTGACCGGGGCGCGCCGGCTGCCCGCCTCGGCGTACGAGGGCGACATCCACTGCGTGACCGGCTGGTCGAAGTTCGGCGTGCGGTTCGGGGGCGTGTCCCTGGACGCCTTCCTGGAGGCGGTCCGTCCGCTGCCGTCCGCCACGCACGCCGTGGCCTACGCGCACACCGGCTACACCGCGAACCTGCCGCTGGCGGACCTGACCGGCGGCCGGGCCTGGATCGCCTGGGAGTACGAGGGGCGTCCGCTCGCCCCCGAACACGGCGGCCCGGTGCGGCTGGTGGTGCCGCACCTGTACTTCTGGAAGAGCGTGAAGTGGCTCGCGGGCCTGGAGCTGCTCGACCACGACCGGCCGGGCTTCTGGGAGCAGAACGGCTACCACGCGCGCGGCAACCCCTGGGAGGAGCAGCGGTACTCCGGTGACTGAGACGGCCACACACACGGCGGGGGCCCGCATGCCCCCCACGCGGTTCGCCGTGCCCGGACGCATCGAGGTGAACGGCCTGGTGGCCGGGGCGTGGCAGCCGGCCACGCTCACGGAGATCCGGCGCGAGACGCCCCGCGCGTCCACCTTCCGGTTCGCCGTGCCCGGCTGGGCGGGCCATCTGCCGGGCCAGCACCTGATGGTCCGGCTCACCGCCGAGGACGGGTACGCGGCCCAGCGGCACTATTCGCTGGCGTCCGCGCCGGACGACTCCGGGCACATCGAGCTGACCCTCGACCACGTGGCGGACGGGGAGGTGTCGGGCTGGTTCCACACGGTGGCGCGGCCCGGCGACCGGATCGAGGTGCGCGGCCCGCTGAGCGGCTTCTTCGCCTGGCCGGGCGACCGTCCCGCCCTGCTGCTGGGCGCGGGCTCCGGCGTCGTCCCGCTGATGTCCATGGTCCGGCACCACCGGGCGCGGGGGCTGACGGTGCCGCTGCGGATGCTGGTGTCCGCGCGCGGCCCCGAGGAGTTGATCTACGCGGACGAGTTCGGCCCGGAGACCACCCCCGTCTTCACCCGGAGCGCCCCGGCCGGGACGCCCGTGGGCCGGCTGACCGCCGCGCACCTGGCAGCGCTGCTGTCCGAGCCGCCCGCCGGGGGCTGGGAGGCCTACGTGTGCGGATCGAACTCGTTCGCCGAGCACGCGTCACGGCTGCTGGTGGCCGGGGGCCAGCCGGTGGAGCGCATCCGGATCGAGCGCTTCGGCTGAGCCGCGGCGGAACTTCGCCGTGAGGGTGGGCGAGGCCCGCCGGACTGGGTACCAGTCCAGTACGGGCACTCGCACACTGGCGCGACCCGGAGGCGCGGGGGTTCCCCGCCCGTCATGGACGTCCGTCCGCCTCCCGGGTCGCGGTGATCGCGGGGAGGTCGACATGCGAACCCGGGTGCGTGGCTGGCGCTGGCGGCACAATCCGCTGCGCCGCCGGTCGGACGTCGTCGAGTCCTGGACCCTGCTGGTCGTCGCCCTGCTGCTGTTCGTGGGTGCCCCCCTGCTCGGGGCCGCCACCGCCTGGTGGGGTTACGGCCAGGCGAAGGCGATCGTCGCGGAGCAGCGGGCGGACCGGCACCGCGTGAGCGCCGCGGTGGCCGGCGACACCGGCGGCACCCTGCCGTCCGCCCAGCTCGACGGGCAGCACTCGTACCGCACGACCGTCCGCTGGAGCACGCCGGACGGCACGGAGCGGAGCACCACGGCGCGGGTCCCGGCCGACGCCCGGCGCGGTGACCGGGTCGACGTGTGGCTGGACTCGCGGGGGCGGAGCGTGCCGCCGCCGTCGGACGGCGCCCAGATCTGGCAGCACAGCGCCACCGTGGGCTCCTTCTCCGCCATCGGCACCGGCCTCACGGTGCTCCTGCTGCACCGCGCGGTGCGCGGGGTGACCCTCAGGCGCCGGATGAACGAGTGGGACCGCGACTGGGCCCGCACCGAACCCCAGTGGACGCACCGCGGGGCCTGACGGCTTCCCGCCCGCGCTCTGGTCCGCCTCCCGGCCCCTCACGTACGGTGTGATCATCCGTACGGTCCGGCACGTGCTCCCGCAAAGGCGGTTCCCGATGGCCCTGTTCGATCTTCCGCTCGACGAACTGCGGGCGTACCGGAGCGCGTCGGGCGAGCCGGAGGACTTCGACGCGTTCTGGACCAAGACGCTCCAGGAAGCCCGCGAGCACGACGTGGACGCGCAATTCGAGCCGGTCGACACGGGGCTGTCCACGGTGCGGGTGTACGACGTGACGTTCGCCGGGTTCGGCGGCCACCCGGTGAAGGGCTGGCTGACGCTGCCGGCCGCGGCGGAGGAACCGTTGCCGCTGGTCGTGGAGTTCGTCGGGTACGGCGGCGGGCGCGGGCTGCCGCACGAGCACCTGCTGTGGGCGTCCACGGGCCGGGCCCACTTCGTCATGGACACCCGGGGCCAGGGCAGCGGCTGGGGCGGCGGCGGCGGGACCGCGGACCCGGTGGGCGGCGCGCCCGCCTACCCGGGCTTCCTGACCCGCGGCCTGGACGCCCCCGAGAACTACTACTACCGCCGGGTCTTCACCGACGCCGTCCGCGCCGTCGAGGCGGCCCGCTCCCACCCGCTGACCGACCCGGCACGCACGGTCGCGCTCGGCGGGAGCCAGGGCGGCGGGATATCGCTCGCGGTGGGCGGTCTGGTGCCGGACCTGGTGGCGGTCGCCCCGGACGTGCCGTTCCTGTGCGACTTCCCGCGCGCGACCACGATCACCGACCGGCATCCCTACCGCGAGGTCGGCCTGTACCTGAAGACGCACCGCGGCCGGACCGAGGACGCGCTGCGCACGCTGTCCTACTTCGACGGCGTGCACTTCGCGGCACGGGGCCGGGCGCCGGCCCTGTTCTCGGCGGCCCTGGAGGACCAGACCTGCCCGCCGTCCACCGTCTTCGCGGCGTTCAACGCCTGGGCGCACGAGGACAAGGCGATCGAGGTGTACGACTTCAACGACCACGAGGGCGGCGGACCGTTCCAGCAGGCCGCCAAGGTGCGCTGGCTGCGCTCGTACGCCTGAGCGCCGCTGTCCCGGGTGGAGGCGGCGCGGTTTCGGACACGGCGGTCACGGCGGAGGCCGTACGCCGCCGTAGGCGCGGGTGGTGTTTCGGCCGAACCGGCGGACCGGCCTTCCCTGCTGGTTTAGACCAATGGTACTCCTGGTGGCGCACCGAGCCCGCACGGCTACCGTACGTCACCTCCAGGAGGCGCGGCATGGACCGCACCACCCCGCACGACGACCCTCTCGCCGACGACCGGCCGCTGTACTGGCGGGTGGCGGCACGACTGCTCGGCGAACTGCACGACGGCACCGTCCCGCCGGGCGAACGGCTGCCCGGCGAGCGCCGGCTGGCGGAACACTTCGGCGTGAGCCGGGAGACCGTCCGGCAGGCCCTGGACGTGCTGCGCCGGGACGGTCTGCTGACCACCGACCGCCGGGGCAGTCACGCCGCCCTCCCCGGACCGCCGGCCGGGAGTCCGGCGCCGCTCGCCTTCCCGGTGGGCGCCCGACCGGCCGAGCCCCGTACGGGCGACCGCGCCACCGTCGCCTGGGAGGCGCCGCCGCCCGAGCACGCGGCGGCGCTGGGGCTGGTACCGGGCCGTCCGACGCTGGTGCACCGTTACGCGTCGGCGACCGCCGACGGAAGCGGGCGGCGGACGGCCGTGACCTCGTTCTCGGCCGTCGCGCTCGCCGAGGTCGAGGAGCTGGCCCGCTACCGCGACCGCGCCGACGGCGTCGCCTCGGCCCAGCTGCGGCGGGCCTACGACTGGATGCGCAGGGCGGGCCTGACCCTGCATCACCGGGACACCATCACCCCGCTCACGGACGCGGCCTCGGTCCGGGTCGTGCGCCGGGTGCACGATCAGCACGACCGGCCCCTGGAGATCACGGAGCTCCTGGTGGACGCCCGACAGGACGCCCTGGTCTACGAGTTCACGCTGCCGGCCGCGGGATGAGCCCCGCCCACTACGCCGTACGCCGGGCCGTGACCAGCCGGACCCGTGGGCTGCCGTCGGGTCGCCGGCCGAACTCGGGCAGGGCGTGCAGTTCCGCCCGGAAGCCCGCGCGGGCGAGTTCCCGGCCGACGTCCCCGAGGCGGAACGTCCGGTAGTACATGACGAAGGGCGGCCGCCACAGCGCGTTGCGCACCCGCATCGCGGCGTCGAAGCCGAGCAGCGTCCAGTACCCCGGAGAGCCGGGGCGGGGCGGCGCGACCACGGGGAAGGCGAAGCGACCGCCCGGCCGGAGCACGGACCGCACCTGGCCGAACAGGCCCGGCAGTTCCCGGGGCAGGAAGTGCCCGAACGCGCCGAAGCTCACCACGAGGTCGAACTCGGCGCCGAACGGCAGCGCACGGGCGTCCGCGCGCACCCAGGAGACCTCGGGGCCCGGAGTCGCGGGGCGCCGACGGGCGACCTCCAGCATGCCCGCGCTGAAGTCGACCCCCGTCACCCTGTCCCGGCACACCCGGGCCAGCACGTCCACGCCCGCGCCGGTGCCGCAGCACAGGTCGAGCCCGGCGCCGAACGGTCCCATCGGGGCCAGCGCCGAGGCCACGGCGTCGAGCACCCGGTCCGGCGTCCGGTAGGGGGTGTGGTCGAACTTCGGGGCGAGCAGGTCGTAGCCGCGCTCGACCGACGACAGTGCCTGGACGGCGAGTTCGCGCAGGGTGGGGCCTTCGGGGCTGAACATCGGCTCAGCCTAGGGGGCTGTCCGACGATTCCCGTCATCGCCCGGAGGGCGGCCTCGCGGCGGCGTCAGGTGCGTGCTCTCGGCGTGCCAGGCGTCGCGGGGCTGGGGCACCCCCCGGCCGGAGGCTGGGGGAGGGAATGGTCAGACAGGCCCTTGGGGCCGCCCGGCGGGCCCGGCCGGGGCACGCCGTTCGTCGAGCACGGTGAGGACGCGCTCGCACCAGCGGGCGTTGTCCCGTTCGAAGGTGATTCCGGCGAGCAGCGTGAGGTAGGGCCCGACGCGGTCGGCCTCGCGGAGGTGCCGTTCCTCCGTGCGCCCGTCCAGGAGGCGTTCGCGCACGCGCTCGTAGCGGGCGAGCTTGCCCAGGGCCCACGCCCTGCGCTCCTCGACCAGCGCGCGGACGGCGTCGGGGTCGGCGCCGTCCATCGCCTGCATCTTGATCAGGAACTCGTCGCGGACGGCGGTGGGGCGCCGGGTCGGCTCGACGGCGAAGGCACCCAGCCGCTCCCGCCCGGCCCCGGTGAGCGAGAACAGCCGTTTGGTGGGCCTGCGTTCCTGCTGCACCGTCCGTGCCTCGATCAGCCCGTCGCCCGCCAGGCGCTCCAGCTCCCGGTAGAGCTGCTGCGGCGTGGCGGGCCAGAAGTTGGCGAGCGACACGTCGAACACCTTGGACAGTTCGTAGCCCGAGGCCTCCCCCTCCAGGAGAGCGGCCAGGACGGCGTACTTGAGAGACATGTCGACACGCTAGCAAGAACGGACTAATCTACTCCGCACCTATTCAATTATTTTACTAGGAGGTGGCTGCGATGCAGGCATTCCGCGCGGCGGTCGAGACGCACGACATCGACGCCGTCGAAGCACTGCTGGCCGAGGACGTGGTCTTCACCAGCCCCGTCGTGTTCAAGCCCTACCGGGGCAAGGCGATCACGGCGGCGATCCTGCGCGCGGTCGAGCGCGTCTTCGAGGACTTCCGCTACGAGCGCGTCATCGGCGAGGAGGGCGGCCGCGACCACGCGCTGGTCTTCTCGGCACGGGTGGGCGACCGGGAGATCGGCGGCTGCGACTTCCTGCACCTGGACGAGTCGGGCCGGATCGACGAGCTGACGGTGATGGTGCGTCCGCTGTCGGGCGCCCAGGCGCTCCAGGCGGCCATGGCCGCGCAGTTCGAGCGGATCGCGCAGGAGGCGCAGGCGGGTACGGCCGGCTGAGTCCGGCCCGGCACATGCGGAACACGGAATCACGGAAGCCGGAACAGGGACCGCACCGGCGGCGTTGACGGGTGTGGGACGCAGGTTCGTCCCATTCCCGTGCCCCCCACCACGTCCCGTGGTACGGTGCGGTCAGCACTTGTGTACGCCCCGATGGGGCGCCGGTGCCAGTTCCTTCGGTTCGCCGACCCGCCCGTCGCGATGCGACCGGCGCGTCCGCTTCTCAGCACAACCTCGTGAGCAGGGTCTTCGTACCCGCAGTCACCGAGGTGCTGTTCCCGCCGTCCGGAGGCGTGTCGTCCGACCCCTCGCACGGCTCTCCCCTTCCTTCCGCATGTCCCATGCCCAGGTGTCCTCGAAAGGACCGACCACATGACCACCACACTCGAACACCCCCCTGTACAGCAGTCCCCGGCCGAGATCGCGAGCGGCGTCCTCGACATCGAGACGGGCGGGAAGGGCCGCCTGCGGGGCGCGAGCCTCCAGCCCGAGCCGAACGACCTCGCCCTCTCCCCCGCCCTGATCCGCCGGCACGGCCTGCGCAAGGGCGACCTGGTCGAGGGCGTGCGCGGCGACCGGCGCACCCTGACCGACGTCGTCCGCGTCAACGGCCGTACGCCCGACGGCCGGGACGGCCGCCGGCACTTCCACGACCTGACCCCGCTGCACCCGCACGAGCGGCTGCGGCTCGAACACCGGGCGGCCGGTCTGACCGGGCGCGTCACCGATCTGCTCGCACCGGTCGGCAAGGGCCAGCGCGGCCTGATCGTGGCCCCGCCCAAGACCGGCAAGACCGTCCTGCTCCAGCAGCTCGCCGCCGCGGTGGCCGGCAACCACCCCGAGTCCCGGCTGATGGTGGTGCTGCTCGACGAACGGCCCGAGGAGGTCACCGACATGCGCCGGTCGGTGCGGGGCGAGGTGTACGCCTCGACCTTCGACCAGAGCGCCAAGCAGCACATCGCGCTCGCCGAACTCGTCATCGAGCGCGCCAAGCGGCTCGTCGAGGCCGGTGAGGACGTCGTCATCCTGCTCGACTCCCTCACGCGGCTGTGCAGGGCGCACAACAACGCCTCCCCCTCGGGCGGCCGTACGCTCAGCGGCGGCGTCGACGCCGGGGCGCTCATCGGCCCCAAGCGGTTCTTCGGCGCGGCCCGCAAGGCGGAGGAGGGCGGCTCCCTCACCATCCTCGCCACCGCCCTGGTGGAGACCGGCTCGCGCGCCGACGACTTCTACTTCGAGGAGCTGAAGAGCACCGGCAACATGGAGCTGCGGCTGAGCAGGGAACTCGCCGCCCGCAGAGTGTTCCCGGCCGTGGACATGGCCGGTTCGGGCACCCGGCGCGAGGAACTCCTGCTGTCCGCCCCCGAGGCCACCGCCGCGCGCGGGCTGCGGCGGGCGCTGGCGGCGCGGGACGGGCAGTCGGGCCTGGAGACGCTGCTGGAGCGGATGCGCCAGACCCCGGACAACGCCGCGTTCCTGCGGCAGGTCCAGCCCACCCTGCCGGCCGGCTGACCCCGCCCGGCCCGCCGGGCCCCCGCCCCGCCGAGACACCCCGTTCTACGGCGAACGGGTGCACGCGCGCGCGACTCGCCCCGGGCAGCGCGGCGGTTCGGGCATTCGTTCCTACGTTTGCGGTATGACTATCGGATTCTCATCCCGGGCGGCTCGATCCACTTGCGTGCTCTGCGTGGCAGGCCTGCTGACGCTCATGCCCGCCGCCGCGGCCGCCCGCACGGGACAGCCGGACCCCGGGCCACCGGGCGTGCCCGGCCCGATGGCCCGATCCGCGGCGCTGTACGGCTCCGGAACGCAGGTCCGGCCCGGCCCCGAGGCCCCGGAGGTTCCCCGTGTCTCCGCACTGTCCTGGGTGGTCGCCGACGCCCAGAGCGGCGACGTGCTGGCCGCCCACGACGCGCACCGTCCGCTGCCTCCTGCCAGCACCCTCAAGACGCTGTTCGCCCTCGCCGTGCTGCCGGTCCTGCCGGGCGGCGTCCGCCACGAGGTGAGCGCGGACGAGCTGTCCGGCATCGGTCCGGGCAGCAGCCTGGTCGGTGTCGCCGAGGGCCGCACATACCGCGTCTCCGACCTGTGGAACGGGGTCTTCCTCAACTCCGGCAACGACGCCGTGCACGTCCTCGCCTCGCTCACCGGCGGCTGGAGCGCCACGGCCGCCCGGATGCAGGCCGAGGCCCGTGCCCTCGGCGCCCTCGACACCCATGTGCGCTCACCCGACGGCTACGACGCGCCGGGCCAGGTGTCGTCGGCGTACGACCTGGCGGTCTTCGGACGGGCGGGACTGCACAACCCGGACTTCGCACGGTACTGCGGCAAGGTCGACGCGCTCTTCCCCGGCCGGGACGGGGAGGCGTACGGAATCATGAACACCAACCGCCTGCTCACCGGAGCGGACGGCGTGGAGCCGTACCCGGGGCTCATCGGCGTCAAGAACGGCTACACCAGCAACGCCGGCAACACGCTGATCGCGGCGGCCCACCGCGACGGGCGCACTCTGGTGGTCACCGTGATGAACCCGCAGGAGGGCGGCGGCCACGCCGTGTACGAGGAGACCCGCTCGCTGCTCGACTGGGGCTTCGAGGCGTCCGGTCTGGTCGAGCCGGTGGGCTCGCTGACGCCCCCGGACGACCGGCCCCAGCCGGGCTCAGAGGCGGCGGCGCCCGTGGCGGTCGCGTCGACGCGGGCCGCCGAGCACGAGCCGGGCTGGCCGGAGACCGGCGCCATCCTCGGCGTCGCCGGGCTCGGCGCGGGCGCCGTGGCGCTGGCGCTTCGGCTCAAACTCGTGCGTGACGACGGGAGTTGACGAGAAGCGGGAGGAGGGCCCCCGGGACGGGGGTGGTGCTGGCCTCACCCCTGTTCCGGGGGCGGACGCCATTCTGCGGCCGGTAGCGCGTTCACATACTGAACAGCATGGCCAATCCAACGATGCTCATCGAGAAATCCCCCGCGCGCGGACGGGAACAGCGACGCGAGAAGGGCAGCGACTTCTCCGAACTCTCCCGGCGCATGGCCGACGCGGATCTGCTCCGGCGCCGCCCGCTGTACTACACGGTGCGTTTCGGTGCCGTCGCCCTCGCGCTCGCGGGCGGTGTCACCGCCTTCGTCACCCTGGGGGACAGTTGGAGCCAGCTGGTGGTCGCGGCGGCGCTGGCCGTCGTCTTCGGCCAGCTCGGACTGGCCGCCCACGACCTCGCCCACCGGCAGGTCTTCACCCGCCGGCGCCCCAGCGAGGCCGGTGGACTGCTGGTGGCCAACCTGCTGCTGGGCATGAGTTACGGCTGGTGGATGAACAAGCACACCCGCCACCACGCCAATCCCAACCACGAGGAGAAGGACCCGGACGTCTCCCCCGACATCCTCGTCTGGTCCCGGGGCCAGGCGAGCAGGGCGAAGGGGCTGCCGCGCTTCGTCGGGAAGCACCAGGCGGCCCTGTTCTTCCCGCTGTTGACGCTGGAAGGTCTCAACCTGAGTTTCAACAGCTTCAAGGCGCTGCGCAGCCCGTCCATGAAACGGCCGGCGGTGGAGGGGTCGCTGCTCGTCGCGCACTTCGTCCTGTACTTCGGCGGACTGTTCACGCTGCTGTCCCCCGGCAAGGCGCTCGCCTTCATAGCCGTGCACCAGGGCCTGTTCGGGATCTACCTCGGCTCGGTCTTCGCACCCAACCACAAGGGCATGCCGATGATCGAGGAGGGCACGCGGCTGGACTTCCTGCGCCGCCAGGTCCTCACCTCCCGCAACGTACGCGGCGGTGTGTTCGTCGACGCCTTCATGGGCGGCCTCAACTACCAGATCGAGCACCACCTCTTCCCCAGCATGCCGACCCCCGCGCTGGCCGAGGCCCAGGCCGTCACCGAGGCGTACTGCGCCGAGCTGGGCGTCCCGTACCACCAGACGGGGCTGCTCGCCTCGCACCGCGAAGCCCTGCGGCACATGCGGAGCGTCGGGGAACCGCTGCGCGCCGCCCGTTGAGCGCGGTGGCGGTCAGCTCTGCAGCACGCCCGCGCCGAGCAGCCCGAACAGCAGGACGCCGACCGCGATCCGGTAGACGACGAAGGCGTTGAAGGAGTGCTTGGTGACGAACTTCAGCAGCCAGGCGATCGAGGCGTAGGCCACCACGAAGGAGACGAGGGTGCCGACCACCAGGGGCGCGGCACCCGCTCCCGCGCCCAGGGCGTCCTTCAGTTCGTACAGACCGGCGCCGGTCAGGGCCGGGATGCCGAGGAAGAAGGAGAGCCGGGTGGCGGCGACCCGGTCGAGGTCGAGCATCAGGGCGGTCGACATGGTGGCGCCGGAGCGGGAGAAGCCGGGGAAGAGGAGCGCGAGGATCTGCGAGCCGCCGACCAGCATGGCGTCCTTGAACGAGGTGTCGTCCTCGCCCCGCTTGTGCCGGCCGGTGCGGTCCGCCGCCCACATCACCCCGCTGCCGACGATCAGTGAGCCGGCCACCACCCACAGGGAGGCGAGCGGGCCCTTGATCAGCGGCTTGGCGGCCAGGCCCACCAGGACGATCGGGATCGTCGCGCAGATGACCCACCAGGCGAACTTGTAGTCGTGGTGGTACCGCTCCTCCCGGTCCCGCAGCCCGCGCACCCACGCGGAGAGGATCCGAGCGATGTCCTTGTGGAAGTAGACGAGCACGGCGGCGATCGCGCCGACCTGGATGACCGCCGAGAAGCCGATGACGGAGTGGTCGTCCACCGGGATGCCCATCAGCCCTTCGGCGATCTTGAGGTGGCCGGTGGAGGAGACGGGCAGGAACTCGGTCACCCCCTCGACGGCTCCGAGGACGATGGCCTGACCGATGCTGATGGCGCTCATGAGACCCACTTCCTACTACACGCGGGCGAGCACCCCCGTCACGCTCGGAGCGCGTCGGCGAGTGTCACCCCCGCGGACACCGCCGCGAGGCCGGCCGCCACACTCGCCGGCACGTTGACCGCGGCCGAGAGGCGGGAGCCCGTCTCGGTGAGGCGGAGCGTCTCGTAGGAGAAGGTCGAGTACGTCGTGAGGGCGCCGCACAGCCCGGTCCCGAGCAGCAGGCGCAGGTCGGATCCCGCGGCTCCGGCCAGCGTGGCACCCGTGACCAGGCCCAGGACCAGGGAGCCGACGACGTTCACGGTGAAGGTGCCCCAGGGGAAGGCCGAGCCGTGCCGGGACTGCACCGCGCGGTCGGTGAGGTGGCGCAGGGGTGCTCCGGCCATGCCGCCCACGACGACCAGCAGCCAGCTCATCCGGGGCTCCGCCTCCGCTTCGGTGTCCGGCGGGCCGCCCACGAGGCGAGCCACACCGCGGTGAGTGCCGCGAGCGGGGTGGCGGCGAGGTAGGCCAGACCGGTGCCCGGGTGGCCGTCCGCGAGCAGCCCGCGCATGTCCGCCGCGTAGGTGGAGAAGGTGGTGAAACCGCCGAGCACCCCGGTGCCGAGGAAGGGCCGGACCAGGCGGTGGACGTCCCACACCTCGGTCACGGCGACCATGAGCAGGCCCATGGCGGCACAGCCGGCCACGTTGACCCAGAAGGTCGTCCAGGGGAAACCGCCGCTCCGCGTCGGCCACCACAGGGCGGCGGCGTAGCGGGCTGCGGCGCCGGCACCTCCGCCGAGGGCCACGACCGCGACGACGGGTGCCTGGACACGCCACCCCTGCGTCATGGTCGTACGCCTCCCGCTCGCTCGACGGCGGGGCCAGGGTAGCCCGGCTACCAGCCCTTCTCGAACATCCGGGCCACCTCAGCGATGCGCACCTCGTCGCGCCGGTAGTACGTCCGCCCGCGGATCCTGCGGGTGCGCAGCAGGCCGAGGCGGGTGAGCAGGGTCAGGTGGGTCTCGGCCACCCGGCGGGGCACGCCGAGCTTCGCGGCGACCGGGCCGGACGGGACGCCGTGCGTGGCCGCGTTCACGCAGCGCTGGGGCGGGAAGTGCGCGACCGGATCCTTGAGCCATTCCAGGATGTCGAGACGCGTACCGTGCCCGGGGGTCCTCGGCATCTCGCCCTCCCTCCGTCGGGCCCGCCCGCCCCTGTCCGTCCACTGTCCCGCAGCCGGGGTCCCGCTGTCCGGGAGTCCCCTTCCTTGTCCGGTACCCGACCCGTCGATGCCCAGGCGGCTTCTTGCACGCGTTTCTTGCACGCGCACTAGTTGCACTCTCAACGAACGGGCCTTCCGGTGCTACCGTGCAGGTATGGCAGTCAGGACGGCCGGTCTGCGGCTCGAGGAACGGTGGCGGGACATCCTCGCCGTGCACGCGCGCACCATGTGCGAGATCGACCGCGCGCTGCATCCGCACGGTCTGGGGGCGAGCGACTTCGAGGTGCTCGACCTCCTCGTGACGGAGGGGCCGGAGGAGGGCGCCCAGTGCCGGGTTCAGAACCTGGTCGGCCGGGTCCACCTGAGCCAGAGCGCGCTGTCCCGGCTCATCGCCCGGCTGGAGAAGGACGGCCTGGTCGAGCGCACGATGTGCGCGGAGGACCGGCGCGGTGTGTACGTCGCCCTGACCCGCCGGGGCCGCGAGCTGCACGGCGAGGTACTGCCGCTGCAGCGGGCCGTACTGTCCCGCATGCTCGGTGACGACGACGAGCCTCGTCCCTGACTGGAGCCGGGTCGAGCGTCGAGGCGGGGCCGGACGGCGAGAGGGCAGGACGCGCCCCCGGGGCTGTTCAGGGCCGCCAGGACGTCCGTCGGCGAAACGCCACCGCTCGCGCGACGGCGCGCCGGAAGTCGTCGAGGCGGCCATCCGCGATGCGCATGGCGTTGCGGAGGCCGGGTCGGCTCAGGGGCGGGCCAGCAGGCTGCGTACGCCGTCCGACGTCAGGGTGAGCCGGTGCTCCGAACCGGCGTCGATGGACAGCGACAGGTCGTCGGCGGGCCACTGCGCGGCGAGAGCGCCCAGCGGCACCATCCGGTAGCGGGAGACGTACGGCAGCAGGTCGGCCATCTCCAGCTCCGAGGTGAACACGGGCACCACCTGACGGCCGCCCTGCTGTTCCAGCACCGGCAGCGCCAGCATGCCGGGGTCGGTGGCCTCCTGGTCGTTCGTGTCGTCGGGCACGGGGACGAGGACGTCGCTGCTCGCGAGCGTGTCGAGCGCCACGGTGTCCTCGGTGTTCTCGGCCAGCGTGTCCAGGGCACGCTGGGCGGGCGTCACGGGCTGGTCGTTCGCGGGTGTCTCCATGGCAGATTCCCTGATAGCGGCGGTCTACGGCCCGCGCGGACGATGGGCACGGACGCGGTCCAGACTCGCGTACCCGATCATCCACGGCGCAATCATGTGCGGCGCGGGTGCCGGACTCACTCCTTCCGCTCGGCCGTCTCCACCAGTGCGGCCAGCTTCGCCAGCGCCATCCGCGTGCCCGTCTCGTTGTCCTCGGCCGACACCGCGTCGGGCAGACCGTCGTGGGCGACGACCACCTCCGTGCCGCCGCCCGCGTCGGTGAGCGTCGTGGTCATGGTCATCCGGCCCTGGAACGCGGGGTCGGCGGACTCGAACTCCAGCACCTCCACGACCTGCTCGCCGGGCACGAGGCGGGCGAAGTGCCCGTGGTAGGTGTCGCTGTGCGCGGCGGACTTGCCCGTGCCCGTCGGCGCCCCGTAGGTGAGCGACACGCGGAAGGCGCCGCCCGCACGGGCCTCGAACGCGTGCACCCGGGCGGTCATGCCGTCCGGGACCCGCCAGGCGGCGACGGCCGCCGGGTCGAGCAGCGCGCGGTACACGGCGGAGCGCGGGGCGTTCACGTGACGGGAGACGCGGGTCGAGTGCATGGGCACCACCCTTCCCCCGCCCGTCCCCCCGGGCAAGCGCCCCGGAAAGCGCACTCATCTGATCGCACGGGGGCCCACTTGATCGATCAACGGAGTGGTCGGGTTAGCATATGAGCGCCGCCTAGCTCGAAAGATAGAGACGTGACTGTCAACGACGACTCGTTCACCAACTGGAAGAACCGCGAAGAGATCGCGGAATCGATGATCCCGATGATCGGGAAGCTGCACCGGGAGCAGGACGTCACGATCCTGCTGCACAGCCGTTCCCTGGTGAACAAGTCGGTGGTCAGCATCCTCAAGACCCACCGCTTCGCCCGCCAGATCGCCGGCGCGGAACTGTCGGTCACCGAGACGATGCCCTTCCTCCGGGCACTCACCACGCTCGACCTCGGTCCCTCGCAGATCGACATCGGCATGCTCGCCGCCACCTACAAGGGCGACGACCGCGGACTCACCGTCGAGGAGTTCACCGCCGACGCCGTCGCCGGGGCCACCGGCGCCAACAAGATCGACCGCCGCGAGCCGCGCGACGTCGTCCTCTACGGCTTCGGCCGCATCGGCCGGCTCGTCGCCCGCCTGCTGATCGAGAAGGCCGGCTCGGGCAACGGCCTGCGGCTGCGCGCCATCGTCGTCCGCGGGGGTGGCGATCAGGACCTCGTCAAGCGCGCCTCGCTGCTGCGCCGCGACTCCGTGCACGGGCAGTTCCAGGGCACCATCACCGTCGACGAGGAGAGCAGCACGATCCTCGCCAACGGCAACGCGATCAAGGTGATCCACGCCGACGACCCCTCGCAGGTCGACTACACGGCGTACGGCATCAGGAACGCCATCCTCATCGACAACACGGGCAAGTGGCGTGACCGCGAGGGCCTGTCGAAACACCTGCGTCCCGGCATCGACAAGGTCGTCCTGACCGCCCCGGGCAAGGGCGACGTCCCCAACATCGTGCACGGTGTCAACCACGACACCATCAAGCCGGACGAGCGGATCCTGTCCTGCGCGTCCTGCACCACCAACGCGATCGTGCCGCCGCTGAAGGCGATGGCCGACGAGTACGGAGTGCAGCGCGGCCACGTGGAGACCGTCCACTCGTTCACCAACGACCAGAACCTGCTGGACAACTACCACAAGTCGGACCGCCGCGGCCGCAGCGCGCCGCTGAACATGGTCATCACGGAGACGGGTGCCGCCTCCGCCGTCGCCAAGGCGCTCCCGGACCTCAAGGCGCGGATCACCGGCAGCTCGGTCCGCGTGCCCGTGCCGGACGTGTCGATCGCGATCCTGAACCTCCAGCTCGCCCGCGAGACCACCCGCGAGGAGGTCCTCGACCACCTCCGCGAGGTGTCGCTGACCTCGCCGCTCAAACGCCAGATCGACTTCATCAGCGCGCCCGACGCGGTCTCCAGCGACTTCATCGGCTCGCGCCACGCCTCGATCGTCGACGCCGGAGCGCTGAAGGTCGAGGGCGACAACGCGATCCTCTACCTCTGGTACGACAACGAGTTCGGCTACTCCTGCCAGGTCGTCCGCGTCGTGCAGCACGTCTCCGGGGTGGAGTACCCGACGTACCCGGCCCCGGCCGTCTGATCCGGAGTACGCGCGAGGGGGCGGTGGGACACGGTTCCCGCCGCCCCCTCGGGTATCAGCCGGCCGCGGCCCGGGCATGCGTGTGATGGCGTTCCCGCCCGGACGCCCCGCGTGGCACGACGGCCGGCTGAAACGAGAATGGCTCCATGGACGCACTGGTTCGGCGCTCCCCCTGGGTCGGGGTCCTCACCTGGTGCGTGGCGGTGCTGAGCCTGACCGTCCTGGCCGCGGCGGCCGTCATCCGCAGCACGGTGCTCGACCCCGGGTTCTACGGGCAGGTGCTGGAGGACGAACGGGCCTACCAGCGGTTCTACGACGAGGTACTGGTGGACCCGGGCAGTACGCCGTTCACCAGCGAGCTGCTGGACCGGCTGCCGGTGCCGCAGTCGACCGTCACCTCGAACCTCAAGGTCGTGATCCCGCCGGAGACCCTGCGGACCATGGGGGACCGTCAGATCGCCGAGGTGGTCCACTACCTGGAGGGCGACCGCGAACGGCTGCGGATCACGGTCGACCTGGAGCCCGTGGTCGCGAACGTCGAACGGCTCAGCCAGGCCTACTTCGGTGATGCCGTCGCCGCTCTCCAGGAGCGGTCGGAACCCGACTTCCAGGCTTTCGTGCAGCGCATGTCCGAACTGGCGGCGCGGGTGGTGGCCGGTGAGGCACCGCTGGAAGGGCTGCCGTCGCTGCCGCTCTCGCACAGCCAGGCGGTCGCGGCCACGGACGCGCTGATGCCCCTGCTGCCGAGCGCCGAGCGCGCGGACCTGAGGCCCAGCGTGCAGACGGCCCTGGACCGCGGGGACCTCGCCTCGGCGCTGGCCGCGATCGCGCCGGTCGTCCTGACGGACCAGGTCCGGGACGCCGCCGCCGAACTGCTGAGGGAGGCGCGGCAGGGCACCTGGGTCGTCTCGGCCGACGTCGACCCCGCCGCCGAGGCGCTGGCTCCGGTGGACCGCGCCCGGTCGGTGACCCGGCTCTTCCAGGAGGTGGTGGAACCGGCGGCGGCCGTGCTCGGCGCCGCCGCGCTCACCCTGCTGTGGCTCTCCACGCCCGGGCCCGCCAGGCGCCGGCTGATGCCGCTGGGCTGGGCACCCGCGGCCGCCGCGGCGCTGCTGGCGCTGACGGTGCTGGGACTGCGACTCACCCTGGGGGACGCGCTGTTCGGCCGGCCGCCCTCGTGGCCCCCGGCTGCCTCGGGTCTGCTCGCCGACGTCCAGGCCACCGCGCTCGACCGGCTCCTGACCACCGCCGTCGTCGTCGCCGTCATCCTGCTCGCCGCCGGCGCCCTGCTGATCCTGGTGGGCTGGGTCTGGGAGACCCGGCCCAGCGTGCCGGTCCTCACCGATCCCCGGCACGGTCCGACGCTGACCTTCGCCGTGACCGCCTGCGCGCTCGTCGGGACGATGGTGGCGCCGGTGGCGATCACCGGCTCCTCGCCGCGCATCTGCCAGGGCAGCGCCGAGCTGTGCGACGCACGCTACGACGAGATCGCCCAGCTCGCCTCGCACAACGCGATGGCCACGACGGCGGACCGGTTCATCGGGCCGCTGCAGGACCCGGACATCGTCGGCCAGCTGGGCGCCGGGGTGCGCGTCCTGCTGCTCGACACCCACCAGTGGGAACGGCCCGAGGAGGTCGCGGACCGGCTGAGCACCTCGGACTTCTCCCCCGACCTGCGCCGGCGGCTCACCGGGCTCCTGGAGCGGGTGAACCCGCCGCACCCGGGTCTGTGGCTGTGCCACTCGGTGTGCGGCGCCGGGGCGCTGGAACTGGTGCCCACGCTGGGCCAGATCGGTGACTGGCTGCGGGACAACCCCACCGAGGTGGTCACCCTGATCCTCCAGGACGGCGTGGACCCGGTGACGACCCAGAACGCCCTGCTCCAGGCCGGGCTCGCCGATCTGCTGTACCGGCCGGACCCGGACCCGGACCGCCCCTGGCCGAAGCTCAAGGACATGATCGACAGCGGCCGGCGGCTGGTCGTGTTCGCGGAGCAGGCGGACGGCCCCGCGCCCTGGTACCGAAACCTCTACCGGTACGGCATGGAGACGCCCTTCGCCTTCCGCAGCCCGGACGAGATGTCCTGCGTGCCGAACCGGGGCGGCTCGGACAAGCGGCTGTTCCTGCTCAACCACTTCGTCACGGCCGGCGGCGGGCTGCGGCTGGACGCCGGGACCGTCAACTCCCGGGAGCGGGTGCTGGAGCGGGCGCACAACTGCGAGCGGCAGCGCGGCAGACCCGTCAACTTCATCGCCGTGGACTACGCGACGATCGGCGACGCGCTGGGCGCGGTCGAGGAGCTGAACGCCGAACGGCTGGAGGACGACGCCCGCGCCCCCGTCGAACGGTCGCCGGACCGGCTGCGCGACGCCCGGAACACGCCCGTGCGGGACGGATCGCCGGGGGCGTGAACGGCAGGGGCCCGGCGACGCGGTGGTACTCCGCGTCGCCGGGCCGGGGGGTGTGTCAGGGCTACCTGTTGATCCTGAACTGGGAGCCCGGCTCGATGGTGACGTCCTCCTCCGCCGAGTTGGTGATCGTGACGTCGGTCAGCGTCGCGCTGCCGCGGGCACCGCCCATCGCGAGGATGCCGGAACCGTTGTTGGACTTGTCGATGCGGACGTTGGTGATCTTCACGTCCGGCATCGCACCGCCTCCCGTCTTGAACTGGATGCCGTCGTAGGTCGAGTCGAGGATCTCGGTGTCCCGGATGGTCACGCCCGGGATGTCCTGGCCCTGCGCGAACAGGGTGATGGCGCCGAACTCCTGGTCCTCGTTCCAGAACGCGCCGCCCGTGCGGTGCAGGGCGTTGCCCGTGATGAGGGTCTGTCCGGAGAAGGGCAGCGGGTCGTGGTCGGTGGCGAGCATGATGCCGGGGTAGTTCATGGTGTCGGAGATGACGTTGTTCTCGATGGTGTTGCCGTAACCGCCGTACACCGCGATGCCGTTGGCCCGCCAGGGCAGCTGGACGGTGTTGTTGCGGAAGTGGTTGTCGTGGCCGACGTCCACGGAGGTGTCCTTCACGTACTTGCTGGCCCACACGGCGAGCGAGTCGTCGCCGGTGTTGCGGAAGGACGAGTTGTAGACGGTGGAGTTGCGGGTGCCGTTGGCGAAGTTGACGCCGTCGGCGTAGGTGTTGCGGATGCGTACGCCGGTGAACTCCAGGCCGTCGCCGGGGCCCCACAGTTCGGGGATGTTCGAGTAGTCGCGGCCGGCCCAGACGCCGACGTTGGCGTGCTCGATCCACACGTTGGTGATCTTGGTGTCCTTGCCGAAGCGGCCGTTGAGTCCGACGCCGCCCTCGTGGTTGCCGTCGCCGCCGCGGATGGTGCCCGAGCCGAAGATGGCGATGTCCGAGATCTTGGTGTTGTCGTCGATGTCGAAGCCGAAGTTGCCCTCGTGCGGGTGGTTGATGCCGCCGGCCTCGTGCGGCGGGGTCAGCGTGTAGAGCTGGGAGTGCCACATCCCGGCGCCGCGGATGGTGACGTCGCGGATGCCGACCTGGTTGAACTGGCCGCGGTTCTGCGGGTCGTCGGTGAGGATCTTCTGTTCCTGACGCCACTGTCCGGCCGGGATCCAGACGCACTCGATCCGACCGTTCTGGTCGGCGGTGACGGCGCGCTGGATGGCGTCGGTGTCGTCGATCCCGTCGCCGGGAACGGCTCCGTACTGGGTGATGGAGGTGCAGTTCGCCGGCTTGGCCGCCGGGGGCGCGACCTGCTCCAGGTCGATCAGGTCGATGACGTAGAAGGCGGCTGTGTCGCCCGCGTCGCGCTGCAGGCGGAACTGGGTGCCCTGCGGGAAGGTCTTGCCCAGCAGGGCGTGGGACTCGTCGAACAGGCGCCGCGCGTCGCCTCCGGGCCGGTTGGTGAGGCCCTCGGGGTCGTCGGTGCTGCCGTACAGCCAGCTGTGCTTGGACGAGAGGTTCAGCTTCTGCACGAACTGGCCGTCCGCGTAGAGGCTGATGGTGGCGTCCGCTCCCCCGCCGCCCGGGGCGTCGGGGACGGAGTTGCGCACCACGATGGAGTTGGTGGGCGTGGTGGAGGTGAACTCGACGTGGTCGCCGGTGGAGTCGAGCCGGACGGACTCGCGGCCCGAGGACTCGGTGCCGAAGTCGGTGTGTCCGAAGGTCCGCTTGGCGTCGGAGGTGAGCAGTGTGCCGTCGTACCGGCCGTCCTCCGCCTCGTACTCGGTGTACGGCACGGCGGCACCGCGTCCGACGACGAGGGACTTGGCGAGCACGTTGTTGTTCTCGTTGGTCTCGGCGACGACGTTCGTGGCGTCGGCGGACGCGGTGAGCGTGACGCCGCCGCCGGTCGCCTTCCAGGTGCCGCTGACGGGCACGTTCACCGTGGCTCCGGCGGCCACCTGGCCGGTGGTGCCGTTCAGGGTGGTGGAGCCGGCCTGGATCCGGGTCACCGAGCCGGCCGCGGCGGAGCTGGTGCCGCGGTTGTGCACGGCGACGGTGAAGGAGACGTCGGCGCCCACGGCCGGGTTGGCCGGGTTGGTGGTGATGGACCGCACCTCGAGGTCGGGTCCGGGCGCCCGGCCGACGTCCAGCCGGTCGGCGGCGGTGCGGCTGTTGTTGGTGTCGTCGAGTTCGGCGACGGTGTCGCGGGGGTCGGCGACCGCGGCGACCGCGTAGCTGCCCGCCGCGTGGGTGCCGGTGGAGACGGCGACCTCGGCGGACTGGCCCGGGTCGAGCGCGGGGACGGAGGCGCTGCCGGCGGCCGTGCCCTCCACGGTGACCTCGGTGGTCGTCGCGGCCGAGCGCGCGGTGCCGGCGTTGCGGACCGTGGCGTTCACGGTGACCGCGTCGCGCTCGGAGGGCGCTGCGGGTGACCAGTCGAGGCCGGTGACCGTGAGGTCGGGCGCGGGCGCGGCGGTGCCGACGACCTGGAACTCGGCGACCTGTCCGCCGGGCGCCCCGGTGTTGGAGAAGAACCTGAGCCGCACGTCGGCCATCCGGCCGCTGACCGGGATGCTCACGGTGTTGGCCTGGCCGGGGCTGAAGGCGTAGTCGGCGCGGTCGCGCAACGAGGTGAACCCGCTCGCGCCCTGGGCGCGGCCGAGGACCTGGATGCTCTGGCTCCGCGCGGCCCACACCGGGTCGGGGTTGAGCTTGACCACGACGCCGCTGACGTCCGCGTCGGCGCCCAGCTTGACCGTGAGGTCGGCCGGGTGTCCCGCGGCTTCCCAGTACGTCGAGGTGGAGTCGTCGGTGGCGTTGGCGGCGACGTAGGACTGCGTCGACGAGGTGGCCTCGACCGGCTTGTTGCGGGCGAGGTTGGTGCCGGTGGGCGGCGGGCCCGGGTCGGTCTCGTCGCCGTAGACCTCCAGTTCGGACAGTTGCGCGGCGTTCCAGCCGGTGTTGCCGGTGATGTCGACGCGGATGTAGCGGGCGTCGGTGGAGGTACCGAGGTCGACGGCGACGGTGTTGGCGCGTTCGGGGCTGAACGCCCGCGCGTCCGCGGCGGCGAGGGTGCGGAAGGTGGAGCCGTCGGTGCTGCCCCGTACGGAGAGGCTCTGGCTGCGGCTCTCCCAGCCGGCGGGCAGTTTGAGGACCACCCGGTCGACGTCGCGGGCGGTGCCGAGGTCGACCTGGAGCCACTGGGGGAAGGAACCGGCCGGGCCTTCCCAGTAGGTCGCCTGGGTGCCGTCGGTGGCGTTCCCCGCCGGGTAGGCGCCGTGCGAGCCGCCCGCCTTGGCCGGGCGGCCGAGGGCCAGGTTGACGTCGGCGGCGGCCTTGGCGGGGGCGGCCTGCGCCGTGGCGGCCAGGGGCAGCGGCAGCAGCCCGACCGTCATCAGCCCGGCTACGGCGGCGCCGGGCAGCGACCGTCGGCCGAGAGATCTCCATCTCATGGGGGTCCTCTGTTCCGTGGGGAGGCGGGGAGCGCGACAGTCCGGCAGGGAGGGAGAGCACCGATCCTGCGCGCCAATTGAGCAGGACAGTCGATTCTTTGCGGAAAGTGCGTCATCAGGTTTCTAGCGCGTCACCGGTTTGTCAACGGTCGTGGTTGAGGCGGGAGTTGGCACGTAATTCATTTGCGCAGCTTGCGTCCCACTTGCGACGCGTTGAGCTGCGCAAGGATGAACCGACGGGCGCGGATGGGCGGTTCGAAGCTCGTCGGGCACGCAAGTCGTGCACGGAGGTGAGAAACAGAAGGGCCGGCCCGACGCCGTGAGGCGTCGGGCCGGCCCTTGCCGGTGCGGGGTCCCCCGGAGGGGACGGATCAGTCCGTGCCGGACTCCATGGCGGCGCGGTCGAGCAGTTCGTCCTCGGCGGAGACCTGGCCGCGCGAGGCGATGGCCTCGGCGCCGCCCTCCGGCATGGCGCCGATCAGCCCGGTCGCGGCGGCCTGGGCGGCACCGATGGCGGGGTTGGCGGTGCCGATCAGGCCGAGCCCGGCGTACTGCTCCAGCTTGGCGCGCGAGTCGGCGATGTCGAGGTTGCGCATGGTGAGCTGGCCGATCCGGTCGACCGGGCCGAACGCGGAGTCCTCGGTGCGCTCCATGGACAGCTTGTCGGGGTGGTAGCTGAACGCCGGGCCCGTGGTGTCGAGGAGCGAGTAGTCCTCACCGCGCCGCAGCCGCAGCGTGACCTCGCCGGTGACCGCCGAGCCGACCCAGCGCTGCAGCGACTCCCGGATCATCAGCGACTGCGGGTCGAGCCAGCGGCCCTCGTACATCAGCCGGCCCAGGCGCCGCCCCTCGGCGTGGTACTGGGCGAGGGTGTCCTCGTTGTGGATGGCGTTGACCAGACGCTCGTACGCGGCGTGCAGCAGTGCCATGCCCGGAGCCTCGTAGATGCCGCGGCTCTTGGCCTCGATGATCCGGTTCTCGATCTGGTCGGACATGCCCATGCCGTGCCGGCCGCCGATGGCGTTGGCCTCCATCACCAGGTCGACCGGGGAGGCGAACTCCTTGCCGTTGACCGTGACCGGGCGGCCCTGGTCGAAGCCGATCGTCACGTCCTCGGCCGCGATCTCGACGGACGGGTCCCAGAACCGCACGCCCATGATCGGCTCCACGGTCTCCACGCCGGTGTCGAGGTGCTCCAGCGTCTTGGCCTCGTGGGTGGCGCCCCAGATGTTGGCGTCGGTGGAGTACGCCTTCTCGGTGGAGTCCCGGTAGGGGAGGTCGTGGGCGACGAGCCACTCCGACATCTCCTTGCGGCCGCCCAGCTCGGTCACGAAGTCCGCGTCCAGCCACGGCTTGTAGATCCGCAGCTGCGGGTTGGCGAGCAGGCCGTACCGGTAGAACCGCTCGATGTCGTTGCCCTTGAACGTGGAGCCGTCGCCCCAGATCTGGACGTCGTCCTCGAGCATCGCCCGCACCAGGAGCGTGCCGGTGACGGCGCGGCCGAGCGGCGTGGTGTTGAAGTAGGCGCGCCCGCCGGAGCGGATGTGGAACGCCCCGCAGGTGAGCGCGGCCAGGCCCTCCTCCACCAGCGCCGCACGGCAGTCGACCAGGCGCGCGATCTCGGCGCCGTAGGTCTTCGCACGGTCGGGCACCGAGGCGATGTCGGGCTCGTCGTACTGGCCGATGTCGGCGGTGTACGTGCAGGGCACGGCGCCCTTGTCACGCATCCACGCGACCGCGACCGAGGTGTCGAGGCCGCCCGAGAAGGCGATACCGACGCGCTCGCCGGTGGGAAGGGAGGTGAGGACCTTGGACATAGGAAGAGTATGCATGATGACGCATGACCATGCAAAGCCTGGTGCTCAGTCTCCTCCTCACCGGGTCGGCAGCGCCACGTACTGGTACTCCAGGAACTCGTCGATCCCGACCCTGCCGCCCTCCCGGCCGAGGCCCGACTGCTTGACGCCGCCGAAGGGGGCGGCCGGGTTGGAGACCAGGCCGGTGTTGAGGCCGACCATGCCGGTCTCCAGGCGCTCGCTGACCCGCAGGCCGCGGTCCAGGCCCTCGGTGTAGAGGTAGCCGACGAGGCCCCAGGGGGTGTCGTTGGCCCGGCGTACCACCTCGTCCTCGTCGTCGAAGGTGAGGATCGCCGCGACGGGGCCGAAGATCTCCGTGTCCATGAGCGCGCTGTCCGGGGAGACGTCGGTGAGCACGGTGGGCGGGTAGAAGCAGCCGGGGCCCTCGGGTGTTCGGCCGCCGACCAGCACCCGGGCGCCGCGCTCCACCGCGTCGGCGACCAGTTCCTCGACCTTGGCGCGTCCGGCGGCGTCGATGAGGGGGCCCACGTCGACGCCGTCCCGGGTGCCGGGGCCCACCACCAGCGCCTCCATCCGCCGGGCCAGCCGCCGCGAGAACTCCTCGGCCACCGGGCGGTGCACGAAGAAGCGGTTCGCGGCGGTGCACGCCTCGCCCATGTTGCGCATCTTGGCGATCATCGCGCCGTCCACGGCGGCGTCCAGGTCCGCGTCGTCGAAGACGATGAACGGCGCGTTGCCGCCCAGCTCCATCGAGGTCCTGACGACCGTGTCCGCGCACTGCGCGAGGAGCAGCCGTCCGACGGCGGTCGAGCCGGTGAAGGACAGCTTGCGGATCCGGCCGCCGCGCAGCAGCGGTTCGCAGACCTCTCCCGCCCTGGAGGTCGGGACGACGTTCAGCACGCCGTCCGGCAGTCCGGCCTCCTTGAGGATGGCGGCCAGGGCCAGGCTGGAGAGCGGGGTCTGCGGGGCCGGCTTGTGCACCATCGTGCAGCCGGCCGCGATCGCCGGGGCGATCTTGCGGGCGCCCATGGCGAGCGGGAAGTTCCACGGGGTGATCAGCAGACAGGGCCCGACCGGGCGCCGGGAGAGCAGCATGCGGTTGCGCCCGTCGGGGAGGAGGCCGTGGCCGCCGTCGATCCGTACGGCCTCCTCGGAGAACCAGCGGAAGAACTCGGCGGCGTAGGCGACCTCGCCCCGGGCCTCGGCCAGCGGCTTGCCCATCTCGGAGGTCATCAGACGGGCGAGTTCGTCCGTGCGCTCCAGGACGATCTCGTGGGCGCGGCGCAGGATCTCGCTGCGCGCCCGCGGTGCCGTGCGGGCCCACGCCTCCTGCGCCCGGACGGCGGCGTCCTCGGCGAGCCGGGCGTCCTTGGGTCCGGCGTCGGCGACGTGGCGGACGGTCTCGCCGGTCGCGGGGTCGTCCACCGGCAGGACGGCGCCGTCCGCCGCGTCCGTCCACGCGCCGCCGATGAACAGCTGGGTCGGTGTGTCGGTCATGGGGTCCCTCCTGGTCGCCCGGCCCGAGGCCGGGCTCGGTCTGCGTGTGCTCGGTCCGCCCGCCCTCCTCGCGAGGGCGGGCGGCCGTCGGGTCACCGGTCGGCCGCTTCCGATGTGCCGGCCTCGGCAGGCGAACCCGGTCCGCCGCGCCCGGCGGCCCGGCCTCGACGGCCGGACCCGGCCGGCGCGCGCACCGGAGCGCCTGCCCGCCTCACGACGACGGCGGTCGTCGGCTCACCGGTCCGCCACCCCCGACGTGCCGGCCTCCACGGCGGCGGACCAGGCCCGCAGGCCCTCGTCGACCGCCGTCTCGTCGATCACCAGCGCGGGGATCATCCGGACCACCTGGTTCCAGGCTCCGCAGAGCAGCAACAGCAGGCCCTCGTCGACCGCGGCCCGCTGGACCCGGGCGGCCGTCCCGGGGTCCGGGTCCCCGTTCTCGGTGACGAACTCGCTGGCCAGCATCAGTCCCAGGCCCCGGACGTCCCCGATGGCGGGCGTCCGGGCCGCCACCTCCTCCAGTCCGCGGCGCAGGCGCGCGCCCATCGCCTCCGTGTTCTCCACCAGCTTCTCGTCGCGGACGACGTCGAGGGTGGCGCAGGCCGCCGCGCAGGCCACCGCGTTGGCGCCGTACGTGCCGCCCTGCGAGCCCGCCCAGGCCCTGGCCATCAGTTCCTCGGAGGCCGCGATCGCGGACAGGGGGAAGCCGCTGGCCAGGCCCTTGGCGGTGATCAGGACGTCGGGGGTGACACCGAAGTGCTCGTGGCCCCAGAACCGGCCGGTGCGGCCCACGCCGGTCTGCACCTCGTCCAGGATCAGCAGGAATCCGTGGCGGTCGGCGCGCTCGCGCAGGCCCTCCATGAAGGCGCGGGTCGCGGGGACGTAGCCGCCCTCGCCCAGGACCGGCTCGACGATGACGGCGGCGGTGTCGGCGGGCGAGGTGATCGTCTGGAGGGTGTAGTCCAGTTCCTGGAGGGCGAAGCGGGTGGCGGTCTCCTCGTCCCAGCCGTAGCGGAATGCGGTCGGGAAGGGGGTGACGACCACGCCGCTCATCAGCGGCGAGAAGCCGGACCGGAAGCGGGTGCCCGAGGTGGTCATGGACGCGGCGGCCACGGTGCGGCCGTGGAAACCGCCGTGGCAGACCAGCACGTTGGGGCGGCCGGTGGCCTGGCGGGCCAGGCGCAGCGCCGCCTCCACCGCCTCGCTGCCGGAGTTGGTGAAGAAGAGGCTGTCCAGACCGGTCGGCAGGACCTCGCCGAGCTTGTCGACGAGGCGCCGCAGCGGCTGGTGCATGACGGTCGTGTACTGGCCGTGGACCAGGGTGCCCACCTGCTCCTGGGCGGCGGCCACCACCCTGGGGTGGCAGTGTCCGGTGCTGGTGACGCCGATACCGGCGGTGAAGTCCAGATAGCGGCGGCCGTCCTCGCCATGGATGTGGACGCCCTCGCCCCGGACGGCCACCACGGGCGTGGCCTGGCGAAGGTGCGGCGACAGTGCGGTCATGCTCGTCTCCCGGCGTGATCGTCGGTCTGCTGCGGTGCCCCGAGCCTTCCCGCCGGGGCGGGCCCGCCAACGCGTGATCTGTCCGGCGCGAGCCCGGTATCCGGACGATGTGTCAACCGTCCGGCGCCTTGCGCGCCGCCGGACCGCGCCCGCGCGACCCGCCGGGCGCTCTTGCGCAGGTCAAGGAGGCTTGTCAGAGTGACCAGGGGGCACAGGGAGGCACCGTGAGCGAGGACCGGCACCCGGGCCCGGAGGGCGGTCCGCCCACCGTGGCGGACGTGCTGGCCCTGCCGGTGCTGGCCGGGGGCGAGCCGCGGGTGGTCACCGGCGCCGACCGCGTGGACCGCCCGGTCCGGTGGGTCCACGTCACCGAGCTGACGGACCCGGCGTCGTTCCTCAAGGGCGGCGAACTGGTCCTCACCACGGGCATGCCCCTGCCCGAGGACCCGGCGGGGGTACGCCGCTACGTCGACGAACTCGCCGACGTCGGTGCCGCCGCCCTGGTCATCGAGCTGGTGCGCCGGTACCACCGGCCGCCCGACGCCCTGGTCCAGGCGTGCCGGGCGCGCGGGCTGCCCCTCGTCACGCTCGCGCGGGACGTCAACTTCCTGGAGGTCACGCAGGTCGTCCACGCGCTGATCCTCGGCGGCCAGGCGGACGCGATGCGCAGGACGCAGCGGGTCCACGAGGCGTTCACCGCGCTCACTCTGCGCGGCGCCGGTCCGCAGGACGTGGTGCGCGCGGCGGCGGAGATGAGCGGACGCACGGTCGTGCTGGAGAACCTGGTCCACCGGGCCCTGGTCTGCGAGCCCTCGGGCAGTACGGCGCAGGCCGCGCTCACCGGGTGGGAGCGGCGCTCGAGGACCACACCGGCGACCGACCGCACGGGCCTGGCCGGTCCCGAGGGATGGCTCGTGGCCCCGGTGGAGTACCAGGGCGAGGGCTGGGGGCGGGTCGCCATGCTGCCCGGCGGGGACCGGGCCTTCGGACCCGAGGACGTCACCGTGCTGGAGCGGACCGCGATGGCCCTCACCATCGCCCGTCTCACCCACTCCACGCCCTGGGAGCGCACCGCCCACCGCACCGCCCTGCGGGACCTGGCCGAGCGGCGCCACCGCTCCCCGGCGGACGCGCGCGCCCGGGTCGCGGCCCTCGGGCTGCCCGCGGCGGACGCCCGTTTCGTCGCCGTACTCGCGGACCTCCCGGGAGAGGCGGACGCGGCGACGGCCGAGTCCCGGCTGTCCGAGGAGCTGAGCACGTCGGGGTCGCGGGCGCTGGTCGGCCTGCTCTCCCCCACCCGCCTGGGCGTCATGCTGGCGCTGCGCCCGTCGCCGCCCTGGCGGGAGGCCGTCGAGCGGCTGAGCCGAGGCGTGCTGGACGCCGCTCCGGACGCGGTCGTGAGCGTCGGCTCCCCCGCCCCGGATCTCGACGGCGTCGCGCGTTCCTTCGGCGAGGCGGCCCGGGTGGCCGAGGCGACCGAGCCGGGCCGGCCCCCGCCGCCGGACCGTTCCTTCCACGAACGGGCGGACATCGGCCTGGGCCGGCTGCTGTTCGCGCTGCGCGACGACACCCGCGTCCAGGACTACGCGGAACGGCAGTTGGGCCGGCTGCTCGACCACGACGCCCGGCACGGCACCGACCTCGTGACGACCCTGCGCGGCTACCTGGACGCCGCGGGCAACAAGACCGTCGCCGCCCGGTCGGCCGGGCTGTCCCGGGAGACCGTCTACCAACGGCTGCGGACGATCGAGCGGTTGCTCGGGCGCGACCTGGAGTCCGGCGAGCAGCGCACCGAACTCCATGTCGCGCTCCAGGCGCTCGACGTGCTGCGGGGCGGCTGACCCGGGCGCCTCAGCCGCCCGCCGACGGTTCCTGCCCGAAGACCGCGTGCAGCCGCCGCGTGTGGTCGACCCGCCGTGGCGGACCGGTGACGGTGACCGTCGCCGTCAGGGGCGGCGCGGTGCTGGACGCGGCGAACCGCAGCTCCAGCGCGCCGGGTTCGACGACCCGGTGGCCGTCGCGCCCCGTGAAGGAGGCGAGGTCGGCCGGGACGACGACGCGCACCCTGCGGGCCTCGCCGGGCGCCAGCGGCACCCGGGTGTAGCCGACGAGACGCTGCACCGGCTGGACGACGGAGGCCACCGGGTCGTGCAGGTAGAGCTGGACGACCTCCGTGCCGTGCCGTTCGCCGGTGTTGCGGACGGTCAGCGCCAGCGAGAACTCGCCGTCGGCGGGCGCCTGTTCCACGTCCACCGCGAGGTCGCTCCAGGCGAACGTGGTGTACGTGAGGCCGTGCCCGAAGCCGAAGGCGGGCGTCGGGTCGATGCTGGACACCTCGCTTGCGTGGGCGAGCCGCGCCCCCAGATAGGTGGTCGGCTGCGCACCGGCGCCGCGGGGCACGCTGACCGGCAGCCGGCCGGAGGGACCGGTACGCCCGCTGAGCACGCCCGCGAGAGCGGTGGTCCCCTCCTCTCCGGGGAAGAAGGACTGCACGATCGCGGCGGCCTCCGTCACAGCCCGGCCCAGCGCGTAGGGCCGGCCCGCCAGCAGCACCGTGACGACCGGCCTGCCGGTGTCCAGCAGGGCGTCGAGGAGCCGTTGCTGGGCGCCGGGCAGGGTGAGCGACTCGACGTCGCAGCCCTCACCGCTGGTGCCGCGTCCGAAGAGTCCGGCGCGGTCGCCCAGGACGGCGACGACGACGTCCGCCTCCCCGGCCGCGCGGACGGCCTCGGGGATGCCGGATACGTCGCCGTCGTCGACGCCCGTGCCGCGGGCGAGCGTGAACTCGGTGTCGGGGAACTCCGCGGCCAGGGTGGCGCGCAGGGTGGGCAGGTCGATGCCGACCGGGGTGGCGGGGTGGTGGACGCCGATGTGCTGGGGGAAGGAGTAGCAGCCGAGTACGGCGGTGGGCTCGTCGGCGTTGGGTCCGACCAGGGCGATGCGGCGCGGCCGGACGAGGGGCAGTGTGCCGTCGTTGCTCAGCAGCACGACCGCTTCCTCGGCGACGGTGCGGGCCAGTTCGCGATTGCGGGGCCCGTCCAGGTCGATCCGGCCGCGCAGGGCCTCCGGGTCGTCCAGGTCCGCGCCGTCCAGTGCGGCGGGCACCGGGTTCCAGTCCGGGTCTAGGAGCCCGAGCAGCGCCTTCTGGGTGAGCACCCGGCGCAGGGCACGGTCGATCACCTTCTCGGGGACCCGGCCGGCGGCGACCGCCTCCACCAGGGGCGCGCCGAACGTCTTGACGGTGGGCAGCTCGATGTCGACGCCCGCCCGCAGGGCGGCACCCGCGGCCTCCGCCCAGTCGGCGGCGATGCCGTGCAGGGTCTTGAGGAAGGCGATGCCGAAGTAGTCGGCGACGACGGTGCCGTCGAAGCCCCAGGTGTCGCGCAGCAGCCCGGTGAGCAGGTCCTCGTCGGCGGCCGCGGGGACGCCGTCGGTGTCGGTGTAGGCGTGCATCACCGACCGGGCGCCGCCCTCGCGGATCGCCATCTCGAAGGGCGGCAGCAGGACGTCGGCGCGCTCGCGCGGGCCCATCGGGGAGGGCGCGAGGTTGCGTCCGGCGCGGGAGGCCGAGTAGCCGGCGAAGTGTTTGAGGGTGGCGACGACACCGGCGCCCTCCAGGCCGCGCACATAGGCGGTGCCGATGGTGCCGACGAGGTACGGGTCCTCGCCGATGGTCTCCTCGACCCGTCCCCAGCGGGCGTCGCGCACCACGTCCAGGACGGGTGCGAGGCCCTGGTGGATGCCGACGGACCGCATGTCGCGGCCGATGGCGGACGCCATGCGGTGCACCAGGTCCGGGTCGAAGGTGGCGCCCCAGGACAGCGGGACGGGGTAGGCGGTCGCGCCCCAGGCCGCGAAGCCCGCCAGGCACTCCTCGTGCGCGACGGCGGGGATGCCGAAGCGGTTCGCCGAGGCGATGCGGGCCTGGGTGCGCAGCAGCGAGAGCGCGCCGAGCGCCGGGTCGACGGGGGCGGTGCCGAAGGGCCGGGTCAACTGGCCCAGCCCGGTGGGCAGGAGCGCGTCGAGGTCGACCGCCTCCTCCATGTCGTGCTGATGGGGGGCTACGTCTCCGCCCTCGTCGGACGCGCCGACCCAGACGCCGTACAGCTGGGCGATCTTCTCCTCGGGGGTCATCGCCTCGATGAGCGCGGACACCCTGGTGGTGACGGAGAGGGCGGGGTCGTTCCAGAGGGGGATTTCGGGGTGGGTCTCAACCGCCACGTTGTGGGTCACTTTCCTCCGACGCCCATCAGGCCCTGGACCAGGGCGCGACGGGCGAACAGGTAGACGAGCAGGACGGGCACCATGGACAGCACGACGGCTCCCAGCAGGCCGGGGATGTCGATGCCGTGTTCGGTCTGGAAGTTGTAGAGGCCCAGGGTGACGACCTTGGTGGCGTCGGACTGGGTCAGGACGAGCGGGAACAGGAAGCCGTTCCACGCCTGGAGGGCGGAGAACACGACGATCGTGGAGAGTCCGCCGCGCGACAGCGGCACCACGAGCTGGAAGAACATGCGCCGCGGGGTGGCGCCGTCCATGGTCATGGCCTCGAACAGTTCCGGGGATATGTCCCGCATGGCGCCGCTGAGGATCAGCGCCGACATCGGGAGGCAGAACGCGGTCGTGGGCAGGATGACGCCGAGCAGGTTGTCGTACAGCCCGGCCTCGCTGATCAGGTAGAACATCGGCACGATCACCGCCTGGGCGGGGATGGCGAGGCCGAGCAGGAAGAGCCGGAAGACCGCCGAGGTGACCCGGCCGCGGCTGCGCACGATGGCGTAGGCGAGGGGCGGGACCAGCAGCAGGACGAGGCCGACCACACAGGCCGTGACGACGAGGGTGTTGAGGAAGTACCGGCCGAAGCCGGAGTCGAAGGCGCCGGTGTAGTTGTCCAGGGTGAAGCTGTCGGGTATCGACACCGGGCCGTTGTCGGCGTAGTCCTGCCGGGTGCGCAGGGTCGCGGCGAGCAGCACGTACAGCGGCAGGCCGACCAGGAGAAGCCAGACGAACGAGCCGGCGCCGGCCAGGTAGTTCGGTCGGCGCCTCATGACACACCCTCCATGGAACTGCGCATCTTGTCGTAGCCGGAGACCCGGACGACGATCAGCGAGACGACCGTGGCCGCGACGACCAGGGCCAGGGCGATCGCGGAGCCGGTGCCGTAGTCGAAGCTCTTGAACGCCTTGTCGTACATGTAGTAGGCGCTGATGGTGGTGTCGGTGCCGGGGCCGCCCTGGGTCAGGATGAGGACCGTCTCGAACGTGGTCAGGCCGCCGACGATCATCAGGATCATCGAGGTGATCATGGCGGTGCGCAGCTGCGGCAGTGTGATGTGGAAGAACTGCCGGTAGCGGCCCGCCCCGTCGACCTCCGCCGCCTGGTACAGCACCTGCGGCACGGCGCGGGCGGCGCCCTGGTAGATCAGCGTGTGGAACGGGGTGAACTGCCACGTGCTGACGAACGCGAGGACCCCGATGGCGGTGGCCTGTTCACCGAACAGGTTGCCGTCGCCGAACAGCCAGGTGGCGTCGGCCGGGATGCCGAAGTTCGGGTCGAGCAGCGCCCGCCACAGCACGGACACGGCCGTGGCGGACAGCAGCAGCGGGATGAAGTAGATGACCGACAGGACGGCGCGGTTGCGCTGGTGCCCGGCGGCCCAGACGCCGAGCAGGATGCTCAGCGGGGTCTGGAGGGCCACGCCGAGCGCGGTCAGTAGCAGGGTCAGCCAGACGCTGTTCAGCATGACCGGGTCGTCGGCGAGGCGCGACCAGTTGTCCGTGCCGACGAACTCAGGCGGGCTGATGCCGTCCCAGCTCATGAAGGACAGCACCGCCACCATGATCAGCGGCACGATCGCGAAGAGGGCGAAGAACACTGCGGCGGGCAGCGCCCAGACGAAGCCGGGCCGGGCGCTCGTGGTCTGTGTGGTCATGGGCCGTTCGTCAGTCGGTCGGGAGGGCCTGCATGGCCTTGATGAAGCCGTCCGTGTCGAGCTGTCCGTTGAAGAACTGCTGGACGGCCTTGTGCAGGTCCGAGCTGGCCTTCTGCGGATACGCCTGGTCCCAGGACAGCTGGAAGGACGGGGCCTTGGACACGAGGTCGTACTGGAAGCGCGAGTACTCGGGGGTGCCCGAACTGTCGATGAACTTGTCGGTGTTCGTCGTGGTCGGCAGGTTGCCGATGTCCAGCTGCGCCTTGACGAACTCGTCGGAGTACATGAGCTTCAGGAACTCGGCGACCGCCTCGGGGTGCTTGGTCTTCTTCATCACCGAGTAGTAGTTGTTGGTGTTGCCGGCCACGGAGGCCGGGTCGCCCTTGCCGCCCTCGACGGACGGGAAGGTGGTGTAGCCGAGGTCCTTCTCGGCGAACTCCTTGTGGTCCGTGAGCTGCTGGGAGTAGTACCAGGAGCCCATCAGCTCGAAACCGGCCTTGCCGGAGGCCACGAGCTGGACCGAGCCGCCGTTGGTGTACTTGACGGAGTCGTAGTTCTTGCCGAAGGCGCCGGTGTCGACCAGCTCCTTGATCATGTCCAGGGCCTTCTTGCTGTCCGCGCTCTCCCAGGCGCTCTTGTCGCCGCCGACGGCCTTGGCGAACAGCTCCGGACCGGCTATGCGGTCGTAGAGGTACTGGAACCACATCTGGGTGGGCCAGACGTCGCCGCCGCCGAGCGCGATCGGGGTGACGCCCGCGTCCTTGAGCTTGTCCACCGCGGCGAGCAGCTCGTCCCAGGTCTTGGGCGGCTGGACGCCCGCGTCGTCGAGGACCTTCTTGTTGTGGAACAGCAGGACCGGCTGGGTGCCGCGCATCGGTACGCCGTACGGCTTGCCGTCGACGACGGCGCTCTCGAAGACGGACGGGAGGAACTTCTTCTCCAGGTCCGGGTCCTTCTTGATGAAGTCGTCGAGCGGCAGCAGCAGGTCCGCCTTGACGAACGGCTTGATGCTGCCGCCGCCCCAGTTGAAGAAGACGTCCGGGGCCTGCGGGGTGTTGATGATCGTCTGGAGCTTCGTCTGGTAG
Organism: Streptomyces sp. NBC_01723; assembly: GCF_036246005.1. Lineage (NCBI taxonomy): Bacteria > Bacillati > Actinomycetota > Actinomycetes > Kitasatosporales > Streptomycetaceae > Streptomyces > Streptomyces sp. NBC_01723. Next base: position 871,676 of record NZ_CP109171.1, read on the forward strand.
TCGGCACCGGGGATGGTGTCGAGCACGGCCTTGACGTCGGACGTCTTGTTGAAGGTGTCGACGATCTGCTGCTCGACCTTGTTGCTCGCGTCCCCGTAGACCAGAACATGAATCTTGCCGTCGTCGGACGACGCCCCGCCGTTCCCGTCGCCGCAGGCCGACAGGCTCAGCGCCAGGGCGAGCGTCGCGGCGGTGGCGACGAGTCCGGGCAAGCGCGCACGTTTCTTCATCGTCTGCCTTTCGAAAGTTTCGGTGCCGTCACCGAAAGCTCATGGTGTCGGACAGTAAAGTCAGACGGGAATCTTGGTCAATGGCCGTGCAGGCGCGGACTCAATTCGTTATCGATCGCGTCCGACAGTTTCGAAGGCCATGCCGGTGCCCGGGGGCCGACGGAGCACGGTGAGGTCGGGTACGGCATGTGCACCTGACACAGGGAGCGAGCGCGCCGTATGTGGTCCGCACCGGTCGTCGCGGCGGGAGCCCGGTCCTACTGTCCAGCCAGCAGTTGAGACCCGCGTCACAAACCCCCACGTGCCGTAGGAGTGTTGCGATGCCCCACACCCATCCCCCAGCCATGCCGGCGGAGCGCGGCGGCGTCCGCGCCTGGGCGGCCCTGCTGACCGTGCTGATCGCCGCGGCGGCGTTCCTGTCCGTACCCTCGGGAAGCGCCCGCGCGGCCGGCCTCCAGGAGGTGACCGGGTTCGGTTCCAACCCCGGCAACCTGCAGATGTTCCGGTACGTCCCGGACGGCCTCCCGGCAGGCCGTCCACTCGTCGTCGCGATGCACGGATGCACGCAGAACGCGGCCGCCTACGACGACGAGACGGGCTGGACGGAGATGGCCGACCGTCTGCGGTTCGCGCTGCTGCTCCCCCAGCAGCGCAGCTCGAACAACGCCAACTCGTGCTTCAACTGGTTCGAGAACGGCGACACCTCGCGCGGCTCCGGAGAGGCTCTCTCCATCGTCCAGATGATGGACCGGATGCGCGCCGACAACGCGGTGGCGGCGGATCGTTCGTTCGTCACCGGGCTGTCGGCCGGCGGGGCCATGACGTCCGCGATGATGGCCGCGTACCCCGACCGGTTCGACGGCGGCGCGGTCGTCGCCGGGATCCCGTCGCGGTGCGCCACGAGCCTGACCCAGGCCTTCGGCTGCATGAGCCCCGGCTCGGACCGGACGCCCGCGGAGTGGGGCGATCTGGTGCGCGGTGCCTCGTCCCACGACGGCCCGTGGCCGACCCTGTCCGTCTGGCACGGCACCACCGACACCACGGTGGCACCCGTGAACCGGCGCGAACTCGTCGAGCAGTGGACCGACGTCCACGGCACCGACACCACCCCCGAGACCTCGGACACCGTCGGCGGCTACCCGCACCTGGTCTACGAGGACGCCGCGGGCCGCCCCGTCGTCGAGTCGTTCGAGATCACCGGCATGGGCCACGGCCAGCCCGTCGACCCGGGCAGCGGAAGCGGCCAGTGCGGACGGGCCGCCGCCTACGTCCTCGACGTGAACATCTGCGCCGCGCACCACATCACGCGGTTCTGGGGTCTCGACGCGGGCACCGATCCCGACCCGGACCCCGGTACGCGGACGGTGACCCTGGCGAACGACGGCAGCCGCGACGGTTACGTCAAGGCGGGCGCCGACGGCGCCGGTCCGGCGGTCGGCACGCTGGAGTCCCTCTACGGGCTGGGCGTGGGCCGGGGCGCGGACGGCAGGCACAACCGGGCGGTGCTCTCCTTCGACACCTCCTCGCTCCCCGACGACGCGGTCGTCGACAGTGCCAGGCTGTCCGTCACGCACGCGGGCGGCAGCGGCGATCCGTGGGGAAACCCCGCCGCCAACTCCCTGGCGGTGGACGCGCAGACCGGCTGCCTCGGCGCGTGCACGATCGAACCCGCGGACTGGTCGGCGTCCCCGACCGCGACCGGGGTCGCCGCCGTCCCGCGGTTCACCTCGGGCACCGCGTCCTCCACGGAGTTCTCCGGCCCCGGCCTGAGCGCTCTCGACCTGACCGGCACCACCCAGTTGAGGCTCCGATTCACGCAGGCCCCCGGCTCCACCGGGTACGTCTTCGTCGCGCCCGGTTCCGCGGCGCAGCTCACCGTCACCTTCCACTGACTGACCCATTAATCAGAACCTCAACAACGACGTCAGCACGCTGTGAGTCGTTGCCGCTGTTGAGTTTTTCGCAACACGCCCCTAGGGTCGTGACCCGTGGAAACCGACGACGTCATCGAAGGCGCGCCTGCCGCCGACACCGCCGCCCGCGTCCGTGAGGTCATCGCGGACGCGGGCGTCAGCCAGCGCGAGTTCGCGCGCCGTGTCGTCATGGATCCGTCCAAGCTCTCGCGTTCGCTGAGCGGCACCCGCCGCTTCACGGCCGCGGAGCTGGCACGGATCACCGACGAGGGCCGGGTCGACGCGGGCTGGCTGCTCGGCACCCGGCCCCTCGCGAAGGAGACCGCGCCGGTCGCCGACGTCCAGGGCGGGCGGCCGCTGCAGATCGTCCGCGAGACGGTCCGGCTGATCGCCGAGCACGGATTCCACGCGGTGCGGGTCGCGGACATCGCCCGCGCCTGCGCCACCAGCAGCGCCGCGATCCACTACCACTTCCCGGGCCGCGCCGAACTCCTGGAAGCGGCCGTGCGCTGGTGCATGGACGAGGACACCGCGCGCCGTGCCGCCCGTCTCGCCGAGGCGGACGACGCGGCGGCGGAACTGCGCCAGCTCATCGCGTTGCAGACCCCCCGCACCGCGCAGCAGCGCCGCCAGTGGGCGGTCTGGCTCGACCTGTGGGCCGAGGCCGCGCGCTCCACGGGAGTGGGCCGACTTCACTCCGAGTACTACCGGCAGTGGCGGGAGACCGTCGCCGACGTCGTACGCCGAGGTGTCGGACAGGGCGTGTTCCGCGCCGACGTCGATCCGCGGGCCGCGGCACTGACGCTGACCGCGCTGATCGACGGCCTGGCGACGCACGTCCTCTCGGTGAGCGGACCGTCGTCCGACAGCGCCGCGGACGCGATGCACGCGGCACTGACCACACACGTCACGCACACGATCCTGGCCGACTAGCTCCAGCAGTCACGGAAGCCAGAATTTCGGGAGGCCCCCATGCCCATGACCGAGAACGTCATCATCACCTGCGCGCTCACCGGCGCCGGCGACACCGTTCGCAAGAGCCCCCACGTCCCCGTCACCCCGGAGCAGATAGCCAGGAACGCCGTGGAGGCGGCCGCCGCCGGAGCAGCCGTCGTCCACATCCACGTACGCGACCCGGAGACCGGCGATCCGTCCCGCGACCCGAAGCTGTACCGGGAGGTCGTCGAACGCGTCAAGGAGACCGGCACCGACGTCGTCATCAACCTCACCGCCGGCATGGGCGGCGACCTGGTCATCGACCCGGACGACCCGCTCACCCACCTCCCCGGCACCGACCTCGTCAGCGGTCTGGAGCGCCTCCCGCACGTCGAGGACCTGCTTCCCGACATCTGCACGCTGGACTGCGGCTCGCTCAACTTCGGCGACGGCTCGAACCTCTACGTCTCGACGCCCGACATGCTGCGTGCGGGCGCGCGGCGCATCCAGGAGCTGGGCGTGCGGCCCGAACTGGAGATCTTCGACACCGGACAGCTCTGGTTCGCCAAGCAGTTGCTCGCGGAGGGGCTGCTCGACGACCCGACCGTGTTCCAGCTGTGCATGGGCATCCCGTGGGGCGCCCCCGCGGACCCCGGAGTGCTCCAGTCGATGGTCACCATGCTGCCGGACGGCGCGCGCTGGGCGAGCTTCGCGCTCGGCCGGATGCAGATGCCGTGGGTCGCGCAGTCCATCCTGCTCGGCGGCCACGTCCGCGTGGGCCTGGAGGACAACCTCTACCTCGGCAAGGGCAACAAGGCGACCAACGCCCAGCTCGTCGAGCGTGCCGTGACCATCACCGAGTCGATCGGCGCACGCGTCGCGACACCGGACGAGGCCCGCGCCGCTCTCGGCCTCAAGCCGCGCAAGTAGCCCGCCGCCACGACGAAGGATCCCTCTCATGACCTCATCACCGGAGTTCACCTCGCCGGAGCACGTCCGCCGGGTCGCCTGCGTCGGCGCCGGAGTCATCGGCGGCGGCTGGGTCGCCCACTTCCTGGCCCGCGGCTACGACGTGACCGCCTGGGACCCGGCGCCCGACGCCGGACAGCGACTGCGCCGCCTGGTCGACGCGGCGTGGCCGACGCTCACCTCGCTCGGCCTCGCCGAGGGCGCGTCGACCGACCGCCTCACCGTGACCGACACCCTCGAACAGGCCGTGGCCGAGGCCGAGTTCGTCCAGGAGAGCGCGCCCGAGAAGCTCGACCTCAAGCGCGATCTGCTGGCCCGCCTGGACGCGGCGACACCGTCCGGCGTCGTCATCGCCTCCTCCACCTCCGGCTATCCGATGACCGACATGCAGACGACGGCCGCGGACCCGTCGCGCCTGGTCGTCGGGCACCCCTTCAACCCGCCCTATCTCATCCCGCTGGTCGAGGTCGTCGGCGGCGAGCACACCGACGCGACGGCCGTCGCCTGGGCCTCCCGCTTCTACGAGGTCGCGGGGAAGTCCGTCATCACGATGGACAACGAGATACCGGGCTTCATCGCGAACCGCCTCCAGGAGGCCCTGTGGCGCGAGGCGCTGCACATGGTCGCGAGCGGCGAGGCGACGGTCCGGGACATCGACCTGTCGATCACCGAGGGCCCCGGGCTGCGCTGGGCGGTGATGGGACCGATGCTGACGTTCGCGCTCGCGGGCGGCGAGGGCGGCATGGCGCACATGCTGGACCACTTCGGCCCGTCCCTGAAGTCGCCGTGGACGCGCCTCGAAGCGCCGGAGCTGGACAAGGAGTTGTACGACGCCGTGGTGGCGGGCTGCGACGAGGCGGCGGACGGCCGCTCCATCGCGGACCTGGTGGCCGAACGCGACCGGGGTGTCGTCGAAGTGCTGCGCGCCACCGGCCGCCTGGACCGCGAGGAGAACCCCCGATGACGAAGCTCCCGTTGTTCCACAGCACGGTCCGCCCGGAGTGGGTCGATTACAACGGCCACATGAGCGAGGCGTTCTACGTCCTCGTCTTCGGTCACGCCACGGACGCGCTGATGATCGAGACGGGGCTGGATTCCGGCTACCGCGAGTCCACCGGCTGTTCCCTCTACACGGTCGAGTCCCACGTCCGCTATCTCCAGGAGGTGCCCGAGGCCACCCACCTGGCCATCCGCACCCGCGTGCTGGGCGCGGCGGAACGCAAGGCGCGCTTCGTGCACGAGATGCACGTGGTCTCCGAACCGGGGTCGGAGCCGATGCCCGACGCGGCCCCGGTGGCGACGACCGAACTGCTCGCGGTCCACGTCGACCAGCGGGCGGGCCGGGCCGCCGAGTTCCCGGACGCGGTCCGGCACCGCTTCTCGGAGCTGACCGAACCGGCGCCGTCCTGGGCGGGCCGCTCGATCCGCGCCGTGACCTGACCGTGCGGCCCGGCCCGCGCCGGTACGCGACGACCGGTCAGCGTCTGCGGCCGGCGTGCAGTTCCAGATGCTCGGCTTCGAAACGCGCCCGGAAGCAGCGATCGTGCGAGACCGCGACCACTGCCCCCGGGTACGCCGCGAGCGCCGCTTGCAGGTCCTCGGCCAGGTCGAGTGCGATGTGGTTGGTCGGCTCGTCGAGGACGAGAAGGTCCGCGGGCCGGGTCACCAGGGTCGCGATCTGCAGGCGCCGCTGCTGCCCCACCGACAGGGCGGCGACAGGCACGAGCAGGTCCTGTTCGCGGAACAGCCCCAGGGACAGGAGCTGTTCGGCGTACTCCTCCGGCGGTCCGGGCCGCCCGGCGGCGAACGCGGCGAGCAGTGGCAGCCGCGTGGCCCGCGTGGGCAGTTCCTGGGCGAGGTAACCGATGCGGGCGGGCCGGCGCGCCGTACCGGCGTCCTGCCGCAGATCGCCCGCCAGGACGCGGAGCAGCGTCGTCTTGCCCGCGCCGTTCCCGCCCGTGACGAGGAGGCGTCCTCCGGGCTCGATCGTCAGGAGCCCGTCCAGGCGCAGCCGTTCCCCGACCCGTACGTCGTCGAGTTCGGCGAGGGTGCCCTGGACCGGGCCGCCGAGCGCCGACGGCGGCGCCGTCGTGAACCGGAGCGGTACGGGCGGCTTGGCCACCGGGTTGCGCCGCAGCCGGTCCAAGCGCTCCCGCACCGAGCGCACCTGGCCGCCGAGCTTCGCCTCGCTGGAACGGCGGTGCTTGCCGAAGCCCTGCTTCGGGTCGCGGCCGGTGCTGGCCAGCCGCCTGCCCGCGGCCTCCAGCAGCTCCTGCGCGTGCGCCATCTCCTCGACCCAGTCCGCGTACCGCTGCTCCGCTCCGCGCCGGGCGGCGGCCTTCGCGGCGCGATACCCGTCCCAGCCGTCACCGTACCGGCGCACGGTGCGCTCGTCCCGGTCGACCTCGAGGATCGTGGTGGCGATGCGCTCCAGGAAGCCGCGGTCGTGGGTGACCGCGACGACGGTGCCGCGGTGTGCGCGCAGGTGTTCCTCCAGCCAGCGCACGGCCGTCGCGTCGAGGTGGTTCGTCGGCTCGTCCAGGAGCAGCAGTTCGGGAGCGGCGGCCAGGACGCAGGCGAGGGCGAGGCGCGACTGCTCGCCGCCGGACAGTGAGCCGAGCGGGCGCTCCCGGGCGATCCCCGCCGGCCCGAGCCCGTGCAGGGCGACGTCCACACGGGCGTCCGCCTCGTATCCGCCGCGTTCCTCGTAGGCGGTCAGCAGCTCGCCGTATGCGGCCAGCTGCTCGTCCGTCGCGTCGGCGAGGTACTCCTCCGCGGTACGGAGCCTTCGCTCCATGTCGCGCAGTTCGGTCAGGGCGAGGTCGACGGCGTCCTGCACGGTGCAGTCGGCGTCGAGGTCGAGGGTCTGGGCGAGATGGCCCGTCCCGCCGGGGAAACGGACGGTGACCTCCCCGGCGTCCGGCGTCTCGGCCGTGGCGAGCAGCCGGAGCAGGGTGGACTTGCCGGAGCCGTTCTCACCGACGACGGCGGCCTTCTCGCCGGGCCGGACAGTGAAGGAGACCTGGTCGAGGACGGTCCGGGTGCCATAGGACTTGGTGACGGACTTGACGGACAGCTGCGCCACCGCGGGGACGGCAGTGGGCAGCACGGTACGAGCGCGGTCGCGCATGGGTCTTTCCCTGCTGAATCGAGGGGTCTACGGGCAGCAGAAGCGGCGGCAGGGGCCGTGCCCGGACTCAGACGAAGAAGAGGAAAGCCATGACCCCACTATACGAGACGGGACGTCTCGCCGCAATGCGTGGGTGCGCGTCGGGGTGGCGTCGGTCAGTAGATGCTCAGTCCGTACACCGACAGCCACTCGACCACCGGCTGGTAGTAGGTGAAGCCTCCCGAGCCGCAGTTGCCGCTGCTGCCGACGATGATGCCCAGCGCGGTGGTGCCGGAGAAGGCCGGGCCGCCCACGTCTCCGGGTTCGGAGCAGACGTTGGACCGGAAGAGACCGCTCACGCTCCCTCCGCCGTAGTTGACCGTGACGTTGACCGCCTGGACGATCCCGCAACGGTGTCCGGTAGTGCGTCCGACATGGCAGACCGACTGGCCGACGACGGGGTGGGCCGCGGCGGTGATGTCGCGGGTGCCCGCCCCGGCGCCCAGGGAGACCTCGCCCGGACGGGCGACCGTCGTGCCGGTGTACCGGACGGTCGCGTAGTCGTTGCCGGGAAAGCTGACCCCCGCGGTGACCCCGACGGGGACGGTGAGGGCGGCGTCGGCGTACCAGGAGGTGCCGGCCGTCTGCGCACACCGGCCCGACAACAGCGCGTACTCGGCGGATCCGGAACGGGCGTTGAACCCGACGGTGCAGCGGGCGCCCGCGCTGTAGAGGACGTCGCCGCCGCGCACCGCGAAGGCGGCCGGTCTCTCCCGCGGCGCGGCGTCCGCCACCGGGCCGAGGACGGCGGTCCAGCCGAGCAGCAGGGCCAGGAGAACGGCGGCGGTAACGGTGACGTGCGAGGGGCGGTCGGAACGCGTGCGAGCCACAGCGGCCTCCAATGTCATGTACTGGCCATTGTGAGGCTCGCGGAGCCGTGCGGTCAGACCCAAAGCCGCCAACCAGGATGGGTGAATCCGTGCGGCCGACGGCCCGAGCCTCGGCGGGTGGCGTGCCAGTGGAACGAGCGGAAGCCCGCCACCCCTTCAAGGATGGCGGGCTCCTTACCGGCTGTGATGGTCAGCGGTGGGTCCGGTCGTCAGCGGCGGCCGCCGTGACGGTGGTGACCCCAGGACTTGTCATCGATGAAGCGCCCGTGGTCGTTGCGGAGCGTGGCGGTGTCGGAGCGGTTGCCCCACACGTGGTTGTGGCGGTCCTGGAACACGTCGGTGCGGGAGTCACGGCCCTCGCCGGTGTGGACGCGGACGGTGGCGCGGCCGTCGAGGCGGTAGTGGCGGAAGGTGTAGCGGTGGCCGTCCTCACCCCTGAGGGTCCAGCCGTTCAGGTTGACCGCGCGGCGGGTGTTGTTGGTGATCTCCACCCATTCCTTGTTCAGGGAACGGTTGGAGCGGTTGTCACGGCCCGGGGCGTTGTACTGGACGTCCGTGATCTCGATGCCGGGCCGCTGGCGCTGGTGGTCGGCGGCTGACGCCGGCACCACGAGTGCGGCGGTCAGGGCTCCGACGGCGAGGGCGCCGGCGGTCAGGCGGCGGGCGGTGATGGACTTCGACACAGGTTCCCCCTGCTTTGTGCGGGCACCGCCTGCCCCGGGATCCAGGCCCCGGGGTGGTGGTGCGTGGCGCGTTGCCCGGCCGGTCGGCCGTGCCCTCACAGATTGCGGGCCGGTCGACCGGTTCGTGGAGACGACGTGAACGGTGTTACCAACCACCGACATCCCGGTGACCCTCGACTGTATTGGGCATGTATGTGCCGAATGCACTGTGTTGACGCCACTGAAGCACGTGTCCCCTTGTGTCCGTTGGGCCGAGAGCCGAGACCGCCACGGCACGCCACCCCGACACCTCGAGAGCGTTCACCCGAAAGTGAGTAACAGCGCCGGCCGCTCTCCTGCGTCCGAGGTGTGAAGAAGCGCACCGCGCCCGGGCGCGCGCCATGCCCCTGAACCGTCTTGCCACGAGCTGGCATGGTGGCCGCACGCATAGCCGACCCGCGAACTATGTTGCCCCGCCACATGTGCGCCTGACCTGCGAATTCCTACGGTGTGGCGACACGCAAACGTCCCCGTTGATCCCCAGGAAGTGGTGCCGATGTCGTCGCCCGCAGCCGCTCCACCAGCCCCGAACAACCTCAAGCGCATCGTCGCCGCATCCCTCATCGGCACCACCATCGAGTGGTACGACTTCTTCCTCTACGGCTCCGCCGCCGCCCTCGTCTTCAACAAGCTGTTCTTCCCGGACTCCGACCCGCTGGTCGGCACGCTGCTCTCGTTCCTGACGTACGCCGTCGGCTTCGCCGCGCGGCCGCTGGGTGCCCTGGTCTTCGGTCATTACGGTGACCGGCTCGGACGTAAGAAGCTGCTGGTCCTGAGCCTGTTGATGATGGGCAGTGCGACCTTCGCGATCGGGCTGCTCCCCACCCACGCGACGATCGGCACGGCCGCTCCCGTGCTGCTGACCGTGTTGCGGCTCGTCCAGGGGTTCGCCCTCGGTGGTGAGTGGGGCGGCGCCGTGCTGCTGGTGTCCGAGCACGGGGACGCGCGGCGGCGCGGGTTCTGGGCGTCCTGGCCGCAGACCGGGGCGCCGGCGGGGCAGTTGCTGGCCACGGGTGTGCTGTCGCTGCTGACCGCCGTGCTGTCGGACTCCGCGTTCAACAGCTGGGGCTGGCGGATACCGTTCCTGCTCTCCGGCGTACTGGTCATGGTCGGTCTGTGGATCCGGCTGTCCGTCGACGAATCGCCCGTCTTCAAGCAGGCGCTGGCGCAGGCCGAGTCGCGCAAGGCGAAGGCCGAACCGATGCCCGTCGTCGCCGTGCTGCGGCACCACTGGCGCGACGTACTGATCGCGATGGGCGCGCGCATGGCGGAGAACATCAGCTACTACGTCATCACCGCCTTCATCCTCGTCTACGCCACCACCGCGGCCGACGTCTCCAAGCAGACCGCGCTCAACGCGGTCCTGATCGCCTCGGCGGTGCACTTCGCGGCCATCCCGGCCTGGGGCGCGCTGTCGGACCGCATCGGCCGACGGCCCGTGTATCTGCTGGGCGCGGCCGGCGTGGGGTTGTGGATGTTCCCGTTCTTCATGCTGATCGACCACGGCGACTTCAGCAGTCTGCTGCTCGCGGTGACCGTGGGGCTGGTGCTGCACGGCGCCATGTACGCGCCCCAGGCCGCCTTCTTCTCCGAGATGTTCGCGACCCGGATGCGGTACTCAGGGGCGTCGATCGGCGCCCAGTTCGCCTCCGTCGCGGCCGGTGCTCCGGCGCCGCTGATCGCCACCGCGCTGCTCTCCGAGTACGACAGCTCCACCCCGATCTCCCTCTACGTGATCGCTTCCGTCCTGCTGACCCTGGTCGCGGTGGGCGTGGCCAAGGAGACGCGCCACCGCGACCTCGCGGAGCCCGTGTCGGCCCCCGAGGACGAGGACGGGTCGGTCAAGGCCTCCCGTGCGCAGGGGGCGCGCTCAGTCTGAGCCCGGCCCACCGCCCGCTACCGACCCCGTACGCCCGTGCGTGCGGGGTCAGTGCTGTGCCGGGAGCGACAGCCGGTGGAGTCTGAGGGCCAGTTGTATCTCCAGTGCGCGGTCGGGGCTCTGCCAGTCGTCGCCCAGGAGGCGGCCCACGCGCTCCAGGCGCTGGGCGACCGTGTTCACGTGGACGTGGAGTTCGTCCTTGGTGCGGGCCGGACTCATGCCGCACGCGAAGTAGGCGTCGAGGGTGTGCAGCAGCTCGGTGCCGCGCCGCTCGTCGTAGGCGACGACCTGGCCGATGGTGCGCTCGACGAAACCCGAGACGTTCTGCTCGCCGGCCAGCAGCAGGCCCAGGAAGCCGAAGTCCTCGGCGGCGGCACCGTCCCCGGAGCGGCCCAGCAGGCCCAGGGCGTCGAGGCAGCGCCGGGCCTCGGCGTAGGCGGCGGCGACGGCGTCGGGGCGGGCGGCGAGGTCCTCCACGGGTGCGGAGGCGCCGACGGTGACGCTCTCGTGGACGGCCCGGCCGAGGTGCCGGGCGGTGCGGCGGGCCAGGTCCGTGGCCCCGTCACCGGCGTCGAGCGGCAGCAGGAGCACCGTGCCGCCGTCCCGTGCGGCGGCCAGGCCGTGCCGGGTCGCGGCGAGGTGGGAGGCGGCGGCCCACAGGCGCCTGCGCGCGTCCGCCTCCTGGTCGGCGTCGGACGCCGCTGTGTCGAGCCGGGCGGCGAGCACGACGTGTGTGGCGGCCAGGTCGGCACGGAGCCGCCGGGCGCGGTCGCCCAGCAGGCGCGGGTCGCGGTCGCGGGCGTCGAGCAGGTCGTCGAGCAGCTCGCCGCGGACACGCTGCTCGGCCTCGGCGGCGGAGCGGCGGGCGAGCAACAGCAGGGAGGTGACCATCGCGGCCCGCTCCAGGGTGAGTTGGTCGACGGGGTCGAGTCCGGGGTGGCCGCGCAGGACCAGGGCGCCGAGCAGTTCGTCACCGGCGGCGACGGCGGCGATCCAGTCGTCCTCGTGCCGCACCGCGTGTCCCTCGGCGCGGGACACCTCCAGGGCCCTCGCCGGCGCCGATCCCGCCTCGGTGAACTCGACGGTGCCGTCCAGGACCTGGGAGACGGCGGCGGCCACGTCGTGCACCCCGCCACCGCGCAGGACCAGCTCGGTGAGCCGGTCGTGGACGTCGGAGGCGCGCTCGATGACGGCGCTGCGGTCCCCGATGATCTCGTTGGCCCGCTCCAGGCCGGCCAGGGCCGAGCGGGTCTCGGCGAGCAGGTTGGCGGTGTCGATGGCGGCGGCCGCGAGGGCGGCGAAGGAACCGAGCAGGGCGATCTGCTCGCGCTCGAAGACCCGGGCCCGCCGGTCCGCGGCGAAGAGCACGCCGATGACGTGGTGGCCGAGCAGGAGAGGGACGCCGAGGATGGCGACCAGGCCCTCGTCGCTCACGCCCGCGTCGATGGTGCGGGTGTGCTGGAAGCGGGCGTCCTTGAAGTAGTCGTCGGTGACGTAGGGCCGGGCGGTCTGGGCGACGAGGCCGCCGAGCCCTTCCCCCATGCCGAGCCGCAGCTGCTGGAAGCGGGCGGCGACCGAGCCCTCGGTGACCCGCATGTAGGTGTCGCCGCGGGCCGCGTCGTGGAGACTGAGGTAGGTCACGTCGGTGCCGAGCAGGGAACGGGCCCGCTGCACGATCGCCCGCAGCACCGCGTCCAGGTCGCGCAGTCCGGCGAGGTCGTGGGCCGTCTCGAACAGCGCGGACAGCTCCGCCTCCCGCCTGCGCCGGCCCTCCAGCTCGGAGCGCACGCGCAGCGCGAGCTGCTTGGCCCGGTCGAGCGCGTCGATCCGGTCGGCCGGTCCTCCCTCGGCGCGGGCGAGCAGGACCGGCTGCTCGTAGGCGTCGGCGGACGCGCCCCGGGCCAGCAGCTCCAGGAACGGCGTCTCGACGGCGGCGGACGCCGGGACGACGGCGTCGCCGGCCGGCGCTCCGGCGCCCTCGGCCGGGCGCTCGGTGGACTGCAGGTGATCGCGGGACATGCTCACAGGATTCCCCATCGCCCGGTCGTCCCGGCAGCCCTGTGGACAACCCCGTCCACAGGGGCCGCCGCCGGGCCGGCCGGTGCGCGGGCCGGGACCGGGCTCAGTGCGCCGTCCAGCCGCCGTCCAGCACGAGTGAGGTGCCGGTGACGAAGGACGCCTGCGGCCCGCACAGGTACGCGACCGCCTCGGCGACCTCGTCCGGTTCGATCAGCCGCCGCACGGCGCTGTCCTGGAGCAGCACGTCGGTGAGCACCTGCTCCTCGGGGATGCCGTGGGCCCGGGCCTGGTCGGCGATCTGCCGCTCGACGAGCGGGGTGCGCACGTAGGAGGGGTTCACGCAGTTCGAGGTGACGCCGTGGGCGGCGCCTTCGAGGGCCGCGGTCTTGGACAGGCCCTCCAGGCCGTGCTTGGCGGCGACATAGGCCGACTTGTAGGCGGAGGCGCGCAGGCCGTGCACGGAGGAGATGTTGACGATGCGGCCCCAGCCCTGCCCGTACATGTGCGGCAGGGCGCCGCGGATCAGGCGGAAGGGCGCCTCCAGCATCACGGTGAGCACCGTGTGGAAGACGTCCGGCGGGAACTCCTCGATGGGCCGCACCAGCTGGATCCCGGCGTTGTTGACCAGGAGGTCGGTGCCGGCGGCGGCCCGTTCGGCGGCGTCCAGGTCGGTCAGGTCCAGGACCTGGGGCACGACGCTGCCCGCGAGGTCGGTGCTGCTCTCGGCGAGCGCGTCCAGTCCCGCCGCGTCCCGGTCGACCGCTCTGACCCGGGCCCCGGCGGCGGCCAGGCGCAGGGCACAGGCACGGCCGATGCCCCCGGCGGCGCCGGTGACGAGGGCGGTGCGGCCGTCGAGGTCGAGCGAGGAGGCGTGGGGGGCCGGGAGGACGCTGGACGAGGTCATGTCCCCGACCCTAGGCAGCGCCCGCCCCGCTCCCCATGTGGGCACGCCCCATACTTCAGTAGGGGGCAGTGGGGTCGAACCATGTGGGTGCGTCGGACAGCGCCTGCTTGATCCTGACCTGCCCGAACTCCCCCAGCTCCGGCAGCGCGTCCACGGCGAACCAGCCCACCTCCAGCGACTCGTCGTCGTTGACCCGGGCCTCACCCCCCACGGCCCGGCAGCGGAAGGTGACGTCCATGAACTGGCAGACGTCCCCGTTGTCGTACGTCACGGGGTTCAGCGCCTGGACGAGGACCAGCCGCTCGACGACGCACCGGACGGCGGTCTCCTCCTCCACCTCGCGCATCGCGCAGGCGGCGGGCTGCTCGCCGGGCTCGGGGATGCCTCCGATCAGTGACCACCGCCCGTTGTCGGACCGCCGGCCCAGGAGCACCCGCCCCTCGTCGTCGAAGACGACGGCGGTGACTCCGGGGAGCCAGAGCAGTTGCTGTCCGGCCGTCGCGCGCAGGTCGAGGATGAAGTCGGGAGTAGCCATGCGAACGACCCTAACGGGCCACGCCGGCCACTCCCGGCGGTGTCACGGGGCGTGCGACGGGCGTACGGCTACACGTCACGGGCGCGTCGCCCGCGCACACCGGCGCCGACGGCCCAGCCCAGCGCGCCCGCCGCGACCAGCACGAGAGCGATCTCGGGGAGTACGCCCAGCCGGGTGGCCGGGGTCTCGGAGGAGCGCAGGGGCACCTCCTGGACCAGGGAGTCCGCGACGAACATGCCGGTCTTCTGGGTGATCCGGCCGTCCGGCATGATGATCGCACTGACGCCGCTGGTCACCGGGACCGTGACGGTCCGGCTGTGCTCGACCGCGCGGACGCGGGACATGGCGAGCTGCTGGTAGGTCATCTCGCTGCGGTCGAAGGTCGCGTTGTTGCTGGGTACGGAGATCATCTGGGCGCCGTCGGTGACCTCGGAGCGCACGGCCCAGTCGAAGGCGGCTTCGTAGCAGGTGACCAGGCCGACCTCGGTGCCCGCCATGGAGAAGACGCCGGGCTCGGTGCCCCTGCTGAAGTCCCGGCTGACCATGGAGGTCCAGTCGTCGTTGATCGCCCCGATGAGCGAGCGCAGCGGGAGGTACTCGCCGAAGGGCTGGATCTGGCGCTTGTCGTAGGTGTCGACGGGGCCCTTGTCGGGGTCCCAGAGGATCTGCTCGTTGAGCAGCTTGCCGTCCCGTTCGACGACGCCGCCGACCGAGACGGGCGCGCCGATCGCCTTGACGGCGCGGTCGATGACCATGCGCGCGTCGGTGTTGGCGAAGGGGTCGATGTCCGAGGAGTTCTCCGGCCAGAGCACGAAGTCGGGGCGGTCCACCCGGCCCGCCCTCACCTCGGCGGCGAGGCGTTCCGTTTCCCGCGCGTGATAGTCGAGTACGGCCCGCCGCTGCGCGTTGAAGTCGAGGCCCGCGCGCGGCACGTTGCCCTGGATCACCGCCACGGTCGCGGTGCCGTCCTCCGCCTCGTCGCTGACCAGCGGGCGGGCGGCGACGGCGGCCACGACCGGGACGGCCACCGCGACGAGGGCCACCGCCGCCGCGCCACGCCGTACCTCGCCGGCCCGGCGCGCCCGAACGGCGAGACGCACCGCCTCGCAGAGGCCGAAGCCGCACAGGACGACCGCGAACCCGAGCACCGGCGTGCCGCCGAGCGCGGCGAGGGGCAGGAACACGCCGTCCGCCTGGCCGAACGCGATCTTGCCCCAGGGGAACCCCTCGAAGGGCACGCGCGCGCGTGCGGCCTCCCCCGCGATCCACAGCGCCGCCGCCCACACGGGCCATCCCGGCAGCTTCGACACCGCGGCGACCCCCGCGCCGACCAGCGCGACGAAGAGCGCCTCGATCGCCACCAGGGCGAGCCAGGGGCCGGGGCCGACCTCCACACCGGTCCACACCAGCAGCGGCAGCAGGAAGCCGAGGCCGAAGAGGTAGCCGAGGCCGAGGCCCGCCTTCCAGCCGCGGCCGCGCAGCACCCCGCCGAGGACGGCGAAGGCGGGCAGGGCCAGCCACCACAGGGTGCGCGGCGGGAAGCTGACGTAGAGCAGTACTCCGGAGAGCGCGGCTGCGGCGGCCGGGAGGAGGCGCAGGAGCCGTGCGGTGAGCCGGGAGGCGGGCGTGGGCTGCGGCTGCGTCCGGTCCGGCTCGCCGACGGAGGTTGCGGTGGCTGTCACCCCCCGGAGTGTACGGCGGGTGACCGAACCCCCGACAGCACGGTCCGCGGCGGCATGCGGACGGCCCGCACATGGCCGACGGGTGGCCGCCGACCGATGCCGTGTCGTTTCGGCACAACCGGGCGCCGAGCCGTCCACACTTCGCCGACCAGCCGTTACGGTGTGTCCGAGCCTCGGTCGCCGGGCGGGCGGCGGGGCCCGTCAGGTCGGGGGCGACGGGGGCGGGGGACGCGGTGGGTTCGAGGGGGACGGCGTCCGCGGACGCCGCGAGGACGGCTGACGCCGACGGCGGCAGACGCGGCGGTGCCGACACCGCGGGGGTGGTGATCCTCGGGGCGTGCGCGTCCTGGTCGCTGATCACCGCGGCGGCGCGCGACGGGCGCCCGGAGGGCGTGCTGCTCGCCGTGCTGGCCGTGGCCGCCGGTTACGCCGCGGGGCGGATCTGCGGGGCGCTGCTCCCGGTCGCCGCCCCCTCGGCCGCGGCGCTGACCGGGCTGGCCCTCACGGTGGCGGTCCCGCATCTCGCGCCGGGACCGCGGATCACCGCACCGCTCGGGCACGCGGGTGCGACCGCCGCGTTGCTCGCGCTGTCGGCGGGTGCCGCGTGTTGCGGGGCATGGGCCGCCCGGGCGGCCGTCGTGCGGGTGGCGCTGCGGCTGCCAGGCCGTCGGGATCGCCGTGGCCGCGGCGGCGATCGGTTCGGCCGTGGGCTGCGTCGCGTGTGCCGTGGTGCTGGTGTGTTCCCTCGCGGCCGGCCGGACGCCCCGCGGCGCGGGGATCGCCGGGCTGGGTGGGGCCACGGGCGTGGTGGCGGGCCTGGGGTGGATGGTCCTCAGCGCATGGGTACCGGACGGTCTCGCCGCCTCCCTGGAGGGGCAGCTGACCGCCCATCGCGTGCAGCTGTGGCGCGACGCGCTGGAGCTGCTGCGCGCGGACGTGGTGTTCGGCGCGGGCCCGGGGCGCTTCGGCGCGCTGAGTCCGACCGCCGCCGGAATGCCGGTGCCGGACGGCGGGCCGCACTCGGCGCTCTGGCAGCAGGCCGCCGAACAGGGCGTCGTGGGCGTGGTGCTGCTGGGCGCGGCGTTCGGCTGGGTGCTGTACGCGCTGTGGCGCTCGCCGCGGCCCACGCCGGTCGTCCTCACCGCCGGCGTGGCTCTCACCGCCCTGGCCGCGATCGCCGCCGTCGGCAACGCGCTGAGCTTCACGGCGGTGTCGGTGGGCGCGGGGCTCCTCGCGGGGCTGGCCACGTCCCGCCCGCTCGCCGATGAGGGTGCGCTCAGTGCGCGGGCTGCTCGGGTGCCTTCGGGCGCAGCCGGTCCGTGATGACCTGGACGGCCGCCTCCGCGTCGTCCACGGTGACCGTGAAGGTGTGCCCGTCGCCCAGCTTGAGGATCAGGCCCTCGCCGCGCCGCACCACCACGGCGGTGCCCTTCTCGGGCCGCCAGCGGTAGCCCCAGCCGCCCCAGTGGCGCGGGGTGACGTGCGGGGCGAACTCGGCCCCGACGACGTGGGACAGGGGGATGCGCCGACGCGGCAGGCCGATGTGGCCGCAGCGCACTTCGAGGCAGTCCTCGTCGACCCGCAGCGCGACGTGTACGAAGGCGAGGGTGCCGAAGAGCACCAGCAGTCCCGCCGCGATGCAGCCGACGACCGCCATGGTGAGCGGGACGACGCCGGACTCCCAGGCGGAGTCGACGGCCAGGGCGATGCCGAGCGCCATGCAGGCCGCGCCGATGAGCGCCAGGAACCACTGGACCCGGTTGGTGGCACGTCCGGTCCAGATGTCCGGCTGCGGGATGGTCTCGCCGTGGCGATGCCTCATGGCTATGAGGTTACTCATGTTTCGCTGCGCGGGTACCTCGTCGCGCTGGGTGACTGGTCCGTCCGGGCGGACGGCCCGGTCAGCGGGCCGGTGTGACCGCGCGCAGGAGCCTGCCCTCGGCGTAGGCCAGCGCGGGCGCGGGCAGCGTGCCCTCACGTCCGCTGAGCAGCACGGTGAGGGTGCCCTCGGCCGGGGCGCCGGGGTCGGGGTGGGCGCCGATCCGGCGCAGCGCCTGGGCGGCGACCGCGCCCGCCGAGCCGTGCAGCACGAGCCGCGGGGCGCCGGGGCGCTGCACGGCGGCGCGGATGCGCTCGGCGACCAGTTCGTAATGGGTGCAGCCCAGGACGACGGTCGTTACCTCGTCGGGGGTGAGGGCCGCCGCGGCGGCGACGGCCGCGGTGATGGCCGCCTCGTCCGCGTACTCGACGGCTTCCGCGAGCCCCGGGCACGGCACTTCGGTGACGGTCGCGTCGCCGCCGAAGTCCGCGATGAGGCCGCGCTGGTAGGGGCTGCCGGTGGTGGCGGGGGTCGCCCAGATCGCCACGGGACCGCCACCGGCCGCGGCGGGCTTGATCGCCGGTACGGTGCCGACGACGGGCAGCGCGGGCTCCAGGCGGGCGCGCAGCGTGGGCAGCGCGTGCACGGTGGCGGTGTTGCAGCCGACGATCAGGGCGTCGGGCCGGTGCGCGGCGGCGGCCTCGGCCACCGCGAGGGCCCGGCCGGTCAGGTCCTCGGGGGTGCGCGGACCCCAGGGCATGCCGTCGGGGTCGAGGGAGAGGATGAGATCGGCGTCCGGTCGCAGGCGCCGTACCGCGGCGGTTGCCGCCAGCAGACCGATTCCGGAGTCCATGAGCGCGATCTTCACCCGGCCACCATAGACGATGCGCGGTCGAGGGCCGGTGGCGTGGGGCAGACTGCGCACGTGAGCGCCGACGCGTGGATGACCCCGGTGACCGTCGTATCCGCACTCTCCCTCGCCGCCTGGCTGTGGCTGCTGTTCGCGCGGGGCTTCTTCTGGCGTACGGACGTCGGACTGCCGGCCCGGGAGGAACCCGGTGTCTGGCCCTCGGTGTGCGTCGTCGTCCCGGCGCGCGACGAGGCGGTGGTTCTGCCCGCGAGCCTGCCGTCGCTGCTCGCCCAGGACTACCCGGGGCGGGCGGAGGTCTTCCTGATCGACGACGGGAGCACCGACGGCACGGGTGAGCTGGCGTGCGAGCTGGCCCGGCGGCACGAGGGGCTGCCGCTGACCGTGGCCTCGCCCGGTGAGCCGCCCGCCGGCTGGACGGGCAAGCTGTGGGCGGTGCGGCACGGCATCACCCTGGCACGCGCGCGTGAGCCCGAGTACCTGCTGCTGACCGACGCCGACATCGCGCACGCGCCGGACAGTCTGCGCGCGCTGGTGGCGGCGGCCGGCACCGGCGGTTTCGACGTCGTCTCCCAGATGGCGCGGCTGCGGGTGGCGAGCGGGTGGGAGCGGCTCGTGGTGCCCGCCTTCGTCTACTTCTTCGCGCAGCTCTATCCGTTCCGGTGGATCGGGCGCCGGGGGAGGACCGCGGCGGCGGCCGGCGGCTGTGTGCTGCTGCGGACCGGGGCGGCCGAACGGGCGCGGATTCCGGACGCCATCCGGCACGCCGTCATCGACGACGTGGCGCTCGCCCGCGCGGTCAAGGGCTCCGGCGGGCGCGTCTGGCTGGGCCTGGCCGAGCGGGCGGACAGCGTGCGTCCCTACCCGCGGCTGCGCGACCTGTGGCGCATGGTCGCGCGCAGCGCGTACGCGCAACTGCGGCACAACCCGCTGGTGCTCGCCGGCACGGTGGCCGGGCTGGCCCTCGTGTACCTGGTGCCGCCGCTCGCGGTCGTCGTCGGCGCGGTGCGGGGCGAGACGGCGGCGGCTGTCCTGGGGGGCGCCGCGTGGCTGGTGATGGCGGGGACGTACGCGCCGATGGTGCGCCACTACCGGCAGCCGCTGTGGCTCGCTCCCCTGCTGCCGTTCACCGCGTTCCTCTATCTCCTGATGACGGTCGACTCGGCGGTGCAGCACTACCGGGGGCGGGGTGCGGCATGGAAGGGCCGCACCTACGCCCGTCCGGACGTCGTGCCCGACGAGGGCTGACGGGCCGGACGGGCTCCGTCACTTGCGGCCGGGGGTCCAGTTCATGCCCCATCCGTAGGCATGGTCGACGGTGCGCTGCGGGCTCACGCCGCGTTCCGGCACCAGGTACCGGGCCTCGCGCTGTACGACGAGGTCGCCTCCGGTGTTGGTGATCAGCGCGAGGGCGCACACCGTGGAGGGCACGGTGCACTCGTCGAGCGAGAAGTCGACCGGGGCGCCGTACTGCGGCTGGAGGGTGACCGTGGCGTGCAGGTCGGCGAAGGAGCGGGCCCCCTGGTAGATGGTCACGAAGACGAGGATGCGCCGGAAGTACTGCTGGTGGTCGAGGCTGACCGTGAGGTTCTCGCCGGTGGAGACCGCGCCGGTGCGGTCGTCGCCGTCGAGGTGGACGAACGGCGGCCGGTCGAGGGCTCCGAAGGCGTTGCCGAGTGCCTGGACCACGCCCTTGCTGCCGTCGTTGAGTTCGTACAGGGCGCACAGGTCGAGGTCGAGGTCGTCGTGCATGGCGACCGGGCGGCCCAGTTTGCGGGCCCAGCCGGAGAACTGCTTGCGCACCTGCCAGTTGAGGTTGACGCGCAGCGCCCCCGAGGTGCCGCCCTGCTTGGTCAGCGATACGGAGGGCGCCGCCTTGGTGAGCGTGACCTTGGTCAGCCGGACCGGCGCGGCGGACGGCGGCGCGGTCGGGGGCGGGGGCGGGGTGGTGACGGCGGGAGGCGTGACCGGAGGAGCGGGCGGTGCCGCGGAGGGCGGTGGGGGCGGCGTGACCGCGGGGGCCGGCGGAACGGGCGCGGGTGCCTGCTGGGGTTCGTCCACCGAGATGCCGTAGTCCGTGGCCAGACCCTCGAGCCCGCTGTCGTAACCCTGACCGACGGCGCGGAACTTCCAGGCGCCCTGGCGGCGGTAGAACTCGCCCAGCACGAAGGCCGTCTCCACGGTCGCGCCCGGGTTGTCGAAGCGGGCCACCACGGTGTTCCGCGCCGCGTCGCGCACCTCGACGTAGAGGTCCGGGACCCGTCCGAACGGGCCGCCGTCCGAGGAGGCGGCGAGGATGACGGTCTCGATCGCGGGCTCCACGCGCGCGAGGTCGACGTGGAGGCTGTCGGTCACCCGCCCACCGGCGTCCCGCTTGCCCTCGTGCCGGACCGCGCCGGAGGAGTGCGCGGGCTGGTTGTAGAAGACGAAGTCCGCGTCGGAACGCACCTTTCCGCCCACCAGGAGCAGGGCGGACGCGTCCGCGTCGGGGACTGAGGGGCCGGATCGCCAGCCCAGTTCGACCCGCAGCGCCGTCGTCGGCACCGGGGTGTTCGATCCTTTCGACATCGACATGTCTGCCCCCATCAGGTGTCACCGGGCCGCTTCCCGGCGCTTCGTCGTGTTCTCCGCGCCCAACCTATTCTCCCGGCCGTCCGTCCCACGCGCGGAGTGCGACGAGAGGTCCGGCGAGATGTTCGGCCAACCGCCGGTAACCCGCTCGGAACACGGCCTTTACCTCAAAAACGCGCGGCGTGACGCCCTATTTTGCCGAGTTCGCTCGCATTGGGGGTACCGGGTCAGTGCGGACACGGAAAACAACCCTCTTATCGGTCTCCCCAACCAGCACATCGTGGGCTTAACTTATGGCCATGACCTCCCCCCGCTCCACTTATGGCGGCGGCTACTACTCCGCCTCCTTCCCGGACACCCCGATCTACGACTCGCTCGTGGCCGAACGGGGCACCCCGCAGATCGCCCCGATCCGGGTCCCCGCGGCGTACGACGTGCCGAGCAGTCATCTGCCCGCGCTCCCGTCCGCCCTGCCCGCCCTCCCGGCGGGTCCCTCCCAGTCCTCCTACGGCTACCCGCAGCAGGCGCCGCAGCCCGCGCCCCTGCAGCAGGCCCCCGCCGCGTACATCCCCCAGCAGGCGACCGCACCGCGCGGGTACCCCGGTCCCCAGTACCAGCAGCAGCCCCGCCCTGCGGCGCCCGGCCCCGCGGGTTACGAGGCGATGCGCCCCGCGACTCCCCGGCCGGCCCCCGCGCCGTACCAGGACCCGTACAACCAGCAGCAGTACCGCGGCTACTGAGCCGTCCCCGGGATCGTCCGTGCCACCTGGCACGATGGCGTCATGGGGAACGCGCGACTGCGGTCGATCCACGTCCATCCGGTCAAGTCGTTCCGGAGCCTGTCGCTCCGGGAGGTCGTCATGGAGCCCTGGGGGCCGGCCGGAGACCGACGCTGGATGCTGATCGACGACGGGGGAAAGGTCGTCACGCAACGCAAGCAGCCGCGCCTCGCCCTGGCCGCCGCCGAGCTTCTGCCCGGCGGCGGCGTCCGGCTGTCCGCACCCGGCATGGAGCCGCTCACGGTGCCGGTGCCGCGCGGGACGGTCACCGTCCCGGCGCTGCTCTTCCGTGACAAGGTCGAGGCGCTGCCCGCGGACGACGCGGCCGCGCACGACTGGTGCAGCGCCTTCCTCGGGGCGGAGGTCCGGCTGGTGCACCTGGACGATCCCGCGACCCGCCGGCCCGTGGACCCCCGGTACGCGCTGCCGGGCGAGACCGTCACCTTCGCCGACGGCTTCCCGCTGCTGCTCACGACGACGGCCTCCCTGGACGCCCTCAACTCCCTGATCGCGGGCGGCCCGCACGCCGCCGACGGACCTCTGCCCATGAGCCGCTTCCGGCCGAACCTGGTGGTCTCCGGCACCGAACCGTGGGCGGAGGACGGCTGGTCCCGCGTCACGGTCGGCGAGGTCGTCCTGCGGGTCGCCAAACCCTGCGGGCGCTGCGTCGTGACCACCACCGACCAGGCCACCGCCGGACGCGGAGCGGAGCCCCTGCACACCCTCGGGCGGCACCGCCGTGTCGACGGCAAGCTGGTCTTCGGGCAGAACCTGGTCCCGGTGGGCCGCGGCACGGTCCGGGTCGGCGACCCGGTGCGGATCGTCGGCTGACGTGCCACGCCCCGGCGGCGGGATCAGGACACCGGACCGGAGCCGGGAACCCGTTCCCCGCTCCGGGCGTTTGGCTTTGTGA
Organism: Streptomyces sp. NBC_01723; assembly: GCF_036246005.1. Taxonomy (NCBI): domain Bacteria; kingdom Bacillati; phylum Actinomycetota; class Actinomycetes; order Kitasatosporales; family Streptomycetaceae; genus Streptomyces; species Streptomyces sp. NBC_01723. The sequence continues at coordinate 894,414 of NZ_CP109171.1, forward strand.
GACGTTCATGAGAATGAGGCCGGGACGGGCCGGCCGGGGGGTGGCGGGGAGCAGGAAAGGGGGCGGACGTGCGGGCGATCCGGGGGCTGTGGCGCTGGCGGCGCAATCCGCTGTGCCGCGCGACCGACCTGGCCGAGGCATGGGTGGCACTGGCGGGTCTGTTGCTCATCCTGTCCGTGGCGCCGTTGCTCGGCGTGCTCGCGGGCGGCGCCGCCCAGGACACCCTCCAGCGGTCGGTGCGCGAACAGCACGAGTCGCGGCACCGGGTGACGGCCATCGTGGTGCGTCCCCTGGAGCGCTCCACCCTGTCCGTCGACCCGGAGGGCGCCGGTGAGAGCCTGCGCAGCCGCGTCCTCGCCGACTGGACCGGTCCGGACGGATCCCGGCACGAAGGCTCCGTCACGGTCGGCATCGACGACCCCGGCCCCGGCGACCGCTTCGGGCTGTGGACGGACGAGCGGGGACGCGCGGTGGCCCGCCCGCTGGACGGCGCGACGGCGGCCACGCACGCCGTGCTCGCCGGGATCGGCGCCGCGGTGGCGGCGGCGGCCCTGGTCGAGGCCGGCCGGCGCACAGCCGTCCGGCGCATGGTCCGCGGCCGGTACGCGCGTTGGGAGCGGGAGTGGGAGCGGGCGGGCCCGGACTGGGGCAGGACCGGCACGGGCAGCTGACGGGCTTCCGGCTCCGGTCAACTCACCACCTGCGCGCACGCTACGGTGGACCGGCCGAAGCGAATCGGCGACAACCCGCGTACGACGAGGTGGGGGCACAGCAACGCCATGGCACAGGGCACGGTCCAGGTGACGCACACCGGCACCTCGCGGTGGCGGCGCCGCACAGGTGAGTACGCATCGCTCGCCGCCGCCCTGGAGGCCGCGGCGGAGGGTGACGTCCTCACCGTCGCCCCGGGGACCTACCGGGAGAACCTCGTCGTCCAGCGGGCGGTGACCCTGCGCGGACCCGAGGGCGGCCAGGGTTCGGTGCGCATCGCGCCCGTCGACGGCGTCCCGCTGACCGTGCGCGCCTCGGCGGTGATCCAGGACCTGCACGTGGAGGGCCAGGACGCGGCGGCGCCCGCGGTGCTGGTCGAGGACGGTACGCCGGAGCTGCTGGGCCTGAGAGTGGTCGCGCGTTCCGCCTCCGGGATAGAGGTGCGCGGCAGCGCGCGGCCCACGGTGCGACGCTGCGTCGTCGACAATCCGGCCGGTGTCGGCATCGCCGTGCTGGACGGCGGGGGCGGCGTGTTCGAGGAGTGCGAGGTCGTCTCGGCCGGACAGGCGGGCGTCGCGGTGCGTTCCGGCGCACATCCCCGGCTGGAGCGCTGCCGCGTGCACCATGCCGCCGGTTCCGGGCTGACCGCGACGGGCGAGGGCTCCGCGCTGGAGGCCGTGGGCTGCGAGGTGTACGAGGTCCGGGGCAGCGGAGTGCAGGTCACGGGCCGGGCCACCGCGCACCTGACCGACTGCGACGTGCACCGCACCACCGGCGACGGCGTCACCCTGGACACGGACGCCGTGCTCACCCTCGCCGACTGCCGCATCCACGACATCCCGGAGAACGCGGTCGATCTGCGCTCCCGTTCCGTCCTCACCCTGACCCGCACCACCGTGCGGCAGTTCGGCCGCAACGGCCTGTCGGTGTGGGACCCGGGCACGCGGGTGGACGCCAACCAGTGCGAGATCTTCGACAGCACGGGCGACTACCCGGCCGTGTGGGTCAGCGACGGCGCCACCGCGGTGCTCGACTCCTGCCGGGTGCACGACGTACCGGACGCGCTGTTCGTCCTGGACCGCGGCTCCCGCGCGGACGTCGTCGACAGCGACCTGTCCCAGGTGCGCAACACGGCGGTGTCGGTGAGCGACGGCGCCACCGCTCAGCTCGACGACTGCCGCATCCGGGACGCGGCCACGGGCGCGTGGTTCCGCGACCACGGCAGCGGCGGCACCCTCAACAACTGCACGCTGGACGGCAACCGCACCGGCGTCATAGTCACCAAGGGCGCCGACCCCACGATCGAACGCTGCACGGTCGACTCCCCTTCGGAGGCCGGTGTCTACGTGTCGGCCGGCGGCCGCGGCAGCTTCCTGAACTGCCGGGTGACCGGCAGCGCGGGCTACGGCTTCCACGTGATCGACGGCTGCCGTACGACGCTCAAGAAGTGCCGCACGGAGCGGTGCGCGCGCGGTGGGTACGAGTTCGCGGAGGGCGGCCCGGACAGCGCGTACGACTCCGGTCCGCTCGTCGAGGACTGCACCAGCGACGAGAGCGGCGGCGCGGCGGCGACCGCCCCGGCGGAGCCGGTCGTGCAGACGGTGAGCCAGTCCCCGGGGCTGCTGGGCTCGATCCCCGGGCAGCGCACCACCGAGCAGGAGCCCCTGATCGCGGCCGTCGCCCCGCAGGAGCCCGCGCGGACCTCGAAGGCGGTGCTCGGCGAACTGGACGCCCTGGTCGGCCTGGACAGCGTCAAGCGCGAGGTGCGGGCCCTGACCGACATGATCGAGGTGGGCCGACGCCGGCAGCAGGCGGGCCTGAAGGCCGCGTCGGTCAAGCGGCACCTGGTCTTCACCGGCTCCCCGGGCACCGGCAAGACGACGGTCGCCCGGCTGTACGGCGAGATCCTCGCCTCCCTCGGTGTGCTGGACAAGGGGCACCTGGTCGAGGTCTCCCGGGTGGACCTGGTCGGCGAGCACATCGGCTCCACGGCGATCCGCACCCAGGAGGCGTTCCAGCGGGCGCACGGCGGGGTGCTGTTCATCGACGAGGCGTACGCGCTCTCCCCCGAGGACGCGGGCCGGGACTTCGGCAAGGAGGCCATCGACACGCTGGTCAAGCTCATGGAGGACCAGCGCGACTCGGTCGTGGTGATCGTCGCGGGCTACACGGCCGAGATGGAGCGCTTCCTGTCGGTCAACCCGGGGGTGGCTTCGCGTTTCTCACGCACCATCACCTTCGGCGACTACGGCCCCGACGAGTTGCTGCGGATCGTCGAGCAGCAGGCCGACGAGCACGAGTACCGGCTGGCCACCGGCACGGCCGAGGCGCTGACGAAGTACTTCACGGCGATCCCCAAGGGCCCTGCCTTCGGCAACGGCCGCACCGCCCGCCAGACCTTCGAGGCCATGGTGGAACGGCACGCGAGCCGGGTGGCCCAGCTGGCCGATCCCAGCACGGACGACCTGACCCTGCTGTTCGCCGACGACCTGCCCGAGCTGCCGTGACGGACCCGGCGCCCGGACGGCCGAGGGAGCGCCAGGGCCTGTCCGGCGGATCAGGTCGCAGGAAAGTGGCGGCGCCTGATCAGCAACCGACGACAACGCCGCAGATGGGCGCGCCAGACCCCGCGTGCCGGCCAGGCCCCTAGCAGGCCCCGGTGGCGTCGTCCGCCGCCGGAACGGACGTGGGGCCCCCGGTGTGGCGGGGCGCCGGCACCTCCGGTCGGAGACGGGCCAGCAGCCGTCCGCGCTCCTCGGCGAAGACCGGGTCGGCCTGGTAGTCGGAGTGGCCGAGGACCGGCGCGGGCAGCGGATGGAGTTCGGTGCGTCCGTACGTCAGCGGGTCCTTGAGGGGCGCGCGGTCCACCGCGGGGCCCGAGTCGCCGGGCAACCGCACCGGTCCGCCGATGGGGTCGGTGCGGCGGTACAGGTTGCGCCAGCAGTCGACCTCCCGGTGCAGCGAGGCGAGCGCCTCCGGTCCGAAGTGGGCCGGGAACCAGCGGCCGTACAGCCGCTCCAGTGGTGAGCCGTAGGTGAGCAGGGCGACCCGCCTGCGGGCGGCCGGCTCCAGCTGCCAGGACGCGGCGGCGGCGAGGACGCTGCCCTGCGAGTGCCCGGAGATGACCAGCCGTCCGCCGGTGGCGCGGGTCCAGGTCGCCATCCGCCAGGTCAGGTCGGGCACGGCGCGCTCGGCGTAGCAGGGCGGTGCGAAGGGGTGGGCGGCGCGCGGCCAGAAGGTGCCGACGTCCCACAGGATGCCGATGGTGCGCCGCGCGGAGGCGTCCTTGTAGGCGCGCCTGCCCCACGTCACGAACAGTATGAAGCCGAGGCCGATCAGCCAGGAGCCCAGGGCCTGCGCGGTCTGCGCGGCACCGTGCACGACGGCGTACGTGCCGCGCGCCGCCTCACCGGGCACCTGGTCGGTCGTCAGGGCACCCACCAGCGCTCCGGCGCCCAGCAGCAGGGTGGCGGCGGAGGTGATGGCGACGAGCAGCGGCGCCCGGTCGGTGAGGGTGGCCGTCGCGCGGGCCAGCGCGATGCGCCGGGTGCGTCCGGGATCCCCGGCCTCCCCCGCGAGGTCGCCCTCCACGGCGTCCCGTTCGGCGCGGGCCAGGCCCCAGGTGTGCCGGGCCAGCGCGGCGCACAGCAGCAGCACTACGACGAGGAGCGGCGGGATGACGGACGCCTGCCAGGTCAGCAGGACGGGCGGGCCGTCCAGGAAGGTGCCGGTGCCGTCCATCCAGTCCGACACGCGCTGGGCGACGCCGCCGGACATGAAGCCGCCCAGAGCGCAGGCCAGCATGACGACGGCGGGTCCGCCGAGGCCGAGGATCGCCGCGCGGGCGTCGGGGAGGCTGCGGTGGAGCAGGTGCGCGACCACGGCGAGGGCGATGACCAGCAGGCCCTGCGTCAGGGCGATGCCGCCGAAGGCCATGTCACCGGAGAGCCGGCCGGCCGACGCCCACCCCGGGCGGTCCCAGCCGCCGTACAGCAGGGTGAGGACGAACAGGACGAGGGCGGCGAGCGGCAGACGCCGTACGAGGTGGCGGTCGAGGCGCCGGTCGAGGCGGTTCTCGCTGCGGCCCCGACGGCAGACCACGACGACCACGGCGACGGCACCGGCGGCCAGTGCGACCTGGAGGAGCCATCCCAGCGTGTCCAGTGCCGCGGGTCCGCCCGGCCGGCGGTCGAAGCGGGCCGCGGGCGCACCGACCGCCACCGCGATGGTCAGCAGCCCGGCGGCGGTGTGCGCGGCGCGCAGCCGGGCCACCAGGCGGCGGCCGTACCAGAAGCCGGGCCGGCCGAGGGCGGTGTGGCCGGGGCCCTCCTCGGGGTCGGACTCGCGGTCCATCGGCTGCTGGGACTCGTACGCCCGCCAGGTGCGCAGCGACAGGTACCACAGCAGACCGGTGAGGGCGGCGGGTACCGCGGCCGCGAGGGCGAGCCTGCGGCCGGGCGCGCTCCACCAGCCGCCGTCGGAGACCACCGGAGACAGGAAGCCCACCCAGGAGTGGCGCTCGGCGCACACGCGCGTGCCCGCGCACTGCCAGGCAACGAGGTCGAGCGCGACCTCGCAGGCGGCGGCGACCAGCAGCACCGTCAGGGTGAGCCCCGCGAGCCGCACCAGCAGCCCGTACAGCCGTACCGTGCGGATCCGGCCGCTCGCGGCGGGCCGCATCCAGTGGGCGAGGTTGACCACCATGAACGGCAGGAGCAGCAGCCAGAGGGCGCGGGTGCCGTTGCCGGAGGTGAGATTGCACCAGACGTAGGCCTCGGGCACCGGCCGGCCGCGGTAGTCCTCGGGCCGGGACTCCGCGTCGACGTCCTCCGCGCGCCGGAAGACGGCCGCGACGTGGTCGCCGGTGATCCGCACGGTCCGCGGGTCGTCCAGCATCTCGGCGGGCGTGGTGCCGCCCACTCCGTGCACCAGGAGTTCCAGGGCGGTGCCGGATCTCCCGTCCCGCTGTTCGGCCTGTTCCACTGTCCGCACTCCCCCGTGACGCGCCGTCGGCTCTGTCCGTGCGGGCACAAGGATCTCCGTTCGACGGGCTCCGCACACCCTTCGGCACGGAATCTCCCCGAACCGTGTGACGAGTGATGCCATGACGAGACAGGGGTGACATGTGCGCGACGGGCGGGCGGTGGCGCGGCCGGCGGTGCGGCGTGCGAGGATGGGACGTCCGCGCACGGGTGCGGGGAGAAGTCCTCATCAGAGCGCGTGCGGCGGCGGGTCGGACGGTTTGCGGCGAAAGGACCGAAGCGTACGTGAGTGAGAATCCGAACCTCCTCGCGGAGCAGCGGCGCGCCCTGATCCTCGACGAGGTGCGCCGCCGGGGCGGAGTCCGGGTCAACGAGCTGACCCGCAAGCTCGGCGTGTCGGACATGACGGTCCGTCGTGACCTGGACGCGCTGGCCCGGCAGGGTGTGCTGGAGAAGGTGCACGGCGGCGCGGTCCCGGTGGCGGAGGCGAGCACGCACGAGCCGGGCTTCGAGGCCAAGTCGGGTCTGGAGCCGACGGCCAAGGAGGACATCGCCCGGGCCGCGGCCGAGCTGGTCGCGCCGGGTGCCGCGATCGCCCTGTCCGGCGGTACGACGACGTACGCGCTCGCGCACCGGCTGGTGGACGTGCCGGACCTGACGGTGGTCACGAACTCGGTGCGGGTGGCCGACGTGTTCCACGTGGCGCAGCGCACCTCGGGGACCCGGCCGGGCGCGGCCACGGTGGTGCTCACCGGCGGTGTGCGCACACCCTCGGACTCGCTGGTGGGCCCGGTGGCCGACCAGGCGATCGCCACGCTCCACTTCGACGTGCTCTTCCTCGGTGTGCACGGAATATCGACCGAGGCCGGCCTGTCCACGCCGAACCTGGCGGAGGCCGAGACCAACCGGCGGCTGGTGCAGTCGGCGCGGCGGGTCGTGGTGGTCGCGGACCACACCAAGTGGGGTGTCGTGGGCCTGAGTTCCTTCGCGACGCTGGAGCAGGTGGACACGCTGGTGACCGACGGCGGCCTGTCGGCGGACGCCCGCGCGGAGGTCGCCGAGCACCTCGGGCTGGTCGTGGCGGGCGAGCCGGAGCCGACGACCGACTGATCCGGACACGCGGACTCCGCGCGTCGCTCCCGGCCCGGCGTCCGTGACGCCCCGCGCCTCGCGTGCCGGGTCCCTCCCGTCAGGCCCCGCTGACACCGGACGCACCCCCGGCTATGGTGGCGCCACTCGGCCGATCGTCCGCATGCGCCGCCGCGTACAAGGGGGTTGTGTCCATGGCTCACCGTCTGCGTCCGGTGGGTCTCGACTTCGTCGAGACGGCGCCGGTGCGTCTGGTCTTCGCGCGGGAGATCTCCGCCGCTCCCGACGCGGTCTTCCGCGCGCTCGCCGAGGACGTGGCGGGCTGGCCCACGTGGTTCTCGGCGGTGACGTTCGCCCGGCCCATCGGTGAGGACGCGGGGCGCGAGGTCCGGCTCCGGGGCGGGACGCGCTTCGTCGAGACGGTCCTGACGGCGGAGCTGCCCGAGGTGTACGCCTATCGCGTGGACGTCACCAACGCGCCCGGCGCCCGGGCGATGGCCGAGGAGTGGCGGCTGGCGCCGGCCGGGACGGGCACGCGCGTGCGGTGGACCTTCGCGGCGGACGGTACGGCCCTGTTCCGTTTCGTGCTGGGCCGGGCACGCCCCGGGCTGGCGCGGTCCTTCCGGGGGGCGGTCACCGCGCTGGACCGGCGGCTGACCCGGTCCTAGGGCCCGTCCGGCGGGAGTCAGTCGGGCCAGGTGCCCGTGCGCAGCAGCGTCTCGATCGCGGTCGTGTACGGGCCGATGTCGAGGCCCTGTTCGGCGAGCCAGGCATCCGAGTAGTACTTGTCGAGGTACCGGTCCCCCGGGTCGCACAGCAGCGTCACGACGCTGCCCCGGCGTCCCGCGGCCACCATCTCGGCGACGATCTTCAGCGCGCTCCACAGCCCGGTGCCCGTGGAACCGCCCGCCTTGCGGCCGATGGCCTGCTCCAGGGCGCGGACGGCCGCGACGCTCGCCGCGTCCGGGACCTTCATCATGCGGTCGATCGCGCCGGGCACGAAGCTCGGTTCCATCCGGGGCCTGCCGATGCCCTCGATCCGTGAGCCGCGGTCGCAGGCGACGTCCGGATCGCCGGTGGTCCAGCCCTCGAAGAAACAGGAGTTCTCCGGATCGGCGACACAGACCCGGGTGTCGTACTGCATGTAGTGCACATAGCGCGCGAGCGTCGCCGAGGTGCCTCCGGTGCCGGCCGTGGCGACGATCCACGCCGGTTCGGGGAACCGTTCCAGCCGCAGTTGCCTGAAGATCGACTCGGCGATGTTGTTGTTGCCGCGCCAGTCGGTGGCACGTTCGGCGTAGGTGAACTGGTCCATGTAGTGACCGCCGGTCTCGGCCGCGAGACGGGCGGACTCCTCGTACATCCGGCGGGAGTCGTCCACGAAGTGGCACCGTCCGCCGTGGAACTCGATCAGGCGGATCTTCTCCGTGCTCGTGGTGCGCGGCATCACGGCGACGAAGGGCACGCCGACCAGTTTCGCGAAGTACGCCTCGGAGACGGCCGTGGAGCCGCTGGACGCCTCGATCACCGGACGGTCGGGGCGGATCCAGCCGTTGCACAGGCCGTAGAGGAAGAGCGAGCGGGCCAGGCGGTGCTTGAGGCTGCCGGTCGGGTGGGTCGACTCGTCCTTGAGGTAGAGGTCGATGCCCCACCGTTCGGGGAGCGGGAAGAGGAGCAGGTGGGTGTCGGCCGAGCGGTTCGCATCGGCCTGGACCTTGCGCACGGCCTCTTTCAGCCATGCCCGATAGCCGGCGTCGCTGTGGTCGACGTCCAGGGTGGCGCCGGTGCGGGTCTGCGGGGTGGTGCTCACGAGGAGGCTCCTTACGCTGCGCGCCGACGGCGTGCCGGGCGGCCGACGCCTCGATCATAGACATCTTCCACACGCTTCTCACCTGCATAAACACACCTTTGGGCGGCTCAAAGGCACCCCTGGGGCACGTCGGCACGCGCGGTGGGGGCGCATTCGCGCGAGTGCTCCGGACGACCCCGGAAAGAGAGGGTGCGTACTGGTGCTCGACGCGCGGTGCGGGCAGACTGCCAGCGGGTGGGACGACCGACGCGCGCGCGAGGGGGCGACGGCATGGCGGACCCGGAGTTCAGGGCCACGGGAGTGCGGATCGGCAAACGGCTGCGCTCACTCACCCGGGCCGGGACGGTCCGGATCAGCGATGGCAGGGTCGAGTTGCTCACCAGCTACGGCAGTGAGATCGACAGCGCGCCGGTGCAGGCGGTACGGGCCTCGCGCCCCTGGTTCGGCCCGCACGACCGGGCCCTCGCCGACCTCAACGGCAAGCGGTACCTGCTGACGCTCGGCGAGCGGGACCCCGCGCCGGGTGAGCCGGGCCCGCCCGCGGCCCGCCGTTTCATCGAGGCCGTGCACAGGGCGGCCGGACATCACCGTTGAGATGTCCGTAAGTTGCGGTGCCTCACCCCTTGCGTCACGCTGGTCTCACGTCACTCTGGGTTTACCGGCGATAACGCTGCGAACCAGCCCGCCGGCCATGACAGCAGGCGGCGGCGCGCCGCGTGCGCCCTGCTGGATCCGAACTCCGTGTTCTTCCGGACCTCTATGTCGGGGAGTCGCAGCCGTGATCACTCACCCAAGCAGACACTGCACGGTGGAGCTGCAAGCCCTGCCGTCGCGGATCGGCCAGGTCCGCAGAATCGTATCTGCGCAATTGCGCTACTGGCATATGCACTCCCTGATCGACCGGGCCTCGCTCGGCGTGACGGAGCTGCTGACCAACGTCCACCTGCACGCCCGGCCGGACAAGACCTGCACCGTGGAGATAGAGCTGCTGCTGGAGCGGCTCACCGTCTCGGTGCGCGACCACGATCCGCGCCTGCCCGTCGTGGACGACGCCGAGCCCCTCGCCACCTGCGGGCGCGGGCTCGCCATGGTGGCGGCGATGAGCGAGAGCTGGGGCGCCCGGCCGGACGGCGAGTCCGGCAAGGTCGTCTGGTTCACGCTGCCGACGTGCGGCGGCCTGGCTCCGGTCACCGCCGCGCGCCCGCCGCGCCGCCTGGTCGAGGAGGTACCGGCCGCCGTGTTCGCGGAGACCGAGCACGCGGTCGATCTGGGCAGCCCCCAACCCGCTCCCGCCCGGTCGGCCGTTGCCGGCTGACCGGGCGGTGACCCTTCGCTGCCGGGGGCCGTGCGGTGCGGGTCCGGTACCCGGTGGGTTCGGTGGGGGTGGGGGTGTGGGTGCCGGTGCCCGTGTCCGGCCCCGTGCTCGTGCTCGTGCCCATGCCCATGCCCGTGCCCGTGCCCGTGCCCGTGCCCGTGCCCGTGCCCGCGGGGAGCGTGCCCGTGCGGGGTGCCCCACGCCGTAGCCCGCGTGGAACATCCGAGGCGCGCGTGCGCGCGGGACCTACACCCCCCGAGGTGCAGACGCGCGACGAGTACGCGCAGTCCTCGGCCGGTGGTTGCCGTACCGGTCGGCGACCTGTGCCACGGCCGCCTTGCCGGCGTTCGTGGACACGCCGTCCGCGAGGGCGACGGCCACCAGCATGTCGGAGTCCTGCGTGCGGTGGGGAGCCCAGGCGGCGCGGGTGATGACGTGGTCGCCGACGAGTTCGGACTGCCCGTAGAGGGCGCGGACGGTGAAGGTCTCGGCGCGGCCGTCGGTGAAGGTCAGGCGTGCCGTGTCGCCGGTGGTCAGCCCTCGCTTCGCCGCCTCGCTCTCCGTGATCGCGATGCCGTCCGTGCCGAGGGAGCCGAGTGACCCGTGCACGGTGCCCAGGTCGAAGGTGCGCTCCAGCGCGACCGGGTCCGTGACGGTCAACGCCCGCCCCTCCCCCTCGACTTCCGCGACGCCCCGGCCGAGGCCGACGGCGGTGTCCACCCCCGGCAGCCGCTGGACGGCGTCGGCCAGTCGCGGACTGAGGCCGCTGCCGCTCGCGCCGAAGGACGGGGGCGCTGACGGCGACGTCGCCCGCGAACTCGCCTCCGGAGCGGGAGTCGAGGTTTCCGGTGGGTTCGTCGGCGAAGACCACGTCCGGCTGCCCGGCGAAGGCACGGGCCACGGCGACGCGCTGCTGCCGGCCGCCCGAGAGTTCGGCCGGCCGGTGGTGGAGGCGGTCGCGCAGTCCGACGACGTCGATCAGCGCGTCGACCCACTCGGTGTCGCCGCGGCGGCCCGCCAGGTCGAGCGGGAGGGTGATGTTCTCGGCGACGGTCAGCGTCGGGGGTTGTAGGCCTGGAACACGAAGCCGACCCGGTCGCGGGGCAGCAGTGTGAGGCGTCGGTCGTCGAGGGTGCTCAGGTCGGTGTCGCCGATGCGGGCGGTGCCCGAGGTGAGCGTGTCCAGTCTGGCGGCGCAGTGCATCAGGGTCGACTTGCCGGAGCCCGAGGGCACCGTGATCGCCGTGAAGCGGCCGGCCGGGAAGTGCACGCTCACCCCGTCCAGGGCGCGTACGGCGGTGTCGCCACCGCCGTACACCTTCACGGCGTCGACGACCCGGGCGGCGGCCCCGGTGACGGTCGTCGTGGTCATGCCGCACCACCCTTGCGGGTCCGGCCGAACTGCTCGTCCAGCACGGAGAGCCGGCGCCAGTACTCGTCCTCGTCGATCTCGCCGGAGGCGAAGCGGTGGCCGAGTACGGTGATGGGCGAGTTGTCCTCGACGGTGGACCGTCCGGGTCCGCGGCGCCCGCGCCACACGGTGCGGCGGAGCAGGGTGATGCCGGCGCCGATGACCAGCGCCCAGATCAGCGGAAAGAGCAGGATCCAGGGGCCGGGCCCGCCGTCGCCGAAGTGTGCCAGGGTCTCCATGTCGTCCAACTCCTCGGTGGCGGTGTCGTTCGTGTCGCTTTCGAGCGTCGTCCCCGAGGCGGGTCCCGGTCGTCGTACGGCCAGCGGCAGTGTGCGTACCCCGCGGGGAGTACGTACGCCGTCCGGGCCTGCTTCCTCCCCCGCCAACTTAGGGTGTCCTGCGCCTCGATCTCTGTAACTACTAGTATGTACAGTGGATGCATGAGCACCTCGGAGCGGCTGATCGAGTCCACCCGCGAGCTGTTGTGGGAACGGGGGTACGTGGGGACCAGCCCCAAGGCGATCCTGGAGCGGGCCGGCGCCGGACAGGGCAGCATGTACCACCACTTCAAGGGCAAGCCCGATCTCGCGCTGGCCGCGATCCGGCGGACCGCCGACGAGATGCGGGCCACCGCCGCGGGGGTGCTGGACGGTCCGGGCACGCCGTACGAGCGGATCGCGGGCTATCTGCGGCGCGAGCGCGAGGTGCTGCGCGGCTGCCCGGTGGGGCGGCTGACCATGGACCCGGACGTGATCGCCGACGACGCCCTGCGCGCACCCGTCGACGAGACGCTCGACTGGCTCAGGGAGCGCATCGCCCGGATCGTCGAGGAGGGCAGGGCGCAGGGCGAGTTCGCGCCCTCACTGGACGGCGAGGAGACCGCGGCGGCCGTCGTCGCGACCGTCCAGGGCGGTTACGTCCTCGCCCGCGCGTCCGGCTCCCCCACCGCGTTCGACGCAGCGGTCCGGGGACTGCTGGCCCTGCTGTCCCCGCACGACGCCCCCGCCCGGTGAGGAGCCCCGCCGATGCACGCCATGCAGTACGAGTTCACCCTGCCCGCCGACTACGCGATGGACGTCGTCCGGGAACGGGTCGCCCGCACCGGGCACCTCCTCGACGACTGGCCCGGTCTAGGTGCCAAGGCGTATCTGATGCGGGAGCGCGGGGTGCACGGCTCGCCGGTCAACCAGTACGCGCCGTTCTACCTGTGGCGCACCGTGGAGGGCATGAACTCCTTCCTCTGGGAGGGCGCCTTCCAGCGGCCCGCCGACGACTTCGGCCGGCCCGCGGTCCGGCAGTGGACGGGCCTGGCCTACGAGGAGGGCGGCGCCGCCCACTCCCCCGCGCGGGTGGCCGTACGACGCCGGCGGCCGGTACCGGAGGGGGTGCCCCTGTCGGAGTGGGCGGCGGAGGCGGTGCGGGAGACCGGGCGACTGGCGGCCGGGGACGGCGTGTTGCTCGCGGCGGCGGTCGTGGACACCGGCCGATGGGAGCTGGTCCACTTCTCGCTGCACGCCGACGAGGCGCCGGACGGGGTGGCGGGCGACGTCTTCCAGGTGCTGCACATCTCGGCACCGGAGCGGGAGCGGCTGCCCCGGGGGCGCCAGTGGTGAGCGCCGTCCGCGTACGCGACGCGCACGACCACCTGCCCTTCGAGGGGCCGTCGCGGGCCCACCACGCCGCCCGCTGACGTCCATGCGCCGAACCTCCAGACGCCGAACCCCTCCCGCCCGAACGGGAGATGCCCGCATGCCCTTCGTCCGCATAGACGCCCACGGCACCGACGCCGACCGCCTCGACGCGCTCGGCCGTGCCGTCCACGACGCCCTGGTCGAGACGCTCGGGATCCCGCACGACGACCGCTTCCAGGTCCTCACCGGACACGACGGCGCCCGCGGCGCGCTGCGGTACGACGACTATCTCGGGGTGCACCGGGACGAGGGCATCGTCTTCGTGGCGATCACCCTCCGGGCGGGCCGGACGAGCGAGCGCAAGCAGGCGCTGTACCGCCGGATCGCCGAACTCGCCGAGACCTACGCGGGTACCGAACCCCGGAACGTCTTCGTCACCCTGACCGAGAACACGTCCGCCGACTGGTCGCTCGGCCACGGGATCGCGCAGTACGCTGCGCGCGGTACGTAGGCTCGGACCATGTTGAGACTCGGTGTCCCCGTCATCGGCGTCACGGACGTGCCCCGCGCGGAGGCGTTCTGGACCGCGGCGCTCGGTCTGGTCGCCACGGACGAGTGGCGGAGCGCGACTTGGCGCACCCTGAACCACGCCGACGGCTCCGGGCGGGCGCTCGGCCTGATGCGCAGCGAGTCGCCGGCCGAGCCGCGCCCCCGCGTCCACCTGGACCTCTACACGGACTCGGCGGAGGAACAGCGGGCGGAGGTGCTGCGGCTGGTCGGCCTCGGCGCGCGGAAGGTCGACTGGGACCGCTACCCGCCCGCCCCCGACTTCGTCGTCCTCGCGGACCCGGACGGCAACGTCTTCTGTGTGGTCGACCTGAGCAACGCCCCCAGCGGCGGCGCCCGGCCGACCCCCTAGGCGAGCGCGTCCAGCGGGTCGTCCAGGACCGGCTGCCAGGCCAACTCGGCCGCGCCGACCAGGCTGTTGTGGTCCAGACTGCACGGCAGGATGGGTACGCCGCCGCTCTGCCCCCACAGGCTGCGGTCGGCGACGACCGCGCGCAGCCGCTCGGGGTCGGCGTCGAGGAGGGCGCGGTGGAGGCCGCCGAGGATGATGCGGTCCGGGTTCAGGATGTTCACCAGGCCCGCGAGACCCAGGCCGAGGCGGTCGATGAGGGCCTCGGTGGCGGTGCGGACGGCCGGGTCGGCGTAGTGGTCGCGGATCAGGTCGTAGGACTGCTGGAGCAGGGACACCTCCGGCCCCGGCTCGCGGCCGGCCGCCGTGAGGAAGGCCAGCGGGTCGGCCTCCACGTCGAGGCAGCCGCGGCTGCCGCAGTGGCAGGGGCGGCCCTCGGGGTTGACGGCGAGGTGGCCGACCTCCAGGGCGAGACCCGAACTGCCCATGTGCAGGCGGCCGTCGAGGACCAGGGCACCGCCGACGCCCCGGTGGCCGGTGGCCACGCACAGCAGGTCGCGCGCTCCGCGCCCGGCACCGTGCCGGTGTTCGGCGAGGGCCGCGAGGTTGACGTCGTTCGCGGCGAACGCGGGCCCCTCGATACCGGCGGCGCGCACCTGCTCGGCGAAGATCCGCCGCACGGGCGCGCCCGCCGGCCAGGCCAGGTGCAGCGGGTTCAGGGCCAGGCCCTCCGGTTCCGCGACGGCGGACGGCACGGCGAGCCCCGCGCCGACGCAGCGCCGCCCGGTCTCCCGCAGCAGCTCCGCGCCCGTCTCGACGACGGAGCCGAGCACCTTCGCCGGGTCGGCGTCGACGACCTCGCAGCCGGGTGCGGTGGCGACGATCCGGCCGCCGAGACCGACCAGGGCCGCGCGGAAGCCGTCGGCGTGGACCTGCGCGGCGAGCGCGACGGGACCGTCCTCGGCGACCGCGAGGCGGTGCGAGGGGCGGCCCTGCGAACCGGCCGCCGCGCCGGGCCTCGCGTCGACCCGGATCAGGCCGAGCGCCTCCAGTTCGGCGGCGACGGCGCCGGCCGTGGCCCGGGTCACGCCGAGTTCCGCGGTGAGGACGGCCCTGGTGGGGGCGCGTCCGGTGTGCACGAGCTCCAACGCGGGTCCGAGCGCGCCGCGCCCCCGTTCCAGCCGCGTCCTCGAGGTGGTCCCTTCCCCCGCCGCCCGGGGGTCCGCCTTGCCGCTCATGGAGGGGAGTCTCCCATGATCCGCAGGTGTGGGGTGCCTAGAGGCCACTGACCCGGAGCGTGATGTTGAGCCGTCCGGTGAGCCCCAACTCGGGCGGTGCCGTGCCCGGGTGCACCCTCGGCACGCCGTGGTAGGCGAGCCGGGAGGTGCCGCCGAAGACGAACAGGTCGCCGCTGCGCAGTTCGACGTCGGTGTAGGGGCGGGTCCGGGTCTCCGGGTTGCCGAAGCGGAAGACGCAGGTGTCGCCGAGGCTCAGGGAGACCACGGGCGCGTCGGAGCGCTCGTCGGCGTCGCGGTGCATGCCCATGCGGGCGTCGGCGTCGTAGAAGTTGACCAGGGCGATGTCGTACGGCGCGTCCGCCGCGGCGCCGGCGCCCAGCGCGTCGGTCACCGCACCGCGGCCCAGTTCGCCGAGCCAGGCCGGGAAGGGCTTCACCGGCGCACCGTCGCCGTCGACGACGGTGCGGGCGTAGGCGTACGGGTGCCAGTGCCAGCCGAGGCAGACCTGCCGGGCGGTCATGGTGCCGCCGCCGGGAGTGTGGACCGTGCGCAGTCCGGCCGGGGGGCGGGCCCACTCGCGGCAGGCACTCAGCAGCTCGCGCTGCCGTCCGGGCGCCAGCCAGTCCGGCACGTGGACGGCACCGGGCGCGGTCTCGGTACGGCTCCTGGGGAACAGCTCGGAGTCCATGTCCCCATCCTGCCCGCGACGCCGCCCGGTCCGCGCGAGGGGGGCCTGAGCTGCGGCTCGGTTAGCCTGGGCGCACGATGAACGACCGCAGTGACCGTATGACGACGCCATGGGGCGAGCAGGTGCTGACCCGCTTCCCCGAGGACCCGCGCGACCGGCTCCGGGCCTGGGACGCCTCCGACGAGTACCTGCTCGGGCACCTCGCGGAGCGGGAGGTGCCGCTGACCGGCACGGTGGTGGTGCTCGGGGACCGCTGGGGAGCGCTGGTGACGGCGCTGGCGGGGCACCGGCCGGTGCAGATCACCGACTCCCACCTCGGGCGGGAGGCGACTCGCGTCAACCTGGAGCGGGCCTGCGCGGAGCCGGGCTCCGTGCGCCTGCTGACCACGCAGGACCCTCCGCCGGACCGCGTCGACGTGCTGCTGGTGCGGGTGCCCAAGAGCCTGGCGCTGCTGGAGGACCAGTTGCTGCGGCTGGCGCCCGCGCTGCACGAGGGCACGGTCGTCGTCGGCGCCGGGATGGTCAAGGAGATCCACACCTCGACGCTCCGGCTGTTCGAGCGGATCGTGGGCCCGACCAGGACCTCGCTGGCCGTGAAGAAGGCCCGGCTGATCTTCGCCACGCCCGACCCCGCCCTGCGGCGGCCGGCCAACCCGTGGCCGCTCACCTACCGGCTCCCCGACGACGTCGGACCGCTGCTCTCCGGCCGGGCCGTCGTCAACCACGCCGGCGTGTTCTGCGCCGACCGGCTGGACGTCGGCACCCGGTTCTTCCTCCAGCACCTGCCGACGGCCGGTGGCGCCCGCCGGGTGGTGGACCTGGGCTGCGGCAACGGCGTGGTCGGTACGGCGATGGCGCTGGCCGACCCCGGGGCGGAGGTGCTGTTCACCGACGAGTCGTTCCAGGCCGCGGCCTCAGCGGAGGCGACGTACAAGGCGAACGGGGCGACGGGACAGGCCGAGTTCCGGGTGGGCGACGGGCTGGCCGGGGTGCCCGACGGCAGTGTCGACCTGGTGCTCAACAACCCGCCCTTCCACTCCCACCAGGCGACCACCGACGCCACCGCGTGGCGGATGTTCACCGGGGCGCGGCGCGTGCTGCGCCCCGGCGGCGAGCTGTGGGTGGTCGGCAACCGGCACCTGGGCTACCACGTCAAGCTGAAGCGCCTGTTCGGCAACGCTGACCTGGTGGCGAGCGACAGCCGGTTCGTGGTGCTGAGGGCCGTCAGGACGTAGCGCCGACCACCTGGATGATCGTCGCCACCGTCCGCACCATGGCCTCCCTTCCGGCGGTGAGGTAGCCGCGCGAGTCGACCGCGTCGGGGCGGGCGGCGAGGTGCTCCCGGATCGCGCCGGTCATGGCGATGTTGAGGGCGGTGCCGACGTTGACCTTGGCGATGCCGCCCGCGACGGCCGCGGCGAGTTCGGCGTCCGGGACGCCGGAGGAGCCGTGCAGGACGAGCGGGACGTCCAGCGCGCTGGACAGTGCCTTCAGCAGGTCGTGGTCGAGGGCCGCGGTGCGGCTGGTCATGGCGTGCGAGCTGCCGACGGCGACGGCCAGGGCGTCCACGCCGGACTCGGCGACGAAGGCGCCGGCCTCGGCGGGGTCGGTGCGCGCGCCCGGGGCGTGGGCGTCGAGGGGCGCCGCGCCGTTCTTGCCGCCGACCTCCCCCAGTTCTGCCTCGATCCAGAGCCCCTGGGCGTGCGCCCAGCCGACGGCGGCCCGGGTGGCCGCGAGGTTCTCCGCGTACGTCAGCCGGGAGGCGTCGTACATCACGGAGCTGAACCCGGCGTCCCGGGCCTGGCGCAGCAGGCCGTCGCTCTGGACGTGGTCGAGGTGCAGGGCGACGGGCACGGCCGCGCCCTCGGCGGCGGCGACGGCCGCGGCGGCCAGGGGCCGCAGGCGGCCGTAGCGGTACTTCACGGCGTTCTCGCTGACCTGGAGCACGACGGGCATGCGCACGGACTCGGCGCCGGCGACGACGGCCTCGATGTGTTCCAGGGTGATGACGTTGAAGGCGGCTACGGCGGAGCGTGCGGCCGCGGCGCGGCCGACCAGGTCGCCGGTGCTGGCGAGGGGCACGGTCTCTCCCTTCCCGGGCGTCGGGGCACGGGTGTCGGGGGCGGGCTCGGGGCGGGTGTCGGGTGCGCGCGGCGGTGCGCGCGGCGGCGTCAGGGGGCGAGGATCACCGAGCGGGTGAGGTGGCGCGGGCGGTCCGGGTCGAGGCCGCGGGCGGCGGCGACGGCGACCGCGAGCCGCTGGGCCCGGACCAGTTCGGCGAGCGGGTCCAGCTCCCCCGGCACCCACATCGCGCCGGTGTCGCGGACCTGGTCGGCCAGCCCCTCGGGGGCCTCGCCGAACATCCAGGTGGCCGTGCCGGCGGTGCTGATGCTGATGGGCCCGTGTCGGTACTCCATCGCCGGGTAGGCCTCGGTCCAGGAGAGGGACGCCTCGCGCATCTTGAGTCCGGCCTCGTTGGCCAGTCCGACGGTCCAGTCCCGGCCGAGGAAGGTGAACTGGGTGCGCTCCACCAGCCCTTCGGGAAGCGCGGCGGCGAGCGCCGTGCGGGCGTCGGCGACGACCGCGTCGCTGTGCAGGCCCAGGTGGGCGCGGAGCAGGGTGAGGGCGGTGGTCGCGAACCGGGTCTGGACGACCGACCGTTCGTCGGCGAAGTCGAGGACGACCACGTCGTCCGCGGCGGCCATGACCGGCGTCCTGGGGTCCGCGGTGATCGCGACGGTTCGGGCGCTGCCCTTCAACTCCGCGAGCAGCTCCAGCACTTCGGTGGTGGTGCCGGAGCGGGTGAGGGCGACGACCCGGTCGTACGCGCGTCCCCGGGGGAACTCCGAGGCGGCGAACGCGTCCGTCTCGCCCTGGCCCGCGCCCTCGCGCAGCGCCGCCACCGACTGCGCCATGAAGTACGAGGTGCCGCAGCCGACGACGGCCACCCGCTCGCCCGCCGCGGGCAGCGCCGCCGTGTGCCCCGCCGCCTCCGCGGCGGCCCGCGTCCAGCACTCGGGCTGGCTGTTGAGTTCGTCCTCGACATGCGTCATGCCGCACACTCCCCGATCGACCGATCTGATTGTTCCTGCAAGATATAGCGAGCTTTCGAGCACAATCAAGCAATCCGAGGAAGTGGACCGTGCGCTAGGGTCGGCGGAGATCGAGGAACGGAGGCGCGGATGTCGCGCGACGCCCGCTGGAAGGCGCTGCTGGAACTGCTCGTGGAGCGGGGCCGGCTGGACGTCGAGGAGGCGGCGACCGAGCTGGAGGTCTCGGCCGCGACGATCCGCCGTGACTTCGACCGGCTCGCCGAGCAGCAGATGCTCGTGCGCACGCGCGGTGGCGCGGTCGTGCACGGGGTGTCGTACGAGCTGCCGCTGCGCTACAAGACCGCCCGTCGCGCCTCGGAGAAGCAGTACGTCGCGCAGGCGGTCGCGGCCCTGGTGGCGCCCGGGGAGGCGGTGGGACTGACCGGGGGGACGACCACCACGGAGGTGGCGCGCGCCCTGGCCGTGCGCGCCGACCTGGCCGCCGGGACGCCCGCGCTGACGGTGGTCACCAACGCGCTCAACATCGCCAACGAGCTGGCCGTCCGGCCGCAGTTCAAGATCGTGGTGACCGGCGGGGTGGCCCGGGCGCAGTCGTACGAGTTGATCGGGCCGCTCGCGGACGGCGTGCTGGGCCAGGTGACGCTCGATGTCGCCGTGCTGGGTGTCGTCGCCTTCGACGCCGAGCACGGTGCGGCGGCGCACGACGAGGCGGAGGCGGCGATCAACCGGGTGCTGTGCGAGCGCGCCGAGCGTGTGGTGGTGGCCGCCGACGCCAGCAAGCTGGGCCGGCGGGCGTTCGCCCGGATCTGCGCGACCGAGTCGGTGGACACGCTGGTCACGGACGCCTCGGCCGACCCGGAGCTGGTGCGCCGGTTCGAGGAGGCGGGGGTCCGGGTCGTCACGGCCGGCGCGTAGGAGCGGTTCGCCGGAGCGTCAGTGCCCGTGCTCGTCGCCGTGCTCGTCGCCGTGTTCGGTCGGCGAGGAGGGCGCCGGTTCCGACGCGTCCGGCGCCGCACCGGCTGCCCGCACGGTGAAGGCGGCGGTGTGGACCTCGCCCCGGTGCCGGAAGTCCAGGAAGAGGCGGTACGTGCCGTCGCTGGGCGCGGTGGCCGTGAAGGAGATGCCCGGGCCGGGCCTGGTGGTCCCGTCGCCGGGCTCGCCGTTGGGGTGGACGTGCAGGTAGGCGAGGTCACCGGAGCGCAGGGCGACGAGGTGACCGTAGGCGCCGAGGTAGGGCTGGAGGTCGTTGACGGGTTCGCCGTCGCGGGACACCTCGAACTTCAGCTCGCTCGCCTTGCCGGGGCGCAGGGATCCGGCGAGCTCGACGTGGTAACCGTCGGCCCTGGCGGTGCCGTTGAGGGCGGGCATGCGCGCGGGCTCGTAACGGCCGGAGGCGGCGAGGTCGGCGCCGAGCGTGAGGTTCTCGGCGCCCTTGCGCGCTGGGGTGAAGTCGGCGAAGACGCGGTAGCCGCCCGCGCGAGGCAGGTCGACGGGCGTGCTCCAGGTGCCGTCGGCGGCGCGGGCGGGGTGCAGGTGGCGGTAGGTGACCAGGTCGCGTGAGGCCACGATGAGGTGGAGTTCCTTGTCGTGCTCGCGTTGGTACGCGGTGACGGCCCCGCCGCTCGCGTCCCGCACCGTGAAGCGCAGCTCTTGACGCTCACCGGCGCTGACGCGCGGGGTGGCGAGATCGAGGGTGTAGCCCTTCTCGGAGACCTGGAGCCCACCGGGCGGGGTGCTCTCATGACCCTCGTGGCCGCCACCCTCCGGCTCCCGGGGCGCCGGCCCGCCGTGCTCGTCGTGGGGCGCGGGCGGCGCGCTCTCCTCCACGACGGGGTCCACTCCCCTGCCCACGCCGTACGCGGTGCCGAAGGTCGCGGCTAGTGCGGCGGCGAAGGCGGTGATCCTCAGTCCGGTGCGCATGACGGTCGTCTCCTCGGGTTCCGGGCCTCTGGCTCGACGGCGAGCAGAGGCTCTTCCTGCATCTCACAATACCCCTAGGGGGTACCTAGTCAAGCGGGACGAACACTTGCGTCAGATACCCCCTATGGGTATACATGAATGCGGAGTGGAGATACCCCCTCCCCGTATATGCCACCCAGCACACGCCGCGCACGCGTCAGGAGCAGCCATGACCACCAGCACGACCAGCGCACCGGCCGAGGTGGAACTCGCCATCGGCGGCATGACCTGCGCCTCATGTGCCGCCCGGATCGAGAAGAAGCTCAACCGGATGGACGGGGTCAGCGCCACCGTCAATTACGCGACGGAGAAGGCCAAGGTCAGTTACGGGGGCGAGGTGTCCGTACCGGACCTGGTCGCCACGGTCGAGGCGACGGGATACACGGCCCACGAGCCCGAGCCGGTGCGCGCCGAGCCCGCGCCCGGCACCGAGCCGGCCGCTCCCCCCGGGGACGGCGACGCGCTGCGGCCCCTGCGGCAGCGGCTGGTCACCGCCGTACTGCTCGCCGTGCCCGTCATCGCGATGGCGATGGTGCCGGCGCTGCAGTTCGAGTACTGGCAGTGGCTGTCGCTGACGCTCGCGGCGCCCGTGGTGACGTACGCCGCGTGGCCCTTCCACCGGGCGGCCCTCACCAACGCCCGGCACGGTGCGGCCACCATGGACACGCTGATCTCGGTGGGCACGTCGGCGGCGTTCCTGTGGTCGCTGTGGGCCCTGTTCCTCGGCACCGCGGGCACGCCCGGCATGACCCACCCCTTCGAGCTGACCATCGCCCGCGGTGACGGCTCGGGGAACATCTACCTGGAGGCGGCAGCCGGGGTGACCGCCTTCCTCCTCGCCGGGCGCTACTTCGAGGCACGCGCCAAGCGCAAGGCCGGCGCCGCGCTGAAGGCCCTGCTGGAACTGGGCGCGAGGGAGGTCACGGTCCTGGGCCCCGACGGCCGGGAACGGACGGTTCCGACGGCCGAGTTGGCCGTGGGCGACCGCTTCCTGGTCCGCCCCGGCGAGAAGATCGCCACCGACGGCACGGTCGTGGAGGGCTCCTCCGCGGTGGACGCCTCGATGCTCACCGGCGAGTCGGTCCCCGTCGAGGTCGGCGTGGGCGACGGCGTCACGGGCGCGACCCTGAACGCGGGCGGCCGGCTGGTGGTCGAGGCGACCCGCGTCGGCGCCGACACGCAACTGGCCCGGATGGCGAGGCTGGTCGAGGACGCGCAGAACGGCAAGGCCGCGGCACAGCGCCTCGCCGACCGCGTCTCCGGTGTCTTCGTCCCCGTCGTCATCGCCCTGGCGCTGGCCACCCTGGGCTTCTGGCTCGGCAACGAGTCGGGACCCACCGCCGCGTTCACGGCCGCCGTCGCCGTCCTGATCATCGCGTGCCCCTGCGCCCTGGGGCTGGCCACTCCCACCGCGCTCATGGTCGGCACCGGCCGGGGCGCCCAGCTCGGCATCCTCATCAAGGGGCCCGAGGTGCTGGAGTCCACCCGCAGGGTCGACACCGTCGTCCTCGACAAGACCGGCACCGTCACCACCGGCCGGATGACCCTGCTCGCCGTGCACACCGCCGGTGCCGCCGAGGAGGACGACGTCCTGCGCCTGGCCGGTGCGCTGGAGCACGCCTCCGAGCACCCGGTCGCCCGCGCGATCGCCGACGGGGCGCTGGAGCGGCTGGGGAGCGCCCTGCCCACCCCCGAGGACTTCGCCAACGTCCCGGGCCTCGGCGTGCAGGGCGTCGTCGACGGCCACGCGGTCCTCGTCGGCCGGGAGCGGCTGCTCGCCGAGTGGGCGATGACCCTCCCGGCGGACCTGGCCCGCGCCAAGGGCGAGGCGGAGACGTCCGGGCGGACCGCGGTCGTCGTCGCCTGGGACGGGGAGGCGCGGGCGGTCCTGGAGGTCGCGGACGCGGTGAAGGAGACCAGCGCCGAGGCGATCGGCCGACTGCGCGCCCTGGGGCTGACGCCGGTACTGCTGACCGGGGACAACCGTGCCGTGGCCGCCTCGGTCGCCCGCGAGGTCGGCATCGAACCCGGGGCCGTCTTCGCCGAGGTGCTGCCGCAGGACAAGGTCGACGTCGTCAAGCGCCTTCAGAGCGAGGGGCGTTCGGTCGCGATGGTCGGCGACGGCGTCAACGACGCCGCCGCGCTCGCCCAGGCCGACCTGGGGCTCGCCATGGGCACCGGCACCGACGCCGCCATCGAGGCCGGCGACCTCACCCTGGTCCGCGGCGACCTGCGCGCCGCCGCCGACGCGATCCGGCTGGCCCGCAGGACGCTGGGCACGATCAAGTCCAACCTGTTCTGGGCCTTCGCCTACAACATCGCCGCGCTGCCGCTCGCCGCGGCCGGACTCCTCAACCCGATGATCGCCGGTGCGGCCATGGCCTTCTCCTCGGTCTTCGTCGTCGCCAACTCGCTGCGCCTGCGGTCCTTCCGGGCCGCGGGCTGAGCGTTCACCCGGCACGCCGGGCGCGGCGTCGGCCGCGCGTCCGCCCGGCGGCCGTTCCACGCGCGGTCCCCAACCCCGTTTCCACGCGCGGTCCCCGGCCCCGTGCCACGGGCGGCCCACGTCCCCCGGACGGGCCCCGCCGCCGCGCCTCGGGCACGGAGGCGGACCAGGATGGTGCGGCGAGGGACCACGCCACGTACACCGGCCGGCCGGCCCACGGAGCAGGAGCCGATGAACGAACCGACCCAAGCCGACGGGGACGACGACACCGGCTGCCCGCCGGACCCGCCGCCCGCCCCGCGACGGGCCCCCGGCCGGGCCTTCAGCGCCGTGCTCGGTGACCTGCGTGCCGTCGACGGCGCGCTGTACGCGGCGGTCGCCGCCACCTCCACGCCCACGCTCGACCGGGCGCTGCGCCGCCTCTCCCACGCCGCGGACCATTCGAAGGTCTCCCTCGGGATCGCCGCCGCCCTCGCCCTCAGCGGTGCGCGGGCGCGCCGGGCCGCGCTCGTCGGGGCCGGGGCGGTCGCCGTGGCCTCGGCCTCGACGAACCTGCTGGGCAAGCGGCTGGTGCGCAGGGCGCGGCCGGACCGGGAGTCGGCGCGGGTGACGGTGGACCGGTACGTGCCCATGCCCGCGTCGGCGTCCTTCCCGTCGGGCCACACGGCCGCGGCGGTCGCCTTCGCCACGGCCGTCGGTGTCGTCCTGCCCGCCGCCGCCGTCCCCCTGGGCGCACTGGCGAGCGCCGTCGGTTACGCCCGGGTCCACACCGGCGTCCACTATCCCGGCGACGTCGCCGCGGGCGCCGTGGTGGGCATCGCCAGCGCGGCGGCGGCGCTGGCCGCGGCGGCCGCCGCCCCGGTCCCGGGCGTGCGGTCGGTCTACTCGGCGACGACGGCGCCGCACACCGCCGTCGGCCCCGGGTAGTCGCTGCGGGGGCCGGAGACCCAAGAAGTGTCAGGGCATGGCGGGCCGCGCCCGGGGCCCCCGTTCGGCGACATCCCTCGCTCGGTCCGGGGCCACGGCCCTCACGCTCCGTGCACCCCCGGGCGAGGGCGCTCCTGGTGCCCTTTCCCTCCGGCTGTGGAAACGTCCGGATCATGGCCCACATGTCCCACGGCGCCCACGGCAGGTCTCCGACCCGCGGGCGGCGCTGGTCCACGTTCCGGCAGTCGCCGTTCTGGCCGGCCACGGTGCTGGTGCTGATCCTCGCCGCCGCTGCCGGTCTCTTCGCGGGCTCGTACACCTACTCGATGGCGGACCCGACGCCGCGCTCGATCCCGACAGCGGTGGTCGGCTCGTACGACGAGGCCCGCAGCCGGGCCTTTCTGGACGGCCTGGAGCAGGCGCTGAACGCCTCGGTGAAGGTGCACACCTACGACACCCGGTCCGCGGCGGTCGGGGCGCTGGAGGACCAGGAGGTCTTCGCGATCTTCGAGTTGCGCGAAGGAGGTCGGACCGCCGTCCTCGACCTGTCCAGCGCGTCGGGCGCCTCGGTCGCCGAAGTCCTGTCCGACGCGGCACCGGCCGTGGGCCGGAAGACGGGCGTCCGGGTCACCGTCCGGGACATCAACCCCCTCCAGGAGGGCGACCCGCGCGGGCTGGCGATCTTCTACATCTCCCTGGCCGCGGTGATCATCGGTTTCGTCGGGGCGATCCAGCTCAGCGTGCACGCGCGGTCACTGGTCCCCTTCGAGCGCATCCTGTTCACGATGGCCTACGCGCTGCTCGGCGGCTTCGCCATCGCCGCGACGGTGGACTGGCTGCTGGACGCCCTCGACCTGCCGTTCGCGGAGTCGTGGCTGATCCTGGCGCTCACCCTGTTCACCTCCGGCATGGTCTTCTCCATGTTCAACACCCTGTTCGGGCGCTGGGCGATGCTGCCGACCTGGGGGCTGATGGTGCTCCTCGGCAATCCCTCGTCCGGCGGCGCGGTGTCGTGGCCGCTGCTGCCGTCCCCGCTGGGGGTGATCGGCCAGTGGCTGCCGCCGGGCGCCTCGGTCAACGCGCAGCACACGGCGGTGTACTTCCAGGGCCATCAGCACGTGTTCCCGTTCCTGGTGCTGGGCGGATGGGCCCTGCTGTCCTGCGCGGTCTTCTGGATCTGGCGTCACCGGCACCCGGGCGGGCGCGAGAAGGAGCCGGTGGCGGAGGAGGGGTCCTGAGGCGACGGCGCCCCGCGCCTCAGTCGAGTTCCTCGCGCACGGTCGCGGCGATGCGGGTGAGCGCGGTCCCGAGGTGGCGGCGCTGAGCGGCGGTCAGCGGATCGAACACGAGCCGCTTCACCTGCGCGACGTGTTCCGGCGCGCTCTCGACGAGCTTCTGCCGGCCGGCGTCGGTGAGGGTGGCGAGGGTGTACCGGCCGTCTCCGGGGTCGGGGCGGCGGGCGACCCAGTCCCGGGCTTCGAAGCGGTCCATCACCTTCGACAGCCGGGGCTGGGTGCTGTCGCTGACCCGGGCCAGGTCGCTGAGGCGCATCGTGGCCTCCTTTGCCATGGACAGCTGGGCCAGCACCCCGTACTCGAAGTTGGAGATGCCCGCGTCGCGCTGCAACTGGCGGTCGAGGGCTGCCGGGAGGGCGATGACGACCGTGCGCAGCGCCTGCCACAGGTCCTGCTGGTCGTCGTCGAGCCAGGGTGACTGGGTGTCCATGAGCCTCATCATACTTGCCCGGGCAACCTGAATCACTTGCCTGGGCAAGTCGACATGGGCTAGCTTCTCACTTGCCCAGGCAAGTGAAAATACTTGCCTGGGCAAGCAAAGAAGCCGATGAAGCCCTGTTCGAAGACGTCGGACACACCCTGAGGAAGTGCCATGAAGGCCATACGTTTCCACGAGTTCGGCAGCAGCGACGTCCTGCGCTACGAGGATGTCGACCGTCCGGTCCCCGGCACCGGGCAGGTGCTGGTGCGTGTGGCGGCCACGTCGTTCAACCCCGTCGACGACCACATCCGCGCCGGTGTCCTGGCCGAGATGATTCCGATCGCGCTCCCCTACGTGCCGGGGATCGACCTGGCGGGCACCGTCGCCGAACTCGGCGCCGGCGTCACAGGCCCGGAGGTGGGCGACCGGGTCGTGGCGATGCTGCCCCTCGACTCCGCCGGAGGCGCCGCCGAGTACGTGCTCGCCCCGGCCGCGTCCCTCACCGCGGCCCCCCGGACGACCGAGCTCGCCGACGCGGCCGCGCTGCCGCTGACCGGTCTGGCGGCCTGGCAGACGGTGTTCGAACTCGCCGAGCTGAAACCCGGACAGACCGTCCTGGTCAATGGGGCGGGGGGTGCGGTGGGCAGCCTCGTCGTGCAGCTCGCCGTCGACGCGGGCGCGAAGGTGACCGCGGTGGACGCGCCGACGCACGCCGACCGCCTCCGGGGCTACGGCGCGGACCGCGTCGCCGGCCCCCTCGACCTCGCCGCGGACCCGGCCGCCGTGGGCGGTCCGTTCCAAGTTGTGGTGAACCACGTCCGCGTCTCCCCCGAGGAGCTGGCGCGGCTGACGGAGTACGTCGCCGACGGCGGGGTCGCGGCGAGCACGGCCGGCCCGGTTCCCGAGGATCCCGCCCGGGGCGTGCGGAGCGCGAGCCTGTGGGTCCGGAGCGACGGAGCCCAGCTGGCCGAGCTGGTGGCCAAGGTGGACGCGGGCAAGCTCCGGCTGCACGTCGCCGCGCGCCGCCCGGTGGCCGGGCTGGCCGCCGTGCACGAGGACGCCGGCGCCGGACGGCTGCCCGGCAAGACGGTCGTACTCGTTCCCTGACCGCGCCCGGACGGACCGGCCGCCCGCCGTGCACTCCCCCTTCGGCGGGCGGCCCGGCATCCGGGCCCGCGGTGCGGCTCCCGCGGCCCCGCCCGACCGCCCCGTCTGTTCCGAAGGCGGCCCGGCTGCGATCATGAGGACGGAGTTTCCGCCTTCGGTTGGTTGGAGTGCACATGGCCCTCGACGTCGACGCGATCCGCGCGCAGATACCCGCTCTGAAGTCCGGCTCCGCCCGTTTCGACGCGCCGGGCGGCACCCAGACCCCGCAGCCGGTGATCGACGCCATCGGCGAGGCGCTGGCCAACCCGCTGGCCAACCGGGGCCGGACGACCGAGGGCGAGCGCAACGCGGACGGCATCGTCGCGGACACCCGCAGCGCGCTCGGCGACCTGCTGGGCACCGAGCCGCGGGGGGTCGTCCTCGGCCGCAGCGCCACCCAGCTCGCCTACGACCTGTCCCGGACGCTCGCGAAGGCCTGGGGGCCCGGGGACGAGGTGGTCGTCACCCGCCTCGACCACGACTCCAACATCCGGCCCTGGATCCAGGCGGCCGAGGCGGTGGGCGCGAGCGTGCGGTGGGCGGACTTCGACCCGGCCACCGGGGAGCTGCTTCCCGAGCACGTCGAGGCGGTACTGTCCCCACGCACCCGGCTGGTCGCCGTGACGGCCGCCTCCAACCTGATCGGCACCATGCCCGACCTGCCGGCCGTCGCCCGTCTGGCGCACGGAGTCGGCGCGCTGCTGCACGTGGACGCCGTGCACTACGCCTCGCACGCGGTCGTCGACCCGGCGGCGCTCGGCGCGGACACGCTGGTCTGCTCGCCGTACAAGTTCCTCGGTCCGCACCTGGGCGTGCTGGCGGCGCGGCCCGAGTTCCTGGAGACACTGCGCCCGGACAAGCTGCTGCCCTCCAGCGACGCCGTCCCCGAGCGGTTCGAGCTGGGCACGCTGCCCTACGAACTGCTGGCCGGTACCCGTGCCGCGGTGGACTTCCTCGCCGGTCTGGAACCGGACGCGCACGGCGGCCGCAGGGAGCGGCTCGTCGCCTCCTTCGCCGCCCTGGAGACGCACGAGGACGCGTTGCGCCGGCGGATCGAGGCAGGGCTGGCGGACCTCGGCGGGATCACCGTCCACTCCCGTGCCGCGCGGCGCACGCCCACCCTGCTGTTCACCGTGGCGGGTCTGAGCCCGGCCGAGGTGTACCGGCGGCTCGCCGAGCGCGGGGTCGACGCGCCCGCCGGCACCTTCTACGCGCTGGAGGCCTCGCGCCACCTGGGCCTGGGCGACGAGGGTGCGGTCCGCGTCGGCCTCGCGCCCTACACCAGCGCCGACGACGTGGACCGCCTCCTGACGGCCCTCGCCGCTCTCACCACCTGACCGGAAGTCCCGGCGTCCGGGCTCACCCCAGCGGCACCGTCACCTCACCCGCGCCGCGCGCGCTCCCGCCGCCCGCGACCCGCACGGTGAACGGCCGGTCGGTGCCGGTGGCGGTGACCCGCAGGACGTCGCCGTCGCGGCGCACTTGGAAGGTGGCGGCCGGGGTGCCCAGCAGGTCGGGCACGGTGACCTCGGTCGCGTAGTCCGCGCCGGCGGGCGGGTGGACCAGCAGCGTCGGGTCGTCCAGCCAGTCGCCGTCGGGGCGCCGGTCGTCGGAGGCCAGCGGCAGGACCGCGCCCTCGCGGACGTACAGCGGCAGGCTGTCGAAGGCGTGCCGTTCGGCGCGCCAGGCCGGGCCGGTGACGCGCTCGCCGGTCAGGAGGTGGGTCCAGGTGCCCTCGGGGAGGTAGACCTCCACCTCCCCGTCCTCGGTGAACACCGGGGCGACCAGGAGGTCCGGGCCGAGCATGTACTGGCGGTCCAGCGGGCGGCAGCCGGGATCGTGCGGGAACTCCAGGAGCATCGGACGCATCATCGGCACGCCGGTGCGGTGGGCCTCGGCGGCGACGCCGTACAGGTAGGGCATCAGGCGGTGCTTGAGGAGGGTGAACCGGCGGGCGACGTCGACCGCCTCCTCGCCGAACTCCCAGGGCACCCGGTAGGACGAGGAGCCGTGCAGCCTGCTGTGCGAGGAGAGCAGGCCGAAGGCCAGCCAGCGGGTGAAGACCGCGGCGTCGGGCGTGCCCTCGAAGCCCCCGATGTCGTGGCTCCAGAAGCCGAAGCCGCTCAGGGAGAGCGACAGTCCGCCTCGCAGCGACTCGGCCATCGCCTCGAAGGACGACCAGCAGTCGCCGCCCCAGTGGACGGGGTACTGCTGCCCGCCCGCGGTCGCCGAGCGGGCGAAGAGGACCGCCTCGCCCTGGCCGCGCTCCTTCTCCAGGAGTTCGAAGACGGTGCGGTTGAAGAGGTGGGTGTAGTAGTTGTGCATGCGCTCCGGGTCGGAGCCGTCGTGCCAGACGACGTCGATGGGGACGCGCTCGCCGAAGTCGGTCTTGAAGGAGTCCACACCCTGGTCGAGCAGGGGCTTGAGCTTCCCGGCGAACCAGTCGCGGGCGGCGGGGTCGGTGAAGTCGACCAGGCCCATCCCGGCCTGCCACAGGTCCCACTGCCAGACGTCGCCGTCCGGCCTGCGGACCAGGTACCCGAGGGCGGCGGCCTCGTCGAAGAGCGGGGACTTCTGGGCGATGTAGGGGTTGATCCAGACGCTGACCTTCAGTCCCTTCGCCTTGAGCCGGGCGAGCATGCCCTCCGGGTCGGGGAAGACGTCCGGGTCCCACTGGAAGTCGCACCACTGGTACTCGCGCATCCAGAAGCAGTCGAAGTGGAAGACGGTCAGCGGGATGCCGCGTTCGGCCATGCCGTCCACGAAGGACGTCACGGTCCGCTCGTCGTACGACGTGGTGAAGGACGTGGTGAGCCAGAGACCGAAGGACCAGGCCGGGGGGAGAGCGGGGCGGCCGGTGAGGGCGGTGTAGCGGCTGAGGACGTCCTTGGGGGTGGGCCCGGCGACGACGTAGTACTCCAGCGTCTGGTCCTCGACGCTGAACTGCACCTGGCCCACGGACTCGGAGCCGACCTCGAAGGAGACCGCGCCGGGGTGGTTGACGAAGACGCCGTAGCCGCGTGAGGAGAGGTAGAAGGGGATGTTCTTGTAGGCCTGCTCACTGCTGGTGCCGCCGTCGGCCTGCCACATGTCGACGACCTGGCCGTTCTTGACGAACGGGGTGAAGCGCTCGCCCAGGCCGTAGACCTGCTCGCCGACGCCGAGCGAGAGCCGGCTCAGCATGTGGTGGGCGCCGTCGCCGGTGGTGGCGAAGGCGGTGCCCTTGGCGTTCGCCCGGGTCAGCTCGCGTCCGTCCGCGTCGTGGAAGGTCAGGCCCCAGGGACCGGCGCGGTCCAGCCGGAGGGTGAGCGGGCCGCTGGTCAGCTCGGTGACGGTGCCGTCCTGGCGCACCGCGCCGGCGCCGTCGGCCGGGTCCGCGAGGGCGAAGTCGGGGCCGGGGCCGCGTTTTCCGGCGTGATGGGTGACGCGGACGCCGATGACCCCCTCGGCGGGCGAGAAGCATTCGACCGTGAGCAGCGGCGCGTTGAGCGTGTCCCCCCTCCGCGCCACCTTCTTCACGGCGGCATAGGCAGTGAAGCGCTTCGATTCCGGGCGTACATCGCGTACCTCGGTGGCGTACGAGAGATGCACACCCTCACGGATGAGCCAGAAGCCGTCGGTGAACTTCATGATCTTCCTCGGGTGGGGCGGGAGCTGTCGGATGGGGAGCGCAGAAGCCGTCGCACAGCAGGTTGATCGTACACAGGCCCCCTCCCGGTTCCGAGGTGTTCACGCCAACTCCACCGCCTTGAACTGGAGGGATCACCGAAAACAACACCATCGTCACCGCACGGAGTGAAGAGGTCGGGGTTGCTTCGGTCTAGCGCGGGAGCGGGTCCTTGACGTATTAGTCATCCCATCAAACAAAACGGTCCGGCGGGGCAGCCGGACGGGACGACAGCAAGGGCCGCACCATGTCGAAGCGCTTCACCTCGCTCGCCACCGCTTCCGTGCTGGTCGCCGGGGCGGCGCTGGCCGGCTGCGGACAGCAGCGCGACGCCGACGTGTACACCGTGATGAATTCCTCGACCGACGAGTCCTACCACCGCTGGGACGCCGAGGCGATGGCCCGCTGCGGGGAACGGCTGGGGGTCACCATCGAGCAGCAGAGCGTTCCGGCGGCGCAGGTGATGACGAAGGCGCTGCGCATGGCGTCGTCCAAGTCGCTGCCGGACATCGTGCAGTTCGACGCGTCCGAGATGCCGACGTTCGCGGAGGCGGGCGGCCTGGTCGACCTCGGGACCCTCGGGCTGAGCACCGAGGGCATACCCGAGGGCATCGCCGAGTTCGGCTCCTACAGGGGGACGTACTACGGCGCGGCCCGGTCCGTGAACACGCTCGCCCTGTTCTACAACAAGGACGTCCTCGACGAGGCGGGCGTGCGAGTGCCCACCACCTGGGCCCAGTTGCGGGAGACCGCGAAACAGCTCACCCGGGGCGGGCGGTACGGACTGGCGCTCAGCGCGGGCGGCGCGGAGGACGGCGTCTTCCAGTTCATGCCGTTCATGTGGTCCAACGGCGGCGACGAGACCGATCTGGACGGTCCGAAGGTGGTCGAGGCCCTCGACTACTGGAAGGGCCTGTTGACGGACGGTTCGCTCTCGAAGTCGACGGTCAACTGGACACAGGCGGACGTCAACGACCAGTTCATGGCCGGCAACGCGGCGATGATGATCAACGGGCCGTGGCAGGTGGAGACCCTCAACAGCGACGAGTCGCTGCACTGGGGCCTCGCGCCGATCCCGGTCCCCCGAGCCGGCGACGACTCGGTGGGCCCCCTCGGCGGCGCCGTGCTCACCGTGCCCAACACCGGTGACGAGGCCCGGGAGAGGACGGCCGGGAGGATCGTGGCCTGTCTGTCGAGCGAGAAGGAGCAGCTCACCTACGCGCTCAACAGCTGGATGGTCCCGGCCAACGCCCGGGCCGCCGCCGCCTGGCGCGAACGGGTGCCCGAACTGGACTCCCTCGCCGACCAGGTGGCCGTCGCCCGGTCCCGGACGGCGCAGCTCGGCGCCGGCTGGTCGAGCGTGTCGCTCGCCCTGCAGAGCGCCTTCCAGTCCGCCCTGACCGGCCAGTCCAGTGAGTCCGCCCTGAAGCGCGCCCAGCAGCGGGCCACGAGCGGGAACTGAGGTACACCCCCATGACCACGCCCACCGTCACCGCCCGGACCCGGCGCCGGCTGGCCCAGTGGGGGTTCGTCGCCCCCGCCGTCGTCTTCATGCTGCTGTTCTTCGGCTATCCGCTGGTCCGCAACGTCGTGATGAGCTTCCAGCACTACACGCCGAAGACCTTCTTCACCGGTGAGGCGCCCTTCAACGGGGCCGACAACTGGTCCAACGTCTTCCATGACGCGCTGTTCGGCAAGGCCCTGTGGCACACGCTGGTGTTCACCGCCGGGTCGCTGCTCGGGCAGTTCTGCATCGGGCTGGCGCTCGCGGTCTTCTTCAGCCGCCGCTTCCCGCTGAACGGCGTACTGCGTTCGCTGATCCTGCTGCCCTGGCTGGTGCCCATGGTGGTCTCCGGCATCGTGTGGCGGCGCATCCTCGACCAGGACACCGGCGTGCTGAACTCGTTCCTCGACACCCTCGGAGCCGGCGGGCACACCCCGTGGCTGACCAGTCCGGACCTTGCCCTGCTGTCGGTCGTCCTGGTCAACGTCTGGATCGGCATCCCGTTCAACATGGTCATCCTGTACGGCGGCCTCCAGGAGATCCCGAAGGAGCTGCACGAGGCGGCCGCCCTGGACGGCGCGTCGGCGTGGCGGACCTTCCGCTCCGTCACGCTGCCGGTGCTCAGGCCGGTCGTCACGGTCGTGCTGGTGCTGGGGTTCATGTCGACGGTGAAGATCCTCGACCTGATCCTCGCCCTGACCGACGGCGGCCCGGCCGACGCCACGCAGACGCTCGGCACGCTGACGTACCAGAACTCCTTCGTCCAGCTGGACTTCGGCGCGGGCGCCGTGGTCGGCAACGTACTCATCCTGATCTCCGCCGTGTTCGCGGTGTTCTATCTGCGGGCCAACCGCACCGAGGGGAAGTGACCGGCGATGGCCACCCACACACCCACCGCGTCCCGGCGCCGCTGGGGCTCCACCGTCGCTGGTGTGCTCGTCCTCGGCGTGATGCTCTTCCCGCTGTACTGGATGCTCAACACCGCGCTCCAGCCCGAGTCGGGGCTGCTCCAGGTCGACCCGGTGCCGGGCGGCCTCGACCTGTCCGGCTTCTCCCAGGCGATCGGCGACCAGGGCGGGCACCTGCTGACCTCCCTGGCCGTCTCGCTCGGCGCGGTCGCCCTCTGCCTGGCGATCTCGGCTCCGGCGGCGTACGGGCTCGCGCGGTTCGGGCTGCGCGGCTCGCGCACCATCGTGTTCGGCACCCTGATCACCCAGATGGTGCCGGGCATCGTCATCGCCAACGCGCTCTACAACTCCTACGTCGACCTGGGCCTGGTCAACTCCTACTTCGGCCTGATGCTCGCGGACGCCTCGCTGGGCATCCCGTTCTCCATCGTGCTGATGCGCTCCTTCATGGTGTCGATCCCGGGCGAGGTGATCGAGGCCGCGCAGATCGACGGGGCCGGGCCGGTGCGGACGTTCGCGCGGGTGGTGCTGCCGATGAGCCGCAACTCGCTGATCACGTCGGGGCTGTTCGCGTTCCTGTTCGCGTGGAGCGACTTCATGTTCGCGCTGACCCTGAACACGACCGACGAGGTCAAGCCCGTCACCCTGGGCATCTACCAGTACATCGGCGCGCACGTCGGCGACTGGGGTTCGGTCATGGCCGCCTCCGTGCTCTCCGCGGTACCGGCGGCGATCCTGCTCGTCCTCGCCCAGAAGTACATCGCCGCCGGGATCACCGGCGGCTCCGTCAAATGACGCGGGCGGTGAGCCGTGCCTTGCCGCCATCCCCGTTCGGCACCTAGCCTGACTTTGTGCCGCTAATAAACAAAACCCGATCGCACAGTGCCGTGCCGGGTCCCCGCGACGATCTCACCCGCCTGCGCATCGCCCTGACCGCCTTCTTCGCGCTCGACGGCTTCGTCTTCGCCGGCTGGGTGGTGCGGATCCCCGCCATCAAGGAGCAGACCGGTGCCTCCGCCAGCACCCTGGGGCTGGCCCTGCTCGGTGTCTCGGCCGGTGCCGTCGTCACCATGACGCTCACCGGCAGGCTGGTCCGCCGCTACGGCAGCCATCCCGTCACCGTCGCCTGCGCGGTCCTGCTCTGCCTGAGCATCGCCCTGCCCCCGCTCACCCACTCGGCGCTCGCCCTGGGCGCCGTACTCCTGGTCTTCGGCAGCGCGTACGGCGGGATCAACGTCGCCTTCAACAGCGCCGCCGTCGATCTGGTGGCCGTGCTGCGGCGGCCGATCATGCCGAGCTTCCACGCGGCGTTCAGCCTCGGCGGCATGGTCGGCGCCGGACTAGGCGGGCTGGTCGCCGGGTCGCTGTCCCCGACGCGGCACCTGCTCGGCCTCACGATGCTCGGACTGCTCGTCACCCTCGTCGCGGGCCGCGCCCTGCTGCGGTGCGAACCCGCCGCGCCGCCCGACCGCCCGGCCGAGGACGACGGCTCCCCGCGCCGCCTCGACCGCCGGACCCGCCGTCTGGTCGTCACCTTCGGCCTGATCGCCCTGTGCACGGCGTACGGCGAGGGCGCCATGGCCGACTGGGGCGCCCTGCACCTGGAGCAGGACCTGGACGCCTCCCCAGGTCTGGCCGCGGCCGGCTACTCCTGCTTCGCCCTCGCCATGACCGTCGGCCGGCTGACCGGCACGACCCTGCTGGAGCGGCTGGGCCGGACCACCACGGTGGTGGCGGGCGGCACCACCGCGGTGGCCGGGATGCTGCTCGGCTCGCTCGCCCCGTCGGTGTGGGCGGCCCTGTTCGGTTTCGCGATCACCGGGCTCGGACTCGCCAACATCTTCCCGGTCGCCGTCGAACGGGCCGGCGCCCTGGGCGGACCGAGCGGTGTGGCGACCGCGTCGACGCTGGGATACGGCGGCATGCTTCTCGGGCCGCCCGCGATCGGCTTCATGGCGGACTGGTTCTCCCTGCCGGCCGCGCTCACCAGCGTGGCGGCGCTCGCGGCGGTCGCGGTGCTCGTCGCCGTGGCGACCCGGCGCGCGGCGGTGGAGGGCTAGGGGACGGTCAGCGCACCAGCATCCGGTTCAGCACGGCCCGCTGCACCGGGAGCGCCAGGCCGTGCCGGGCCCGTCCCTCGGCGGTGAGCGCCACCCGGACGCCCCGCCGGTCCTCCGGGCACAGGGAGCGCTCGACGAGGCCGTCCTTCTCCAGGCGGGCGACCAGCCGGGACAGCGCGCTCTGGCTCAGATGGACCCGCTCGGAGATCTGCTGCACCCGGTAGCCGCAGGCGCCGTCGGCGTCCGGTGAGCCCGCGAGGATGTCGAGCACCTCGAAGTCGCTTCCGCAGAGCCCGTGTTGGTGCAGCGCGCGGTCGAGTTCGCACTGGGTCCTGGCGTGCAGTGCCAGCATGCCGCGCCACCGCGCGACGAGCGCCTGTTCGGACCTGTCCCCCGCCATGGGCGCACCGTAGCAGAGCGCACGCGGCCCGAAAGACCGGTCGCCGGGCCAACCCGATCTGCCAGACTTGCCGACATGGAGACATACGGGGGACGGCGTACGCAGGGCGAGCGGGACGCGATGACGGTCGAGATCGGCTACGCGCTGTGCAGCGCGGCGTTCGCGGCGGCCGTGCTGTTCGGGGCCGTGGCGGGACCCGCGTTTCTCTTCGCCCTGCCGGCCGGTGCGCGGGGTGTGCTCGTGGCCGCGGGAGTGGTGCTGGCCGTCGCGGTGTTCCTGGTGCGGGTGGTGAGTGTGCTGGTGCGGTTCGGACGCGGGGGTCAGCCGAGCCAGCCCGGCCGCACCAACCCCGACTCGTAGGCGAGCACGACCAGTTGGGCGCGGTCGCGGGCGCCCAGCTTGACCATGGTGCGGCTGACGTGGGTCTTGGCGGTGAGCGGGCTGACGACCAGTCTGCGGGCGATCTCCTCGTTGGACAGGCCGATGCCGACCAGGGCCATCACCTCCCGTTCGCGCTCGGTCAGCCGGGCCAGCTCCCCTGCCGCCGCGGGCTCCTTGGAGCGGGCGGCGAACTCGGCGATCAGGCGCCGGGTCACCCCCGGCGACAGCAGCGCGTCGCCGTCCACCACCGCGCGCACGGCGCGCAGGAGTTCCTCGGGTTCGGTGTCCTTGACCAGGAAGCCGGAGGCGCCCGAGCGGATGGCCTCGAAGACGTACTCGTCGAGTTCGAAGGTGGTGAGCATGACGACCTTCACCTCCCGCAGGCCGGCGTCCCCGGTGATCCGGCGGGTCGCGGCCAGACCGTCGAGCAGCGGCATGCGGATGTCCATCAGGACGACGTCGGGGCGCAGTTCGCGGATCAGGCGCACCGCCTCCTCGCCGTCGGCGGCCTCGGCGACCACCTCGATGTCCGCCTGGGCGTCCAGCAGGGCACGGAACCCGGCCCGTACCAGTGACTGGTCGTCGGCGAGCAGTACGCGGATCACCGGCCCTCCTCCTTCGTGTGCGCCACGTCGATCGGCAGCGCGGCGAGCACGCGGAAGCCGCCGTCGGAGCGCGGACCCGCCTCGATGGTGCCACCCAGCGCCGCCGCCCGCTCCCGCATCCCGGCCAGCCCGTTGCCGCTGCCGCCCGCGTCGGCGCCCGTCGCCGGTCCGTCGTCGTCGACACGCAGCCGCAGCATGCGGCCGTCCCGGTCGAGGCGCACGCGCGCGTGCCGCGAACCCGAGTGCCGCACCACGTTGGTGAGCGCCTCCTGGACGATGCGGAACGCCGCCAGGCCGGTACCGGGCGACAGTCTCGGCGGCTCCCCCTCGACCTCGACGGTGAGGCCCGCGCTCGCCGCCTGCTCGACCAGTTCGGGCAGCCGGTCGAGGCCGGGGGCCGGTGCGCGCGGCGCGTCTCCGGGGGTGCGCAGGGCGCCGAGGACCTGCCGCACCTCACCGAGCGCCTCCTTGCTCTGGTCCTTGATGGTGGTGAGCGCGGTGCGCGCCTGCTCCGGGTCGGAGTCGAGGAGGGCGAGTCCGACGCCCGCCTGCACATTGATCACGGAGATGCTGTGCGCGAGGACGTCGTGCAGCTCACGAGCGATCCGCAGCCGTTCCTCGTCCGCGCGGCGCTTCGCCGCCTGGGCCCGTTCGGCCCGTTCCCGCGCCCACTGCTCGCGCCGGGTCCGGGCCAGCTCCGACAACGCCACGATCGCCACCACCCAGGTGGCGATCACGATCTCCTCTCCCCAGGAGGCGGCGGAGTCCCCGGACGGCGGCAGCCAGCGGTAGAGCCAGTGCGACACCAGGGCGTGCCCGGCCCACAGCGCGACCATCGCCGTCCACGCGGCCCGGCGGTGCCCGGTGACGACGGCACTGAAGCAGGCCACCGCGACGGCCACGAACACCGGCCCGTACGGGTATCCGGAGCCCAGGTAGAGCAGCGTGGCCGCCGCCGTGCCGAACACCACGGGCACCGGGTGGCGCTGCCGCCACAGCAGGGCGGCCCCGGTGAGGAACAGCAGCACCCGCGCGAAGGGGTCCAGGTCGGCCCGCTCCCCCGCCTGGGCGTGCGCGGCGAAGTTGGAGCCGATCAGCACGAACGCCGTGATCAGCGCGGTGGAACGCCAGGGCCATCGGGGGCGGCGCCCCTCGCCGTCCCGCCGGTCCCACCACGGGGGTCCGTGCCGCCACCACTGCGGTGGCCCGCCGCGGCGCTCGCGCTGTCCGTCCATGCCGCCACGCTAGACGCCGCGTGCCTCCGGCGGCGTCAGCCGGGCGTGGTGATCACGGGTACTCCCGGGGAAGTACGGGGCGGCTCCGCCGGGGGGGGGAGGGCGGCCGTGAGTGGGGGCTTCTGACGGTGGGCGGGTGCGGGTGGCCGGTGGCTGGGCGCGCAGGTCCCCGCGCCCCCGGATGGGTCAGGGCGCCGCCTCTCCAGGAGTGCGAGGGCGACGGTGCACAGGCCGGGCGGGTCAGGAATCGACCCCCTCGTTCGCCGAGGCGTCGGTGGGGCGCCGGTCCATGGCCGTCAGGGCCCGCTGGGCCAGCGGGTGGCCGCGGACCAGTTCGCCCAGGGACGTCGATCCCTGCGTGATGTCCTTGAACGCCTTCCAGGCCGGGCGGAACCCGGTCAGGGCCGCGTGGAAGAGACCGGGGCGTCGCTCGAACACCGTCAGCATCCGCTTGCCGACGCTCATCTCGACGCCGAGGCCGGCCTTGATGGCGAAGGCGTAGTTCAGGGCCTGCCTGCGCGCGTCCACCGCGTCGTGCGCCTCCGAGATCCGCACCGCCCACTCCCCCGCGAGCCGGCCCGACCGCAGCGCGAAGGAGATGCCCTCGCGGGTCCACGGCTCCAGGAGGCCCGCCGCGTCGCCGCAGACCAGGACCCGGCCGCGGGAGAGCGGCGAGTCGTCCGCGCGGCAGCGCGTCAGATGGCCGGAGGAGATGCTCGGCTCGAAGCCGGCGAGCCCGAGCCGGCCGACGAAGTCCTCCAGGTACCGCTTGGTCGCCGCACCCTCGCCCCGCGCCGAGATCACCCCGACGGTGAGCGTGTCGCCCTTGGGGAAGACCCACCCGTAACTGCCGGGCATCGGCCCCCAGTCGATGAGGACGCGGCCCTTCCAGTCCTCGGCGACCGTGTCCGGCACCGGGATCTCCGCCTCCAGGCCGAGATCGACCTGGTCCAGCTTCACCCCGACGTGCGCGCCTATCCGGCTGGCGCTGCCGTCCGCGCCGACGACCGCGCGTGCCAGCACCGTCTCCCCGCCCTGGAGGACGACGGCGACGGTGCGCCGGTCCGGGACCGCCGACCCGTGCTGCTCCACCCGGGCCACCGTCGCCCCGGTGCGCACCTCGGCGCCCGCCTTCTGCGCGTGCTCGACGAGCTGCTGGTCGAACTCGGGCCGGTTGATCAGCCCGAAGAGCATCTGCCGGGAGCGCCGGGTCCGGGTGAAGCGTCCGTTGTTCGAGAACGTCACCGCGTGCACCCGGTCCCGGAAGGGCAGCTCGAAGCCGGGCGGAAGGGTGTCCCGCGAGGGACCGATGATGCCGCCGCCGCACGTCTTGTAGCGGGGCAGCTCCGCCTTCTCCAGCACCAGCACGCGGCGCCCCGCGACCGCCGCCGCGTAGGCGGCCGAGGCCCCTGCCGGTCCCGCGCCCACCACGACGACGTCCCAGACCTGACGCGCGTCGTCCGCCGAAGAGTTCTCGCTGCTCACGATGGTCTACTGCTCCGATCAAACCGCATGCCGCACCTGACCCCCGCATCCTACGGCGGCCATCGCCGCAGGCCACTGTGGGAGGATCGGCCCATCAATCCAAGTACTCCTTGGTACAACGTCGCACCCACAAGGAGCGTGCCCATGTCGTCGAATCCGGTCGCCGAGACCGTCTCCTCGCTGCTGCCCCGCGCGAAGGAGGAACTCGCCGCGCTGGTGGCCTTCAAATCGGTGGCGGACTTCGACCAGTTCCCGCGCAGCGAGAGCGTCGGCGCCGCCAACTGGATAGCGTCCGCCCTGCGCGCCGAGGGGTTCCAGGACGTGGACCTCCTCAACACACCGGACGGCACACAGTCGGTGTACGGGTACCTGCCCGGGCCCGAGGGCGCGAAGACGGTGCTGCTCTACGCGCACTACGACGTGCAGCCGCCGCTGGACGAGGCCGGCTGGGTCACGCCGCCGTTCGAGCTGACCGAGCGGAACGGCCGCTGGTACGGGCGCGGCGCGGCCGACTGCAAGGGCGGTGTGCTGATGCACCTGCTGGCGCTGCGCGCGCTCAAGGCGAACGGCGGCGTGCCCGTGCACGTCAAGGTGATCGCCGAGGGTTCCGAGGAGCAGGGCACGGGCGGTCTGGAGCGGTACGCCGAGGCGCACCCGGAGCTGCTGGCCGCGGACACCATCGTCATCGGCGACGCGGGCAACTTCCGGGTCGGCCTGCCGACGGTCACCTCGACGCTGCGCGGCATGACCCTGGTGCGCGTGCGCGTGGACACCCTGGAAGGCAACCTGCACTCCGGCCAGTTCGGCGGTGCGGCGCCCGACGCGCTGGCCGCCCTGATCCGCGTACTCGACTCGCTGCGCGCCGAGGACGGCTCCACGACCGTCGACGGGCTGGCGGCGGACAACGCGTGGGAGGGCCTGGCGTACGACGAGGAGCAGTTCCGCCGGGACGCCCGGGTGCTGGAGGGCGTGGAGCTGATCGGCTCCGGTTCGGTCGCGGACCGGATCTGGGCCCGGCCGGCCGTCACCGTGCTCGGCATCGACTGCCCGCCGGTCGTCGGCGCCACCCCGTCGGTGCAGGCCGGCGCCCGCGCGCTGGTGAGCCTCAGGGTGCCGCCGGGCGTGGACGCCGCCGAGGCCACCAAGCTGCTCCAGGCGCACCTGGAGGCGCGGACGCCGTGGGGCGCCCGGGTCGGCGTCGAACAGATCGGCCAGGGCCAGGCGTTCCGCGCCGACACCTCCAGCCCGGCGTACCAGGCCATGGCGGACGCGATGGCGGTGGCGTACCCGGGCGAGGAGATGCAGTACGCCGGTCAGGGTGGCTCCATCCCGCTGTGCAACACCCTGGCGGCGCTGTACCCGGAGGCCGAGATCCTGCTGATCGGCCTGAGCGAGCCGGAGGCGCAGATCCACGCGGTGAACGAGAGCGTGTCCCCGCAGGAGCTGGAGCGGCTGTCGGTCGCCGAGGCGCTTTTCCTGCGCAACTACGCGGCGAGCTGAGCCCGGGCGGCTCGGGTTCTGCCGTCGGCAGAGGGGCCTCGCCACCGCGCGGGGCCCTGCCTACGGTCGTCCCATGGACGTCATCGAGCTCCTGCCGCGTCTGCGCCTGCTGCGCTTCCCGGTCGGCCAGGCCTACCTCTGGCGCGACGGCGACGACCTGACCCTGGTCGACGCGGGGCCGGCCGGGGCCGGTGCGGGCATCGTCGCGTGGGCCGGCTCCTTCGGGCGTGTACGGCGTGTCGTCCTCACCCACTTCCACGAGGACCACGTGGGCGGGGCGCAGGAGGTCGCCGCGCTCACCGGGGCCGAGGTGGTGACACACACCCTGGAGGCGCCCGTCGTGCGCGGTGAGGTGCCGGGTCCACCGCCCGTGTACGAGGACTGGGAGCGTCCGCTGCACGAGAACGCGCTGCGGCTGCTCCCGGCGGGCGGCTTCGACCGGCCGACGCGGGTGACCGCGGTGTCCGACGGCGACGTTCTGGACTTCGGCGGCGGGGCGCGGGTCGTGCACGCTCCCGGCCACACGGACGGAAGCATCGGGCTGCACCTCCCTCGGCACGGTGTGCTGTTCACGGGGGACGCCGCTGCCGCGTCGCCGGACGACGGCAGGGTGATCCTCGGCGTGTTCAACACCGACCGGGACCGGGCCGTCGCCTCCTTCGGGCGTCTGGCGGCCCTCGACTCGGAGCTGGCCTGCTTCGGTCACGGGGATCCGGTGACCGTCCGGGCCGGTCGGACGCTGCGGGAGTCGGCACGGAGCCACGGGGCGGCTCTCTGACGTCAGCCGACGGGGATGCCCGCCTCCAGGTAGAGGGCGGCTCCGCGTTCCCGGGCCCGCAGGGCCCAGCGCAGCCGCTCGTAGCGGACCGGGGGCAGCAGGCCCGCCGCCTCGTCCTCGGTGACGAAGCGCCAGTCGCGCAGTTCCTGGCCGGGGAGCAGCACCCGGCCGGCGTCGGCGGAGTCGAGCCGGCCGCCGTCGAAGAGGAGCCGCAGACCGCCGT
Source organism: Streptomyces sp. NBC_01723 (assembly GCF_036246005.1). Classification (NCBI taxonomy): domain Bacteria; kingdom Bacillati; phylum Actinomycetota; class Actinomycetes; order Kitasatosporales; family Streptomycetaceae; genus Streptomyces; species Streptomyces sp. NBC_01723. The sequence continues at coordinate 936,197 of NZ_CP109171.1, forward strand.
AGGCGGGGGGTGCGGGCCGTTCCCAGTCGACGACCAGCAGGGCGGGCACGTCGGCGAGGCGGATGCCGGTCTCCTCGTGGACCTCGCGCATGCCCGCGCGGGCGGGCGCCTCGCCGGGTTCGACGACCCCGCCGGGGAACTCCCAGCCCGGCTTGTAGGTGGGGTCGACCAGCAGGACCCGGTCCCGCTCGTCGAAGAGCAGGACACCGGCGGCGACTGTCTCACCCGTGGGCTCCGGAGTCTGCACGATCTCGCAGGCGGGGGCGGCGCCGCTGCCGACGGCCTCGGCGACCCGGGCGGCGGCCTCGTACGGGGTGAGGGCGCCGGTGTCGACCGGGTGGGCGTCGGCCGTGAGCCAGGAGGCGAGGGCGGACCGGTAGGGCTCGATGTTGTCGTACGACCACTGCCGCACGCGTATCTCGCCGTCGGGCGGGCCCTCCGGTATCCCGCGGCGCGCTATCCGCTCCCGCAGGATCGTTTCGGCCGGGGCCAGCAGGACGTGCCTGACCTCGATCCGGCGGGCGGCGAGGCCGCCGAAGATCTCGTCCCGGTACTCCTGGCGGAGCAGGGTCATCGGGACCACGAGGGTCCCGCCGAGCTCGGCGAGCATCGCGGCCGCCGTGTCGATCACCAGGCGGCGCCAGATCGGCAGGTCCTGGAAGTCGCCCACCTCGGCCAGGCGTTTGGGCGGCAGCAGGTGTGCCAGTGCTCCGCCGATGATCTCGGGGTCGAAGAGCGTGCTGTTCGGGATCAGTTCGATCAGTTCCCGTGCGGTGGTGGTCTTCCCCGCACCGAACGCGCCGTTGATCCAGACGACGGTCACAGGTCCCCCTCTTCTGTTGGCCCCCTGTGGCTTGCCCGCTCCACCCTGCCACGGAAACCAGGCCCAGTTGAGGACGTACGACAGCGGCGCCGGCGCCCCCGGGGAGAGGGGCGCCGGCGCCGTGGATGCGGATGGCGCGGCGGGCGTCAGCCCAGCTGTCCCGGGGCATCGTCGTCCAGGGTCAGGCTCTCGGTGGCCACCGTGTCCTGGGCGGTGCTGACGGTGTCCTCCGCGCCGAGGCCTAGCGGGAGGTCGCTCGGCTCGGGGTGGGACGGAGTGACGGCCGCGACGACGAAGCCGGTGGCGAGGGACGCGAGGGCGAGCATGCTGCGCTTCTTCATGCCCCGTTCAACTGCGGGGCGACGCCATGGTCACGGGTACGCCCCGGGAAGCGCCGACCCGGCCTGCCCCTGCCGTCGTCGGCCAGGGGCGACCGGCCGCTCCTCCGTCGCCCGCCCGGGGCCACGCGGTCGCCCCGGTGCGCCGGCGGCTCAGACGTGCGCCGCCGTCACCCCGGTCACCCTGGTCAGCGCCGCCGACGCCGCCCCCACGAGGCCCGCGTCCGTGCCCATCTGGGCGGGGACGACCACCAGGCGCTGGACGAAGGAGAGGGTCGCGTAGTCGGTCAGGGCCTTGCGCAGGGGGGTGAAGAGGACGTCGCCCGCCTTGCCCACGCCGCCGCCCACCACGGCGATGTCGATCTCGACCAGGGTCGCGGTGGCGGCGATACCGGCGGCCAGTGCCTGCGCGGCGCGCTCGAAGGAGGCGACCGCGACGGGGTCGCCCAGGCGGGCGGCGGCGGCGACCGCGGCGGCGGAGGTGTCACCGTCCGGGCCGGGCCGCCAGCCGCCGTCCAGGGCGCGCCGGGCGATGTTGGGGCCGCTCGCTATGCGCTCGACGCAGCCGCGGGCGCCGCACGGGCAGGGGTCCCCGTCCAGGTCCACGCTGATGTGACCGATGTGGCCGGAGTTGCCCGTCGGGCCGGGGTGCAGCCGGCCACCCAGCACGAGTCCGCCGCCGACACCCGTCGAGACCACCATGCACAGCGCGTTGTCGTGCCCGCGCGCGGCGCCCTGCCAGTGTTCGGCCGCCGTGATGGCCACCCCGTCGCCGATCAGCTCGACGGGCAGGTCGCCGACGGCGTCCCGGACCCGTCGGACCAGCGGGTAGTCGCGCCAGCCGGGCACGTTCACCGGACTGACGGTACCGGCGGAGGCGTCCACCGGGCCCGCGCTGCCGATCCCGACGGCCGTGACCCGCCCCCACAGCGCCGACACCGTCAGCTCCGCGAGCACGGCCTCGACGGCCCCCATCACGGTGTCGCCGTCCTCCCGGGCAGGCGTCGCACGCTGGGCGCGCGCGTGGATGCGGCCGTCGCCGTCCACCAGCGCGCCGGCGATCTTGGTGCCGCCGATGTCCAGCGCTGCCACGAGGTCGGTGTGCATCAGAGTCGGATCTCCCCGTCGGACCGAAAACGAAAAAAGAAAACGAAAAAGGCGAACACAAGTGCGCACCGTGGACCGGCCCCAGGTGGGGACGAGGACCGGAGAGTGCGATGGACAGTGTCTCCCGCATCTGACAACGTTGTCCAGGCTCTATGCTCGACGCCACATCCTCATACAAACGCACGACCGACACATCCCCCGTGGACGACAGGAGCCGACGCACTCCCGTGGACGACAGGACAGGACACCGCATCGTGCCCGACACGACCCGCCGCGCAGACCGCCTCCCCGGGAACCGCTACGGCAATCGCCCGACCATGAAGGACGTCGCCGCCCGGGCCGGAGTCGGCCTGAAGACCGTCTCCCGGGTGGTCAACGGGGAGGCCGGCGTCACCCCGGAGACCGAGCGCCGCGTCCAGGAGGCCATCGACGCCCTCGGCTTCCGCCGCAACGACAGCGCGCGGGTGCTCCGCAAGGGACGGACCGCGAGCATCGGCCTCGTCCTGGAGGATCTGGCCGACCCCTTCTACGGGCCGCTCAGCCGCGCCGTGGAGGAGGTGGCCCGGGCGCACGGCGCGCTGCTGATCAACGGGTCCAGCGCGGAGGACCCGGACCGTGAGCAGGAGCTGGTGCTGGCGCTGTGCGCGCGGCGCGTCGACGGCCTCGTGGTCATTCCGGCCGGGGACGACCACCGGTACCTGGAGCCAGAGCTGAAGGCGGGCGTCGCGACGGTGTTCGTGGACCGCCCGGCGGGGCAGATCGACGCGGACGTGGTGGTGTCCGACAACTTCGGCGGCGCCCGCGACGGCGTGGCCCACCTGATCGCGCACGGGCACCGCAGGATCGGCTTCATCGGCGACATGCCCCGCATCCACACGGCCGCCGAGCGGCTGCGCGGCTACCGGGCCGCCATGGAGGACGCGGGCATCCCGGTGAAGGACGCCTGGATGTCCCTGGGCGTCACCGACCCCGAGCGGGTGCGCAGGGCGGCCGAGGACATGCTGGCGGACCCGGAGCCGGTCACCGCGATCTTCACCGGCAACAACCGGGTGACCGTCACCGTCATCCGCGTCCTGGCCGAGCACACCCCGGGCGTCGCCCTCGTCGGCTTCGACGACATCGAGCTGGCCGACCTGCTCCAGCCGGGCGTCACCGTGGTCGCGCAGGACGCGGCCGCCCTCGGCCGCACCGCCGCCGAGCGCCTGTTCCGGCAGCTGGACGGCACCCTCCTCGCGCCGGACCGCATCGAACTGCCGACCAGGCTCGTCACCCGCGGCTCCGGCGAGCTGCCGCCGGCGGGCTGAGGCGGGCGTGCCGAAGCCACCGGGCGAAGACTCCGCACCGCGGTCTCCCGAGGGCTCCCGCGCGGCCGTACGGGCCGACGGCGACGACCGGACGCTGGAGGCGCTCGGGCTGGCCGGGGTGCCCCGTGAGGAGCCGCTGCTGTACCCGGGCGCGTGGCCCCGGGAGTCAGGGCTGCTCGACGGCGACCGGCTGCTGCCGCTGGACCGGCCGGTCCCCGAGGACGGGGGCGACCGGGTCCCGGTGCTGGCGATCGGTTCCAACGCGAGCCCGGGCCAGCTGCGCCACAAGATGGCCGAGTTCGGCATCGACTCGCCGGTCCCGATGGTCAGGACCCGGGTCACCGGCCTGGACATCGGGGTCTCCGCCCACGTGAGCCGCATGGGCTACGTCTCGGCCTCGCCGGTTGGCGCCCCGGGCGTCGTGCGGGAGCTGTTCGTCCTGTGGCTGGACCCCGGGCAGCTCGCCGTGATCGACGCGAGCGAGGGCGTGCCCATGGCCCACGGCAACTTCGACCGGGCCTGGCTCCCCGCGCCCGAGGTACGCGTCGAGCCGCCGGACGGCACGGTGCTGCGCGGCGCCTACATCTACGTCAACCGCCACGGCGTCCTGCACGACGGCACCGGCACGCCACGGCGGCACCCGGGCGAACAACGGCCCCTGATCACCGACCTGCTGCGCGGATCGGCCCGGTTGCGCGCGCTCTTCGGCACGACACCCGAGGAGTTCTGCGCCCGGGCACGGGCCGACCGCTCCCTGTGCGACCGGGGCACGCGGCTGTTCGCCGCGGAGCGACGCGTGACGGCATCGGGCCTGGAGAAGTACGTGCGCCCCGACCGGCCCGAGGGCCCCCGCACCGGGACCCGGCCGCCGCCTACTGCGCCGATGCCGTGAGGTCGCCGCGCCGGGGCGCGGAGAAGCCCTCCAGGTCGGTGCGGGTCAGGCCGGTGAGGCGGGCGACCTCTCCGATGTCGAGGGCGCCGCAGTCCAGGCCGCGCAGGAGGTAGCCGCTGAGGGCCTTGGCGGTGGCGGGCTCGTCCATGACGTCGCCGCCCGCGCGGTTCACGTACCGGGCAAGGCGGGCGGCGGCCTGCTCGAAGCCCTCGCGGTAGAAGGCGAAGACGGCCGCGTACCGGGTGGGGATGTGGGCGGGGTGCATGTCCCAGCCCTGGTAGTAGGCGCGGGCGAGGGCGCGGCGGGTGAGGCCGTAGTGCAGGCGCCAGGCGTCGTGCACCTTGGCCGTGGGGCCGACCGGCAGGACGTTGGTGGAGCCGTCCGAGACGCGTACGCCGGTGCCCGCGGCGGCGACCTGCATGACCGCCTTGGCGTGGTCGGCGGCGGGATGGTCGCTGGCCTGGTGGGCGGCGGACACGCCGAGGCAGGCGCTGTAGTCGAAGGTGCCGTAGTGCAGGCCGGTGGCGCGGCCCTCGGCGGCCTGGATCATGCGGGCGACGGCGGCGGTGCCGTCGGTGGCGAGGATGGACTGGCTGGTCTCGATCTGGATCTCGAAGCCGATCCGGCCCGGCGTCAGGCCGCGTGCCTTCTCGAACGCCTCCAGGAGCCGCACCATGGCGGTGACCTGCTCGGGGTAGGTCACCTTCGGCAGCGTGAGGACCAGGCCCTCGGGCAGGCCGCCGGCCTCCATCAGGCCGCTGAGGAAGACGTCGAGGGTGCGGATGCCGCGGGCCCGCACCGGGGCTTCCATGCACTTCATCCGGATGCCCATGTACGGGGCCGCCGTGCCCTGTGCGTACGCCTCGGCGATCAGACGGGCGGCACGGGCGGCGGCCTCGTCCTCCTCGGCGTCCGTGCGGTTGCCGTAGCCGTCCTCGAAGTCGACCCGGAGGTCTTCGATCGGCTCGCGCTCCAGTTTGGCGCGCACGCGCGTGTGGACGGGCTCGGCGAGGTCGTCGGCGAGGCCGAGGACGGCGGCGAAGGAGGCGGCGTCCGGGGCGTGTTCGTCGAGGGCGGCGAGCGCCCGGTCGCCCCAGGAGCGGATGGTGTCGGCGGCGAAGACGTCACCGGGGACGTACACGGTGTGGACGGGCTGGCGGGTGCCCGGGTCTCCGGGGTAGCGGCGCTCCAGCTCCGCGTCGACCGGTGCGAGGGAGGCACTGATCTCCTCGCCGACGGCGCCCGCGAGGCTCGTTGCCACCTTCTCCTGCTGACCCATCCCACACCCTCCTGGTATCCACTTTTCCGCTGAACGGAATCAATAATCCGTAGAGCGAAGTTATCCGGCGGTTCGTCGCCGGTCAACACCATCCTGCGCAGACACCGAGGCCCCCGCGACCAGGACGACGGTCGCGGGGGCCTCGGCCGAAATGCCGGGAGGGCGCTCAGCCCTTGCGGGACTTCACTTCCTCGGTGAGCTGCGGGACCACGTCGAACAGGTCGCCGACGACGCCGTAGTCGACCAGGTCGAAGATCGGGGCCTCGGCGTCCTTGTTGATCGCCACGATCGTCTTCGAGGTCTGCATGCCCGCGCGGTGCTGGATCGCGCCGGAGATGCCGGAGGCGATGTACAGCTGCGGCGAGACGGACTTGCCGGTCTGGCCGACCTGGTTGGTGTGCGGGTACCAGCCCGCGTCCACCGCGGCGCGCGAGGCACCGACGGCCGCGCCGAGCGAGTCGGCGAGCGCCTCGATGATCGCGAAGTTCTCCGCGCCGTTGACGCCACGGCCGCCGGAGACGACGATCGCGGCCTCGGTCAGCTCGGGGCGGCCGGTCGACTCGCGCGGCGTGCGCGCGGTGACCTTGGTACCCGTGGCCTGGGCGGAGAAGGTGACCGACAGGGCCTCGACGGCACCGGCGGCCGCGGCGGGCTCGACGGCGGCGCTGTTGGGCTTGACCGTGATGACCGGGGTGCCCTTGGAGACGCGGGACTTGGTGGTGAAGGCGGCGGCGAACACCGACTGGGTGGCCACCGGGCCCTCGTCGCCGGCCTCCAGGTCGACGGCGTCGGTGATGACGCCCGATCCCAGTCGCAGCGCCAGGCGGGCGGCGATCTCCTTGCCCTCGGCGGAGGACGGGACCAGCACGGCGGCCGGGGAGACAGCCTCGACGGCGGCCTGGAGGGCGTCCACCTTCGGCACGACCAGGTAGTCGGCGTACTCGGCGGCCTCGTGGGTGAGGACCTTCACCGCGCCGTGCTCGGCGAGGGCGGCGGCGGTGTCGGCGGCGCCGTTGCCCAGCGCGACGGCGACCGGCTCGCCGATGCGGCGGGCGAGGGTCAGCAGCTCCAGGGTCGGCTTGCGGACGGCACCGTCCACGTGATCGACGTAGACGAGAACTTCAGCCATGGGACTTCTTCTCTCCTGCTTGCGAAAGATGAGGGGCGGTCGGCGGAGCGGGGCTCAGATGAACTTCTGGCCCGCGAGGAACTCGGCGAGCTGCTTGCCGCCCTCGCCCTCGTCCTTGACGATGGTGCCCGCGGTGCGCGCCGGGCGCTCGGCCGCGGAGTCGACCGCGGTCCAGGCGTTCTCCAGGCCGACCTCGTCCTCGTCGATGTCGAGGTCGGAGAGGTCCCAGGACTCGACCGGCTTCTTCTTGGCCGCCATGATGCCCTTGAAGGACGGGTAACGCGCCTCGCCCGACTGGTCGGTGACGGACACGACGGCCGGGAGGGAGGCCTCCAGCTGCTCGGTGGCGGTGTCGCCGTCCCGGCGGCCCTTGACCGTCCCGCCCTCGACGGAGACCTCGGACAGCAGCGTCACCTGCGGCACCCCCAGGCGCTCGGCGAGCAGCGCCGGTACGACGCCCATGGTGCCGTCGGTGGAGGCCATGCCGGAGACGACCAGGTCGTAGCCGGCCTTCTCGATCGCCTTGGCCAGGACCAGGGAGGTGCCGATGGCGTCGGTGCCGTGCAGGTCGTCGTCCTCGACGTGGATCGCCTTGTCCGCGCCCATGGACAGCGCCTTGCGCAGCGCGTCCTTCGCGTCCTCGGGGCCCACCGTCAGGACGGTGATCTCCACGTCGTCGTCGGAATTCTCGGAGATCTGCAGCGCCTGCTCGACCGCGTACTCGTCCAGCTCGGAGAGCAGACCGTCCACGTCGTCCCGGTCGACGGTCAGGTCATCGGCGAAGTGCCGGTCGCCAGTGGCGTCGGGCACGTACTTCACAGTGACAACGATCCTCAAGCTCACGCCGGCTCTCCTACTGCGTCGACATTTCAGTGCTGCCTCTTGCAGGCAGCATAGGCGCCCCAAGCGGCCGATCCCGGGCGGGGCGACCTGCGCTTCGCACCGGAATATTACTCGTCAGTACACCCAGTTCTTTCCCGCTAAGCAAGCGCTTTGAACTGTGACCTTCGCAACGCAGCGTAACCGGAACTCGACGCCTCCGCAGAAGCGCCGGGTGCCGGGGCGCCGGCACCGCTCAGTCGCGCAGGCCGGTGTAGCCGCCCCGGTGGTACAGCAGGGGACCGCCGGTGCCCGAGGGGTCGCCGGTCAGCACCTCGGCCAGCACGATGCGGTGGTCCCCCGCCGGCACCCGGCCGACGACGCGGCAGACGAGCCAGGCGAGGACCCCGTCCAGCAGGGGGACGCCGTGCGGGCCCTCCCGCCAGGCGGTGGGCGCCGCGAAGCGGTCGGCTCCGCTGCGGGCGAAGGTGGCGGCCAGCTCCTCCTGGTGTTCGCCCAGTACGTGCACCCCGACGTACTCGGCAGCGGAGACCGCGGGCCAGCTGGAGGAGCCGGTGCCGATACCGAAGGAGAGCAGCGGCGGCCGGGCGGACACGGACGTGAGGGAGGTGGCCGTGAAGCCGGCCGGACCGGCTGCACCGGACGCGGTGATCACGGCGACTCCCGCCGCGTGGAGCCGGAAGACGGACCGCAGCAGGTCGTCGGTGGCGAGCCGCGGCGCGGCGACGTCGGGTGTGGCCGTCATACGGGGTGTCCTTCTGCGTTGTGCCTCGGTCCGGGCAACGGGGAGCGGGGCCTTCGGGCAGGCTGACGACAGGTGGCGCACACAGTCAAATACGTCCCGGGACGCGGAAGCTGTGGAGGACGCCTCACCCCCGGCGTGGCGCTGATCACACCGCCTCGCCCAGGGCGGCGATCACGTCCGCCTTGCGCGGCTGCCCGACGGCACGCCGCACGACGCGGCCGCCGCCGTCGAGGACCAGCACGGTCGGGGTCTTGTGCACGCCGAGGGCGCGGACGAGTTCCAGGCGGGCCTCGGCGTCGATCTCGACGTGGGCGACGCCGGGGACCATGCGGGCCACCTCGCCGAGGACCCGCCGGGTGGCACGGCAGGGGGAACAGAAGGCGCTGGAGAACTGCACGAGCGTCGCGCGGCTGCCGAGTTCCGCCCCGAGGTCGGCCGCGTCGAGGTGCGGACCCGGAGTCCCGAGCCCGCCGTCGTCACCCTGCCCGCGCACCAGCGCGCCCCCGATCCGCCGCGTCCGCGGCACTCATGGGCACGCCTGAGCAGCGCGCCACCGGTCCGGTCGTCCCCAGGTGCAGCACTCGCGGCGGCGTGGAGATTCCCGGTCCACGATCGTCTTCCGGCCACCCGATGGACGGGCGAGTGATGAGGATCTCGCCGCGTACGGGCACCAAGGCTGGTACATGGGCCGTTCTTGGGGCACGATCTGCGACAAGCCGTAAACCTACGGCTCCGTAACTTTCGACTGGGAGCCCCCTTCCCAGGCTGACAAGGAAGGGCCCGACCCGCCCATGGCAGAACTCGCCTACCGCCCGGCCATCGGTCTCGCCCGCACCCTGTTCAAGGTGTGGGACCTCAAGATCGACTGCCAGGGTTCGGAGAACATCCCGCGCGAGGGCGGCGCCGTGCTGGTGAGCAATCACATCAGCTACCTGGATTTCATCTTCGACGGCCTGGCGGCGCTGCCCCAGAAGCGGCTGGTGCGCTTCATGGCGAAGGAGTCGGTCTTCCGGCACCGGGTCTCCGGCCCGCTGATGCGCAACATGAAGCACATCCCGGTGGACCGCAAACAGGGCGAGGCGGCATACGCGCACGCCCTGGACTCGCTGCGGTCCGGCGAGATCATCGGGGTCTTCCCGGAGGCGACGATCTCCGAGTCGTTCACGCTGAAGAGCTTCAAGTCGGGCGCCGCGCGCCTGGCGCAGGAAGCGGGCGTCCCGCTGATCCCGATGGCGCTGTGGGGCACCCAGCGTCTGTGGACCAAGGGACACCCGCGCAACTTCAAGCGCAGCCACACCCCGATCACGATCCGGGTCGGCGAGGCGATGGAGGCCTCCCGCGAGCAGTACGCGGGCGCGATCACCCGCCGCCTGCGCGAGCGCGTGCAGGAGCTGCTGGAGGCCGCGCAGCGCGCCTACCCGGTACGCCCCAAGGGCGCGGACGACACCTGGTGGATGCCGGCCCACCTCGGCGGCACCGCGCCGACTCAGGAGCAGCTGCGCGCGACCCAGGCGCACTGAGCCGGGCGCGTCAGAGCGCCGTGGGGAGGGTCGCCCACAGGTGCGGCCGGTCGGTGGCCGCCTTCAGGGCGTCCACCACGGCCGGGTGCGGCGCGGCGTACAGCTCCGGGTAGTCCGCCTCCCCGGCCTCGTGGTCCGGTGTGAACGCCAGCCGCTCCCCCTCCAGGGAGAACCGCGCGTCCACGCCGGGCTTGTTCCCGCGCGGGTCCTGCCGGTGCCAGGCACCGTTGAAGCGCACCGCGACCAGACCGTGCACCACGTCGAACCGCTGGTAGCACAGGGCGGCCGGGATGTCCTCGGCCCGCAGCAGGGCGGCCAGCGCGTGCGCCTTGGCGTAGCAGATGCCGGTACGCCGCTCCAGGACGTCGGAGGCCCGCCAGGTGACGCGCGGGTCTCCGGAGTCCTGCGAGTGCGGGATGGTGTCCCGCACGAACTCGAAGGCCAGTCGCGCATAGGAATACGAGTCGGCCGCCTCTTTTGCGAGTCCGTCGGCCACCTCCCGTACGCGGGGGTGGTCATGGTCGATGACCTCGTCGGCAGCCAGATAGGCGGACAGGTCGGGGGTCTTCTGGATCAGCTCCATGCCCGCAGAGCATAGAAACGCGATCACCCGTCAGTCAATGACTTTTCAGGTGACCGCATATCTATGCATCGACGGGGACTCGCGGCTCAGCGCGCCATCTCCTCCTTGAGCGCCGCCACGAAGGTGTCGACGTCGTCCTCGGTGGTGTCGAAGGCACACATCCAGCGCACGTCTCCGGCGGCCTCGTCCCAGAAGTAGAACCGGAACCGCTTCTGCAGGCGCTCGCTCACCTCGTGCGGCAGGCGGGCGAAGACCGCGTTGGCCTGCACCGGGTAGAGGATCTCCACACCGTGCACGGCACGCACGCCGTCGGCGAGGCGCTGCGCCATCTCGTTGCCGTGCCGGGCGTTGCGCAGCCACAGGTCCTTGGCGAGCAGCGCCTCCAGCTGCACCGACACGAAGCGCATCTTGGAGGCGAGCTGCATGGAGAGCTTGCGCAAGTGCTTCATGTGGCTGACGGCGTCCTGGTTGAGGACCACGACCGCCTCGCCGAACAGGGCACCGTTCTTGGTTCCGCCGAGCGAGAGCAGGTCGACGCCGACGGCGTTGGTGAACGTCCGCATGGGCACGTCCAGGGAGGCGGCGGCGTTGGCTATACGGGAGCCGTCCAGGTGCACCTTCATGCCGTGCGCGTGGGCGTGTTCGCAGATGGCCCGGACCTCGTCGGGCGTGTAGAGCGTGCCCAGCTCGGTGCTCTGGGTGATCGACACGACCTGCGGCATCGCGCGGTGCTCGTCGTCCCAGCCGTACGCCTGCCGGTCGATGAGGTCGGGGGTGAGCTTGCCGTCGGGCGTGGGCACGGTGAGCAGTTTCAGCCCGCCCATACGCTCGGGGGCGCCGCCCTCGTCGACGTTGATGTGCGCGCTCTCGGCGCAGATCACCGCCCCCCAGCGGTCGGTGACCGCCTGGAGCGCGACGACGTTGGCGCCGGTGCCGTTGAAGACCGGGAAGGCCTCGGCGCCGGAGCCGAAGTGGCCGCGGATCACCCGCTGGAGGTTCTCGGTGTACTCGTCCTCGCCGTACGCGACCTGGTGCCCGCCGTTGGCCAGCGCCAGCGCGGCGAGTACCTCCGGGTGTGCCCCGGCGTAGTTGTCACTGGCGAAACTGCGGACCTCGGGGTCGTGATGGCGACGCGCGTCGGTCTTCGGGGGGTTCACGGCTTCTCGGTCAGCCACAGACGGTTTCCGTTCACTTCCGCGGCGGGCTTGTCCCAGACTCCGGCGACGGCCTCGGCGAGGTCACGCACGTCCGTGAAGCCCGCGAACTTCGCGTTGGGCCGCTCGGCGCGCATCGCGTCGTGCACCAACGCCTTCACCACCAGGATCGCAGCCGCCGACGTCGGCCCCTGCTCGCCCCCCGCCTTGCGGAAGTAGTCCGCCATCGCCAGGGTCCAGGCCTCGGCCGCGGCCTTGGCGGCGGAGTAGGCGGCGTTGCCCGCGGTCGGGTTGCTCGCGCCCGCGGCGCTGATCAGCACGTACCGGCCGCGGTCGCTGCGCTGGAGCGCCTCGTGGAAGGCGAGCGAGGTGTGCTGCACCGTGCGGATCAGCAGCAGTTCCAGCAGGTCCCAGTCGTCGAGGTTGGTCTTGGTGAAGCTCTGGCTGCCGCGCCAGCCGCCGACGAGGTGGACGAGGCCGTCGACCCGCCCGAACTCCTGCTCGGTGCGGTCGGCCCAGGCCTGGGCGGCGTCCCGGTCGAGCAGGTCGACGGTCTCGCCGGTGACGCTGGCGCCGCCGTGCGCGTAGCGGGCCGCGTCCACCGCCTCCGCCAGCCGCTCCGGGTCGTTGTCCGAGCCGACGACCGTCGCACCCGCCTCGGCGAGCCGCAGCAGCGCGGCCCGTCCGGCGGGTCCGCCCGCTCCGGCCACCGCGATCACCGCGCCGTCGAGCGCCCCGTTCCCCATGGTCCTCGCCTCCCGAGCCTGTGCCTGCCGCTGTTGTGCCTGACCGCCGGTGCCGTCGCTCACGCGGCGGCCCGTTCGGCGCCGTCCGCGGTGATGCCCCGGGTCGAGGCAATCACCTTCTTGAGTTTCTTGGACAGCGCCTCGTAGAACATGCTCAGCGGAAACTCGTCCGGAAGCACGTCGTCGACCAGCTTGCGCGGGGGCAGGGTGAGGTCCAGGGCGTCGGGGCCCTTCGCCCACTTCGAGCCCGGGTGCGGGGCGAGGTAGGTGGAGACCAGCTCGTAGCCGGCGAACCAGTGGACGATCTTCGGACGGTCGATGCCGTCCCGGTAGAGCGTCTCGATCTCGGCGCACAGCTGGTTGGTGACCTCGGGTGCGCGCTGCCAGTCGATGAAGAGCTTGTTGTCGGTCCAGCGGACGACGTCGTGCTTGTGCAGGTAGGCGAAGAGGAGCTGACCGCCGAGCCCGTCGTAGTTGCGCACCCGCTCACCGGTGACCGGGAAGCGGAACATGCGGTCGAAGAGGACCGCGACCTGCACGTCACGGGCCTGCGGGACGCCGTCGGCCTCCAGGCGTACGGCCTCCCTGAAGGCGGTGAGGTCGCAGCGCAGCTCCTCCAGGCCGTACATCCAGAACGGCTGGCGCTGCTTGATCATGAACGGGTCGAACGGCAGGTCGCCGTGGCTGTGGGTGCGGTCGTGGACCATGTCCCACAGGACGAACGCCTCCTCGCAGCGCTTCTGGTCGTCCACCAGCGCGGCGACGTCCTCGGGCAGCTCCAGGCCCAGGATGCCCACGGCGGCCTCGGTGACGCGGCGGAAGCGGGCGGCCTCGCGGTCACAGAAGATGCCGCCCCAGGAGAAGCGCTCGGGAGCCTCGCGCACGGCGATGGTCTCCGGGAAGAGGACGGCCGAGTTGGTGTCGTAGCCGGCCGTGAAGTCCTCGAACGTGATGCCGCAGAACAACGGGTTGTCGTAGCGGGTGCGCTCCAGCTCGGCCAGCCAGTCGGGCCAGACCATGCGCAGCACGACCGCTTCGAAGTTGCGGTCCGGGTTGCCGTTCTGCGTGTACATCGGGAAGACGACCAGGTGCTGGAGGCCGTCCGCGCGGTTCGCGGCGGGCTGGAAGGCCAGCAGCGAGTCGAGGAAGTCGGGCACCTCGAAGCCGCCGTCGGCCCAGCGGCCGAGGTCGGCCACCAGGGCCTCGTGGTACGCGTGGTCGTGCGGGAGGAGCGGGGACAGCTCCCGGACCGCCGCGACGACCCGGCGCACGGCGTCCTCGGCGTCGGTCCGCCCGGGCGCGCCCTCGGCGTCGAAGTCGATCGACCCGTCCTTGGACTGCCATGGCCGGATCCGCTCCACGGCATCCTTGAGCACGGGCCACGCCGGGTGCTCAACCACCCTGCTCGCCGGAGGAATGTTCTCCTCCACACCCACCTGCACAAGAATTTCCGTCATGTCCCATCCTCTACGAGAGAAGCTTGCGTCAGGACACCGTATGCATACGAGGTTTCTCCCAGCAAGGGGAGCCCCCGCAAATTATCCTGCCCCACCCGGGCCTTCACCGCATTTTTTCCTGCGGGACGCCCTGGCTCGTATACCAGGCGCGGCAGAGGGGAAACGGTCCCGCAGGGCCGTTAGGCTGCCGCCCTGCCATCGCCGACGTCGACGGAAGCGAGTCGAGCCTTGAACTTCCTCACCATCGGTCACCGCGGAGCGATGGGTGTCGAACCCGAGAACACCCTGCGTTCCTTCGTCGCCGCCGAGCAGGCCGGCCTCGACGTCGTCGAACTCGACCTGCACCTGAGCAAGGACGGCGCGCTCGTCGTCATGCACGACGCGGAGGTGGACCGCACCACCGACGGCAGCGGCGCCATCGCCGACAAGACCCTCGAGGAGCTGCGCGCGCTGGACGCGGGCCGCGGGGAGCGCGTCCCCGTCTTCGAGGAGGTACTGGACGCCGTCTCCGTGCCGTTGCAGGCCGAGATCAAGGACGCGGCGGCCGCCCGGACGCTCTCCGAGGTGATGCTCCGCCGGGACCTGGTGGACCGGGTGGAGGTGATCTCGTTCCACGACGAGGCCATCGTCGAGATCGCGCGGCTGGTGCCGGGGGTGCGCACCGCGCTGGTCGCCCAGTACTACGGCAAGGAAGTCGTGGACCGGGCCGTGGAGGCGGGCGCCGGGACCCTGTGTCTGGACATCAACCGGATCACCCTGGAGATCGTGGAACAGGCCCGCAAGGCGGGCCTGCGGGTCTTCTCCTGGACCATCAACACCCAGGACCAGCTGCGGCTGGTGCGCGCCCTGGGCCTCGACGGCGCGACGACCGACTACCCGGAGATCAAGCGCACCGGCCGCTTCACCGCCTGAGGCTCAGACCAGCGGCTTGACCAGCAGCTCGAACCGCAGGTCGTCGCGGAGCGGAATGCCGAAGCGCTCGTCGCCGTACGGGAAGGGAGTCATCTCTCCCGTACGGCGGTAGCCGCGGCGCTCGTACCAGGCGATGAGGTCCTCGCGGACGGAGATCACGGTCATGTGCATCTCCCTGACGCCCCACGTCCCGCGGGCCTGCCGCTCGGCCTCCGCGATGATCGTCCTGCCGAGGCCCTCACCCTGGAGCGCGGGACTGACGGCGAACATCCCGAAGTACGCGTGCTCCCCGCGGTGCTCCAACTGGCAGCAGGCCACGATCCGGCCGTCCCGCTCGACCGTCAGCAGCCGGCTGTCCGGCGACTTCACGACGTCCAGCACGCCCTGCGGGTCCGTGCGCTGCCCCTGGAGGATGTCCGCCTCGGTGGTCCACCCGACCCGGCTGGAGTCGCCCCGGTAGGCCGACTCTATGAGCGCCACGATCCCGTCCACGTCGGCGTCGGTGGCATCGCGGTAGATCAGTCGGCCGGCGGTGGTGTCCATGTGGGGCGTCTCCGGTTCTCTCTCGGGCGCGGCGGGGGCATCGATGAGGGTAGCGCCGCCAGTAGGGTCGGGACGCATGGTGCATGTACTCAGCAGCCGGATCCTGCTCCGTCCCACCGACCCCGAACGCTCCCGCGCCTTCTACGGCGACCAGCTCGGCCTCGCCGTCCACCGGGAGTTCGGCACCGGTCCGGAGCGGGGCACCGTCTACTTCCTCGGCGGCGGCTTCCTGGAGGTCTCCGGGCGCTCCGAGGCCCCGCTCTCCCCCGCGCTCAAGGTGTGGCTCCAGGTCGAGGACGCGGCGGCGGCCCACGACGAACTGCGCGCCAAGGGCGTCGAGATCGTGCGGCCGCCGGTCGAGGAGCCGTGGGGGCTGGTGGAGATGTGGATCGCGGATCCGGACGGCACCCGGATCGTGCTGGTGGAGGTGCCCGCGGAGCATCCGCTGCGATACCGGCCGGGGATCTGAGGCGTCCGGGCCGCCGGGGCGGTGTGCGCCGGATGGCCCCGGCACCGGGGCGGCCTTAGCGTGCTGGAAGGGGGCGGAGGCCCGCGGCCCGGCGGAAGGAGGCCCCGATGAAGCTTCATGAACCGGTGACCGGCGGACCCTGCTGGGCGGAGCTGGGGACCGACGACCTGGCGGTGGCCGAGCGGTTCTACAGCGGGCTGTTCGGCTGGCGCCCCGAGACGGACCCGAGGCGGCGGGCGAGCGGCCACACGATCGCCCGGCTCGGCGGCGACGCGGTCGCCGGGCTGACCCCGCTGCCGCGGGCGCGGCAGCCGGTCGCGTGGGACGTGGTGTTCGCCGTGCGCGACGCGGACACCGCCGTCCGGCAGGTGACGGCGGCCGGCGGCACGGTGCCGGAGGGGCCCACGGACGTCCCCGGCCACGGCCGCTTCGTGGTGGTCGTGGACCCCACCGGGGCGCTGTTCCAGCTGTGGCAGCCCGGCTCGTTCGCCGGTGCCGGACTGTTCAACGCGCACGGCTCGCTGGGCTGGGTCGAACTGCTGACCCGCGAGCCCGACCTGGCCGCCGACTTCTACACCACGGTGTTCGGCTGGAGCCTGAGCGCCTCGGAGTACTACCCGCAGTGGGGCATCGGCGGGGCGGACTTCGGCGGCATGGTGACGATGGACGAGAAGTTCCCGCACGAGGTGCCGGCGCACTGGCTGCCCTACTTCGCGGTGACGGACGTGGACACGGCGGCGGCCGGCACGACCGACGGCGGCGGCACCGTGCTGATGGAGCCCGTCTCGCCGCCCGACGGACCGCGGATCGCGGTGCTGCGCGATCCCCGGGGCGCGATGTTCGGCGTGTACCGGGCGGGGGACGAGCGCTGAGCCTGCCGGGGCGGCGTGTGGCGGCCGCCGGGTGCCGGCCCGGCCCCGCCTTCGGGGGCCGCTTCAGACCCGCAGCGCGTCCAGGCGGCCCTCCAGCTGGCCCAGCAGCCCGCCGAGAAGTGCCGCCAGCTCCCCCTGCCGGGGCTCGTCGACGCCCGACAGCACGGCGGCCTCGTAGGCGAGCTGTTCGGGCAGGATGCCGTCGACGAGGTCGCGTCCGGTGTCCGTGAGGCGGACGTGCGCGACGCGTCGGTCGCGGGTGTCGCCGCGCCGCTCCACCAGGCCGCGCTCGGTGAGCTGCTTGAGGCGCTTGGTGACGGCGGCGCCGGAGGAGAAGGTCTCGCGGGCGAGGTCGCCCGGGGTCAGCTCGTGGCCGGTGCGGCGCAGCGCGCCGAGCAGGTCGAACTCGGCCCGGCTCAGGCCGGCCCGGCGCAGTGGCGCGTCCTCGGCCTGCTGGAGGAGGGCGGCGCAGCGGTTGATCCGGCCGATGATCTCCATCGGCCCGGTGTCGAGGTCCGGATGGACGGCCCGCCACTGCCGCACGACCGCGGCCACGGTGTCGCCGCCCGGTCCCCCTCTCCCGTCGCCCCCGGTCGCCGAGCCCCCGTCGGTTGCGGTCA
The DNA here is from genome assembly GCF_036246005.1 of Streptomyces sp. NBC_01723. Classification (NCBI taxonomy): domain Bacteria; kingdom Bacillati; phylum Actinomycetota; class Actinomycetes; order Kitasatosporales; family Streptomycetaceae; genus Streptomyces; species Streptomyces sp. NBC_01723. The sequence goes on from NZ_CP109171.1 coordinate 953,530, forward strand.
TGGCCGTACGTCCTCCGCTCTCGTTCCCGTGTCCCGGTCCCGACGCGCTGCCCGGCGTCGCACCGCTGCGGCGAGCGTACGGTGTCCGGACTGCTCGGCGAGCACGACCCTCTCCTGCGGCAGTGCGCGTCCCCACCATTCGCCGGCCGCCCCGTCCACGGTGGCCCGCAGGTCGGTCAGCGCGGCGGCCAGGGACCGGCGGGCGGCCTCCAGGGCGCCGGGCGCCGGATCGGGCTCCGCCAGGACGCGGGCCGTGTGCTCCCGGGCCCGGTCGGCGGCCCGCAGCGCACGCTCGACGCGGTTCCCAGCGCTCCGGTCGGTGACGGCGACGGCGGCCAGGAAGCCGACCAGGGCGCCGACGAGGGTGTCCACCACCCGCTCGGTGATCAGGGAACCCGGTTCCTGGTATCCGGCGAACTCGGTGATGAGCAGCGCCATCGGGGTCACGCAGACGCTGCCGAGCCAGTAGTTGCGGGTGATGAGGGCCTCGGCGCCGAAGTTGAGGGCGAGGCAGAGCAGGACGAGCGGCGCCCGGCCGAGGTGGGCGAGCGGGGCTATGGCGGCGAAGAGCAGCACCCCGGCGAGGTTGCCGACCACGCGCTGCACGGCCCGGCTCCAGGTGAGGGTCAGATTGGCCTGGTAGAGCGCGGCGGCGGTGACCAGCGCCCAGTAGGGGCGGCCGACGCCGAGGGCCAGGGAGGCGTAGCCGGCCAGCGCGCAGCCCAGGGCGGTGCGTACGGCGACCGGAGTGAGCGGGCCGAGCCGCTGCCACAGGGGGGCGGGGCGGGCGGCGAGTTCGGCGTCGACGCCGAGGAGTTCGTCGGTGACGGCCGGGCCGTCGTCGGTGCGGGGGACGCGGCCGGTGCCACGCAGGGCGCGGGCCCAGGTGCGCAGCGGCTCGGGGTCGGTGTCGGCGGGGGCGGCCAGCGCGACCTCGGCGCGGACGACGAGGCGTTCGAGGGCGTGCCGGGTGGTGGCGCGGGCGCCGGTGGCCGGGAGGGACAGCAGCGTCTGCCAGGCGTGCTGCACTGCGGCGTACCCGGCGGCACGGGCGGCGGCGTGGGCGTCGCCGTCGCCGGCGGCACGGGGGTCGGCGTGCTCGGTTTCGGCGTACGCGGCGGCGGCGTTCAGGGCCTGGGCGGTGGCCCGGCGTTCCGGGCCGTGCGGTCGGACCAGGACGGGTGCCATGCAGACCAGCCAGGCCCAGGCGCCGGCGGCGGCGCCCAGGGCCAGGTGGGCGGGGATCTGGCCGAGGGTGTGCGGGACGAAGAGGGCGGCGGAGCTGATGAAGGTCAGGACCACGTTGCCCGGCGGGCCGATGCGGGTGGCGTCGCACAGTGCCTTCTGCACGGCGGCCAGCAGGGCCCCGACGGTGACCAGGACGACGGCGTTCCGGGTGAGCGAGGCGGTGACCAGGGCGACGGCGACTCCGCCGAGCATGCCGAGCACCACCCACGCGAGGGCCCGGGCCCGGGCGGCGTAGGGGCGGTTGTGGGCGTAGAGCGCGCACAGGGACCCGGCCATCGTGTACATCGCCAGGTCGAGCCGGCCGAGTGCCAGCAGGAGCAGGTTGGGCGGGGCGACGGCGGCGACCGAACTCAGGGCGGGCTTGAACCAGATCTCGGAGGGCCGGCGCAGGCGCAGCACGCCGGCCAGGGACAGACGTCGGCCCGGTGAGGTGCCGGGGATGGAGGGGTGCGCACTGCTCATATGAATTACCTTAGCAGGTGTTTTACTTGTGAATCATCACTCCTCGTGCCGGCGGGGAGCGCCCGCGCCGCCATGCCGTGGCGCCGACCAGCGGCAATCCCCCGCGCTCCCCCGAATAACCCCCTGCGTACTCCCTTGCGCTCGCGTGCGCGCCGCGTGGCCGGGGCAGGCCTTGACCGACCGTGGACCGCCGAACGGGGAGGTGCGTGTGCACGGACCGGTGTCGCCCGGATGGCTGCTGGTCGCGCTGTGCGCGGCGACCGGCGCGTACTGCCTGCTGCGGATGCGCAGCCACGAGGGGGAACAGCGCCGCGCCGCGGGCGGCGAGGCGCTGATGGGGTTCGGCATGGCCGCCATGGCCGTGCCCGCGGCGGCGTTCACCCCACCCACGTGGGCCTGGGCCGTATACGTGGTGGTGTTCGGCGCCGCCGGGCTGCGCGCCCTGTGGGCGGCGGCCCGGTACGGGGGCCACCACCTGCACCACCTCGTCGGGGCCGCGGCCATGGTCTACATGGCGGTGGTCATGGCCGGTTCGCCCGCCCACGCCCACGGGCACGGCGTGTCCGGTCCGCCCGCGGCGACGGGTGCGCTGCTGCTCTACTTCACCGGATACGTCCTGCTGTCCGGCGTACGCCTGCTGCCGGTCGTCGCCGTCGCCGGGGGCGGTGGTCCGACGGCCGGGTGGGGGGACCGGCCGGAGCTGGCCCGGGCCTGCCGCCTCTCCATGGGCATCGCGATGCTGGCCATGCTGGCGGCCATGTGACCCGGCGGTGCACCGGGGCCGGGTGACGCGGACCTGTGACCGCGCCGTCGGCCGGCCGTGCCCGGTGTTCGCCGCACGCAACCGTTGCCTGCGTCACTTTGCGCCTCGGCCCGTACTGCGGGCGGCGCCGCGCTCATAGGCTGCCCCCATGATTCTCCCCGCGGCACTGCTGCTGCTCGGCGCCCTGACGGCCGTGCTCGCCCCGAGACTGCTCGCCCGGGCGGACTGGCCGGACCGCGAACCGGTGGTCGCCCTGTGGGTGTGGCAGTGCGTGGTGGCGGCCGTGCTGGTGTGCTGCGCGCTGTCGATGACGTTCAGCGCGGCGGCGGCCTGGCACGCGGTGGGCGGGCCCGTCTTCGCGACGGCGCCGGGCCCGGTGGTCGAGGCCTACGCGCTCGGCACGTCCGGCCTCTGGGCGGACACGACCGCCCTCACCCTGGCCTGTGCCGGGTTGTGGAGCGCCACGATGCTCGTCCGGGAGGTCGTACGGGCCCGTTCCCGGCGTCGGGTGCGCCGCTCGGAACTCCTGCACCGCGCCCCGTTGTTGCCCGGCGAGGCGCCAGGACCGGACCGCCTCGTCGTCCTGGAGGGCGAGCGGCCGGACGCCTGGTGGCTGCCCGGCACTCCCCCGCAGCTGGTCGTCACCACCGCCGCGCTGAGCCGCCTCAAGGGCCGTCAGCTGGACGCGGTCCTCGCCCACGAGAAGGGGCACGCGCAGGCGCGGCACGACTGGCTGCTGCACTGCTCGGCCGCGCTGGCGGACGGGTTCCCGCAGGTTCCGGTCTTCGCCGCGTTCCGCGACGAGATGCACCGCCTGGTCGAACTCGCCGCGGACGACGTGGCGTCCCGCCGCTTCGGCCGCCTGACGACCGCGCTGGCGCTGGTCGAACTCAACGAGGACCGCGGCGTGTTCGGTCCGTGCCCGACCCCGCAGGCCCAGGTCCCGCAGCGGGTGCACCGGTTGCTCACCCCGCCCGACCGGCTCTCGGCGGCCCGGCGGCTGCGGCTGACGGCTGCGGCCGCGCTGGTGCCGGCGGTACCGGTACTCGTGGCGTTCGCGCCGGGGCTGCGGGCGCTGGGTTAGCCGGCCCGCGGGCGCTCCCACCCCGGGAATTGGCCTCCGGGCCATCCGGTCGGCGAGTATCGCAGCATGCAGACGCCGCCCGTCGACTCCCCGCCCACCCCACCGCGCCCCCGCACGGCTCTCGGCCTCACCTGGACGCTGGCCGTGTGCTCGGCGCTGCTGCTCACGCTGGTGGCGGTCGAGTGGGGGCCGTTGATCCGCCTCGACGACGACATCGCCACCACGACGCACCGCTGGGCCGTCGACGAACCCGACGTCACGCAGGCCATGCGGGTCCTCACCGACTGGGTGTGGGACACGTGGACGATGCGGCTCCTGTCCGCGGCGGTCGTGCTGTGGCTGTGGTTCCGGCGCGGGGACCGCTGGACGGCGGTCTGGCTGGGGGCCACCTGCCTGCTGGGCAGCCTTCTCCAACAGGTCCTGAAAGCCGCGGTGGACCGCCCCCGCCCGGTCTGGCCCGACCCCGTCGACTCCGCCCACTACGCGGCCTTCCCGTCCGGCCACGCCATGACGGCGACCTTCGTGTGCGGCCTCCTGGTGTGGCTCGTCCACTACTACGGCGCCTCCCCCGCCCTGCGCCGCGCCGCCTGGGCCGTGGCGGCGATCTCCGTGGCGGGCGTCGGTGTGACCCGGGTATGGCTGGGCGTGCACTGGGCCACGGACGTGGCGGGCGGCTGGCTCCTGGGCGTCCTGGTGACGGCGCTCGCGGTCCTGGTGCACCGGCGCCGGCATCCCTGACTCCGGCACCTGGCCGCCGCCCCGCCTCGTAGGATCCGCCCATGACCGCCGTGCTGTTCGACTTCTCCGGAACCCTGTTCCGCATCGAAGCGTCCGAGGACTGGCTGCGTGCCGTGCTCGACGGTGCCGGGGTTCCCCTGTCCGGTCCGGAATTGGCCGAGACGGCACGGGCGCTGGAGGCCGCGGGGGCGCTGCCCGGCGGCGCACCGCCGGTGCGGGTACCGGAGGAGCTGGCCGGGGTGTGGGAGACCCGCGACGAGAGCTCCGCGCTGCACCGGGCCGCCTACACCGGGCTGTCCCGGCGGGTGCCGCTGCCGGACCCCGGGCTGCACGACGCGCTGTACGAGCGCCACATGACGCCGGGCGCCTGGCGCCCCTACCCCGACGCCGCCGAGGTGCTGGAGACGCTGCGCGGTCAGGGCGTCGCCGTGGGCGTGGTCAGCAACATCGGCTGGGATCTGCGGCCCGTCTTCCGCGCACACGGCCTCGACCGGTACGTGGACGCGTACGTCCTGTCCTACGAGCACGGCATCCGCAAGCCCGACCCCCGGCTTTTCGCGCTTGCCTGCGAGGCGCTCGGCGCGGAGCCGGGGCGGACCCTGATGGTGGGCGACGACCGGCGGGCGGACGGCGGCGCCGCGGCCCTCGGCTGCGGAGTTCACTTCGTGGATCATCTGCCGGTGACCGAGCGCCCGGCCGGACTGCGACCGGTGCTCGACCTGGTGCGCCGAACGGGGCCGGGCACATAGCCCGAGGAACCCAGCGGGGCGGGTGCGTCCGTCCCGGACGATCTCCCGTGTCGCCCGGGACACTGTTGGGGGTGCCCTGTCGACCTGCCGTGTTTGCGGCGGCCCGGCCCCATCGACTCCGCGAGCACCGTAGCCGCGCCCGCAGTAAGCCGGTCGGCCGCGTACCGGTCCCGGGATCGCGGCTTCAGCTGCGCCTGCCGCTGCCGCACCTGCCCGTCGAGGTCGGCGAGGGTCCCGGCGCCCGCGCCGCACAGCTGGGGGCCGCCGACACGTTCCAAGCCGCAGTCACCGAGCACGTTCACCGCGTAAGGCAAGCCTCGCGTCGACGTCGAGAGGGCCGCAAAGAGGGTCGTCCGGCACCCGGAGCTTGCCGGGTGAGGCCGCCCCCGGTGGTGATTCCGCCGGAGCACCGGGGGCGGCGAGGGTCCCGAGGATGAGCCCTCACCCGCCCCTTCCCGTCGCACCCTCCCAATGGATGCACCCCAGGCAGCGGCAGACCCCGCCTGCGTGACCAGACGGGGCCTTCAGCCACAACAAACCCGACTTGCTCGTCGGATCGATAGGACGAGTCTACGAGGGGCCACTGACAGTGCCGGGGCGTCGCGTCGGCGAGCAGCCCATCGCCATCTGCAACCGACGGGAACTCGATTCAGGCAACGCGTTGGACGGCTCTCCCCCGCGGGGCCACGCTGATCGCTCATGGGGGAAGAATCATCGGATCGCTCAGGCCAACGCGTCCCGGCAAGGTGGCTGCTCATTGAACGCAACAGCGCGTTCGACAAGGTTTTCCGGGTCTTCGTCACCTTCTGGGATTCCTCTTCACCGTGGGCCCTGGGGGAGGTCTTCTGCGGCTCTTCGGCATCCGCCCCGCCACCGCCCCCTACGACGGTGCTGCAGCTTCCGTCAGCACGGCTCCCGTCTCCTCGTCCATGAGCGTGACCCGGGCGCCGGGCCGTGTCCCGTGCCGGCCGATCCAGGCGGTGAACTTGCCGCGAACCACCGTCTCGCTCCCCCACCAGCCGTGCAGCACCTCCCTGCCATCGGCGACCACGGTCAGGTGGAAGCGGCCGGCGGTCATGCCCGCCATCATGCGAGTCGGATTCCACGCGGCTGGTGCGGCTCGCGGGCGATGGCGCCCTTCGCTTCCAGCTCGCGCAGCTGATAGTGCACTGATGACGGCCGCAGATCCACCGTGGAGGCGATCTCGGCGACGGTGGGGGCCTCGCCCTGCTCGGTGATGGCCGCGCGGATGGCGCCGAGGATCCGCTCCTGGGTGTCGGTGAGGTACTCGACCTTGCGTCTGACCATGACCCCAGTAGAAATCTTGTTCGAATTTTGGTGCAAGCTGGAGGCGTGACCGACCTCCCGCCCGACCTGCCGCGACTCCGCACCCTGGAGACCTGGCTCGCCTACACCCTCGACGAGGTGCGGGCCGCCATCACCGAAGGCGTCAGACCCTGCGACGTGTGCCGGCCCGACAGCGCCCTTGGATTTCTGGACAGCTAGGAAGCGCGCTGCGGGATGCAGCCCGTGGCCCCTGGGTACGACTGCTGACCCAGACACAGCTTACGGCCGAGGGGGACGCAGCAGACGTGAACGGGACCGCAGTCGTCATATCCGGGATCGCCCTGGTGATCAGCCTCTGCTCGCTGTACCGGTCGGTCCGCAACGACCGCCGGGACATCACCTTGCGGCTCCACGAATCACTGATCGACCCGAAGCTCCAGACTGGGCGAAAGGTGCTGCACGAGATGCAGGACGTGGAAAGCCTGACCCCAGAGCAGTACGAGCTTGCGAACCGAGCCCTGGCCGGCCTCGACATTGCCGGCTTCTACTGCGCCAAAAGGTACGTGAGCGAGAAGGACTTCCTCGATCTCTGGGCTCCAGCGCTGGTCACGCTGGGTCGGTCCGCGGCCCCGTTCCTGGCCTACCGTGACGCCCAGCGGCCGAAGCCAGTGTGGCCGTACTACCGGCGTCTGACCCGGAAGGCTGAAGAGCAGCTCCGCAGGGGGAGCAGGTAGGGCGTGTTGCCGGAAGTGCCGAACGTGCAGCTCAACGATGTCTGATTGCCGCCAGCAAGGTCCTGCTGCGGCCCTCATGCTGGCGGCATGACGATGTCATCCATTACGGAGTCAGCAACAGTTCTCACCGGCATGTATGCGGCTGAGGCGGAGTACCTGGCGGCGGGAGGCCCTGGCGAGGCTTCGTTCGACCTCCTCGCCCCCTTCTTCGCGCCGGATGTCGAGTTGCATCAAGCAGATGCCCTGCCATACGGAGGCACTTGGCGTGGGCACAACGGCATGACGCAGTTTTTCCTCATGATGGGAGAGGTGTGGGAGTCGTTCGAGATGGTGGAACAGGAGTTCCTGGCCACCGGTGAGACTGCGGTCGTGCTCACACAGGTCCGTGCTCGCGCTCGCGCGACCGGCCGTGAACTCAACTTCCCCATTCTGCAAGCGATCACGGTCAAGGACGGGCGGATCACCGAGGTCCGTCCGTTCTACTTGGACACGCGGGCCATCGCCGATGCCTGCGCCGCGCCGACACCGACAGACTGAGGTCGACGGCAAAACCCACTGTCACAGCCACTCGTTGAGGACTGCCGAAGCCCTGTGAGACCGGGCGCACGCCTTGGGCGATTTGGTTGAGGACGATGTCTCGCTCGATCATGATCAACTCGCGCAGTCCGGCGAGACGAAGGCCTCAGCGGTCTCGTCGACGAGAACGCAGAGTTGCTGCACGGTCTGCCGGCAGTGTTGCGGGTCAGGGGCCGCAACGGCCCGGACTTCGAGCCATCGGTCCCACGGACCGTCCGGGCCGAGGAACCGTGTTGTGTACTCGGAGCCGAGAATCCCATCGAGGTACAGGAGCGTCCCGAGGACGACTGCCTGGTCGTAGTCGAGGTCGGGACGCAACAAGTAGTGATCAAGGTATGCGCTGAGCAGTTCGGCATCCGCCGCACTGCCGAACTTCGCAAGGACGACGCAGTACGCCGCGCCCGCATACGGCCCCTCGCTGGCCAGTAGGAGCCGACCGATGAGGTCGCGGAACTCGGTCCTGTGGGCCACAGCCACCAGCCATGCGGCAGTCTTGCGCTCGCGCCATCCGCCCTCGAAGAGGATGCTGAGCTCCGCCGGAGTGATCTCGTAGGCAGCCTGAGCCAGATCCCGCACAAAAGCGGATCGCTCGACAGGGTTCAGCCGCAGAAGGCCCCCGCCCAACCGAAGGTATCGACGATCAGGCGTGACGAACCGCCGAACCTGCTCCTGCAACTCGGGATCGTTCTGGACGTGACGCATAGCCGCATCCTGGCCCGGGAGAGTACGCATGCACCACAGGTTTGCCGACCGCCTCGACGGACCGTCGTTGCTGGTTCCGAAAAGTGACTACACCGAAGGAGATGCATCGATACGGAATGAATAGGACGTAGCGGACGTGGAACTCCGACCCCAACCCCACAGAGAGGACCCGCCGTGATCATCAAGAAGATGCACGACATCGGCATCAGAAGCGAACACGCCTACCTCGCCGGCATCGCCTCCATCGGCCTCAGCGTCGCCTCCTGGATCGGCAGCCTCAAAGCCGAAGCCGCCGGCATCGAACGCGCCGACCGATGGGGCATCTTCGTAGGCGAATGGGCGCCCACCTTCATCGGCATCGGCATCGCCCTCTCCCACTACGAACAACACGACGGCAGCCTCGCCCACATCCACGAGAGCTGAGCACCGACGCACCGCGGCAGCAGAAGGCCGGGGGCCACCGACATCGACGAGGACCGCGCTCACGCCGCGGTTCTTGATCTCGGTGAGGATGTGCAGCCAGTGCTTGGCGCCCTCGCACCCGTCGCCGGCCCACAAGCCCAGGATCTCCCGCCGGCCCTCGGTGGTGACGGCCGAGGCCTAATAGATCGGCCGGGTGGCGATCGCACCGTTGCGGTTCTTCTCGTGGATGGCGTCGATGAAGGCCACCGGATAAACGGTGCCGAGGGGCCTGCTCCGCCATTCGGCCATGCCCTCGGGCACGTTGTCGGTGACGGTGGAGCTGGTCTGGCGGGAGACTTCGGCGCCCTGTGGCTGTGCAGTCCCGGCGCCAGCTTCGTGATCGGCGTCGCCCTGCCCGTCGACGGCGGCTGCACCACCCGCTGACCCCGGCCCCGAACCGGGGCACCCGGCCGGGGTGCGGCACGCACGCACCACCGCACCCCGGCGCCGGGCCACACGACACGGCATCAGACCGTTCGCGGAGGCTCGGCCCCGACCGGCGCGCCCGGGTCGGCCTGGCCACGGCTGAGGAGGCCGAGTCCGGCGAGGACGACCGCGCTGAGGGCGCCGATCCTGTCCGTGGACAGGTCCAGCCCCGTAGGCGGCGAGCAGCGCGGCGACCGGTCGGGTGACGGCGGCGGCGAACACCGCGGAGATGATGGCGACGATCGCGCCCGCCCGTCCCGCGGACAAGCCGAGCCGAACGTGACGAGCAGTCCGAGGCCGGCGGTCACACCGGCGATGATGACGGCGGGCTCTCCGCCGGCGATCATAGCCCGAGGCAACCAGCGAGGCGGGTGCGTCCGTCCCGGACGATCCCCCGTGTCGCCCGGGACGGACATGACCGGACCGGACCTCTGAAGGGCCGGCCCGCCTGCGCCGAGTATAGTTGGCTGGCAGCCAGTCAACGCAGGAGTACAGCATGTCCCCGCGCAGCGCCTCGGTCAATGAAGAGTTGCGGCGGCGTTCGAAGGAGCGGCTTCTGCAAGCCGCCGTGGAGCTGGTGGGCGAGCACGGGTACGAGGCGACCACGCTGGGCGCCATCGCCGACCGCGCGGGCTCGGCACGCGGCCTGGTCTCGTACTACTTCCCCGGCAAACGCCAGCTGGTGCAGTCCGCCGTGCACCGGCTGATGCACCGCACGCTGGAGGAGGCCCTGGAGCGCGAACCCCGCACCGCCGACGGGGCCGAGCGGATGGCGCGCGCCGTCGACGCGATCCTGGGCCTCGCCAGGGACCGGCCGGTGCTCATGCGCCAGCACATGGCGGGCCTGCTCCAGGCCGAGGTGGGTTTCGTGCCGTGCCCCGAGCAGCGGAGGCTGGCGGAACTCCTGCGGGACACCGTCGCCCGGCACGGCTCGCGGGACGTCGACCGCGACTACCCGATGCTGCGCGCGCTGCTGATGGGAGCCGTCTT